>CAMHPA010000055.1 GCA_946186925.1 uncultured Bacteroidota bacterium | reverse complement strand
AGTGTTTGTCAATACTATATAGAGGATAATGATAAATGGCATGATATATGGGGTTTTAGAGGAGGTAATAAAAGAGGGACTTTTGATTATTATCCTTTTGACAATGATTTAAAATTATGTGATAAAGACAATATTGAATCTTCCGAAACAAATACCGAACTTCAAACAAGACGATTTGTTATTGATTTTAGACTCTCTAAAAAAGACTTTTATTACTTCAAAGACATTGTCATTACGATAACAGACGCAAATGGGACGGTGTATTTCCAAAAGGCTTATTTCACGGAAGAGGAAAGACAAGGATTAATCACAACATCAATAAACGATAACGATATGGAATCAAACACTTATGTATCAAACAACGTTCTCTACACTGATGAGCCTTCAAGTGTGTATATCTTTAACGCAGGCGGTATCTTGGTTAAGACAGAGAACAACACCACATCGGTTGACTTGTCAGACCTTAAAAAAGGTGTTTACATTGCGAAAGTGAACGGTGCGCCTATTAGGTTTGTGCGATAGAAATGTTTCAATAATATTATAATCCGGCTGAAAGGCAAAATAGTTCTTTCAGCCGGATTTTTGTTAAGTGCAATGTGGAAAAAAGTATATTTGTGGCGAATTCCCCTCAAGTGGAAAATATTGAGGTTCACCCATCTATTGATGGGTTTATTTTTTAGGAAAGATAAAATAACGAACAGCTCATAACAATTTGAAAACCACTCGCACCTACATAATATTATCACTTCTGCTCGTCATTCTCGCCGCGCTCAACATTGCGTTGGGTTCGGTGCGGATACCGCTGGGCGCTGTTGCCGACATTCTTTCGGGTGGTAATGGTGGCAATCAGGCGTGGCGGGTGATAGTTTTGCAATCTCGTGTGCCACAGTGCATTACGGCGCTGTTTTGCGGTGCAGCGCTCTCGGCTGCCGGACTGATGCTTCAAACTACGCTTGCCAATCCGCTGGCCGGCCCGTCAATTTTGGGTATCACTTCGGGCGCAAGCCTTGGCGTGGCGGTGGTTGCGCTGGCTTCGGGCTGCTCGTTTTCGGCTGCCGGCAGCCTGATGGGGCTCACGGCCACCATTGCGGGGGCGTTGGTGGGCGCGTTTGTGGTTTTGGTGATTATTTTGCTGCTTTCCAGCGTTATCAATAGCAACGCAATGCTGCTCATTGCCGGAATGATGGTTGGCTACGTGGCGTCGTCGCTCATTTCGATTCTCAACTTTTTCGCCACAGCCGAAGGCGTCCATTCCTACACCATTTGGGGGTTGGGCAGTTTCAGCGGTGTTTCGCTTTCGCAGATGCCCGTTTTTGTGGGCACCGTGTCGGCCGGCCTGCTGATGGCCGTTTTGCTTATCAAACCGTTGAATGCCTTGTTGTTAGGCGCCAACTATGCCGAAAATCTGGGCGTCAATATCCGTCGCGTCCGCAGTTTGCTGCTTGTGGCGACGGGACTGCTATCAGCCATAGTTACAGCCTTTTGCGGACCAATCTCGTTCATTGGTCTGGCCGTTCCGCACGTGGCGCGGATGGTTATCGGCTCGTCGAACCACAATGTGCTGATGCCAGTTACGATGCTCGTTGGCGCGGTTGTGGCTTTGGCGTGCAATCTAGTCTGCCTGCTGCCCGGCAACGCAGGTGTCTTGCCGCTGAACGCCGTCACGCCGTTCTTCGGTGCGCCGGTAGTGATTTATGTAATTGTCAGCCAACGAAGAATGCGAAGTTTTGAATGAAATTTTGTAGGGCTGTCACACCGTGGCAGCCGGGAAAATGCAAAAGGAATTGATAAAAAACGATTTATGAACGCGAAAGAATTTGATTTTGGTTGCGCCCTGACGGACGGAATTTTTGATAAAATTTTAGAACATAATTTTGTGTCAATTTCTCGCGAAGCGACACCGAAGGATAACTTCGGGTTGAATCTGATAAAATCGGTTAGAGACAAAATAATCAGCGTAAATCTGTAAATCTGCGTTCAAATCAAAAATCATAATTCAAAAATCAAAAATGCTACTATCCGCTGAAAATCTGACCATTGGCTATTCCGCACAGCACCCTGTGGCGGCTAACTTGTCGTTGACTCTTGCCAAAGGCCAGTTGACCAGCCTGTTGGGCCCGAACGGTGTGGGCAAATCCACGCTTTTGCGCACGCTGGCCAACCTGCAGCGGCCGCTGGCGGGCACTATCAGCTTTGGCGGCAACAGCATTGCCAACCTGACGGCGCAGGAACTCTCACGCACCATTGCACTTGTGCTAACCGACAGAGTATCAGCCGGCGGACTGACGGTTTTTGAACTTGTGTCGCTTGGTCGCCAGCCTTACACGGGTTTCTTCGGCCGATTGACTGCCACCGATAAAGAACTTGTAATCAGAGCGATGACCGATGTGGGCATTGCCGCAAAAGCCGATTGCCACGTGTCGGAACTGTCGGATGGCGAGCGCCAGAAAGTGATGATTGCCAAGGCATTGGCACAGCAAACGCCAATAATCATTCTCGATGAGCCAACCGCTTTTCTCGATGCCGCAGCGCGCGTTGAGGTGCTGCTGCTGCTTCACCGTCTGGCCGCCGAGTCGCAAAAGGCAATCCTGCTTTCAACCCACGACATTGATGTGGCCGTGCAACTATCTGATAATCTGTGGCTAATGAATGCCGATGGCGTGCAGAGCGGCTCGGTTGCCGAAATAATCGAAAAAGGCTCTCTCGATAATCTTTTCAAAAACAGCAATTTGCATTTTGACGCTACCGAGCGGCGGTTTGTGTGGTAGTCTGTTTTATCTTTGTCGCGCAATCGGGCAACTGACACGTTTATGACAGATAAAAAATCGTTTTTGAACCGGCGCATTGAGCAAGACAAACGCAACATTTGGTTTGTCGGAATCTTCTATGGAATTGCCGTCTATCTGCTTCTTGTTCTGCTTCAGCCATTTGGCATCGACGGCAGCGGCACGGCAAAATATTTCGAACTGTTGCTGTTCGCTCTGGTTACGTGGCTTGGCGTTGTCGGCTCACACTTCATTCTGAAACTTGTCTCGAAAGATTTTTTTGATGCAGAAAACTGGACCATCAAGAAGGAAATCGTTTTCAATCTGGCAGTTGTCGGCGTCATTGTGCTCGGCAACTTCGTGGCGTTCATCGTGCTTTACAACATTCCGATAACGCCCCGCGGCATCTTTACAGCCGGTTGGCAGACATTGGCAATTGCCACGTGCGTCATCGGCCTACGTGTCATTCTCGGGCAGAAAAAATCAGCAGAAACATCTGTGCAAGCATCGCCAACGGCTGACAATGAGCCAATTAGAATCTGCGGAAGCGGCAAAAACGATTTGCTGAGCATCGCGCCAAGCGAACTTCTTTACATTGAGTCGGACAAAAACTATTGTAACATAGTCACTTCCGCACAAAAACTGCAAGTCAGGCTCACAATGAGTTCGGCCGAAGAGCAGTTGGCCGGGCACCCTATGTTTGTCCGCTGCCACCGGGCTTTCATCGTCAACAAAAGCAAGATTATCCGTCTCGACGGCAACTCGACCATCGGCTACAAACTGCAACTTTCGGGCACCGACGATTTGATTCCGGTCAGCCGCACCTATCTGGAAAACATCGCCGATTTCGCCCAAAACAAGTCCTGAAATTCGTCCCAAAAATCCGCCGCCCGTCCCACCAATACGGCATTTGTACCCAAAAACGGGCAGTCTGTCCCCGCCTATTGCACGCCTGAAAACGTTGCGTTTGCTTTGCCGGCACAAACGGATTTGAAATGGTTGAATCACTACTCATCGGACTCAGTACAAGCGCGTCGTGCGTGGCGCAATGCGGCAACATCATCCTGTCGATAATAATGGCCGAAAATAAAAGCGTGGGTCGGTCGTACGGGCTGCTCGGCGGCTTTATGCTTGGCAGATTGCTGATTTACAGCGGAATATCGGCGGTAATATCGCTAATCGACTCGGCCGCCACTATTCCGGCTAGCGTTACGGCCGTAAGCCTGATAGCGGTAAGCGCTATTATGCTGATTTACAGCGTTGGAAAGACAAAGCAACTCTGCCTTGGCCACCGTTTCACGCGTAAAATCTACAGCGCGTGCCACGGGCGCATAAGTCTGCTTGCCTTTGCGGCTGGCGCACTATCGTCGCTGAATATATGCCCGCCGATTATCAGTCTGATAGCCAGTTCGATAGGAACGAAAGCAGTGTTTGCCAATTTCGTTATGTTCTTCATCGGAACATCGGTTTTCTTCCTGCCAATGCCGCTCATTGGCGCGATTAAAAACACTGAAGCCGTAACCAAAACCGGCCGGGCCGCAGCGCTGATTGTCAGCATAATATTTCTGGCAAAAGGAATCGGAATAATAATAAATGGTTAATCTGAAATTATTGAATTTCAATTTGTTAAACTTATAAATATTAGTAAAATGAACAGGAAATCAAATTATTGGGGAACCGGCCGCATCGGCAAAAGCATTCTGCTGTTTGCGCCAATGATGATGCTGATAATGCTAATGCTGCTTGGCAGCGCTTCGGGCGGCGATGCTGCAACGCAGATAGCCAGGCTCATAACCATAGCATTTTTCGGTGCAATGTTTTTTTTGATAATCTACACCGGCAAAACCGACAAATGGCGAGCCGTGGCGTTTATCGTGTCAGCCTTGCTGTTTTGCATCGCATTCATTCACAATCTGATACTGGAACGCGGCAGTATGACGTTTTCAAATGCCGAGGAGCTCTCGTGCACAATTCCCTTCTGCCATATTGTAACCACAATGATGATTATTCCGGCGGCCGTCAAGCAAACAATTTTGTTTCCGGGCAGCCTTGTCGAAGGGTTCGCGTCAATATCGGCAATGTTTGTTATTGTGCTGTGTTTCAGCATTGTGCTCGGTCGCGGCTTTTGCAGCTGGGGTTGCTTTTACGGAGGTTGGGACGATGGCACAAGCCGCATTCTGCGAAAGCCCGTCATTAAAAAAGTGAACAACAGTTACAAATGGTTCTCGTTTGCGATGCTTATTGTTATGGCTTTGTGGTCGGCTGAGGCGGCCGAGCCAACCTATTGCAGCTGGCTGTGCCCGTTCAAAGCTGTAACCGAAAACGAGCGCATTATCGATACTATCACATTGATTAAGAACATAATATTCACGCTGACATTTGCCGTGCTGGTGGTGGTTCTGCCACTGTTGACAAAGAAACGCATCCAGTGCGCGACATTCTGCCCGATGGGTGCTCTGCTGTCGCTGTTCAACAAGATAAACATTTTTGAGGTGAAAAACGACACAAGTAAGTGCATCGGTTGCGGCAAGTGTGAAAAAGCCTGCCCAATGCTGGCCATCGAAAAGCGTTGTCCTACGCTAACTTGCTCAAAATGCGGCAAATGCGTCGATGCCTGCCCGACTGGCGCAATGCGGTTCCACATCAAAGGCACCCCCATCGACAAGCACACCACAATAGCCCGCACACTCTTTATTTTTCCGGCCTACACGTTTCTGGTAACTCTTTGCGGCGGAAGTGTGGCAAACGGATTGGCTCTCATCATTAACCTTTTTATTTAATTGATTATGAAAAAGATATTGTCAGTATTCGCATATATTTGGGCATCGCTCGGCACGCTCATCATTCTGGTGGCATTCATCGGTATGGATTCTTGGCAGCAACTCTCTCTCAATCTTCCGTTTATGCGCGTCGACCCGCAATATTCGGGCGGTGCGATTGTCGATTCGGTTGTCAGAAACAATCTGAAAATCAGCATTCACGAGAATGTTTTCCCGGGTGTTTTCCGTCAGAGCGGAAACGGTTTTGTCCAAATCGATGTAAATCAATGTCCGGCCGACACAATCATAATCGATTCAGTGTTTATAAACAATAAGATAACAACCATATCGGCAACGCCCGAAAAAGCCGAAGCCGATGGTTTTGAGATTGAGGATTTTGTTAAACTTGCCGACCGTTGGATTATCAGACTGAAAATTGAAAAATAAGTATAATTTCGCACTCAAACAATTTAAAATCATACAGATATGAAGAAACTATTAAAAATCACGGCATTAACAATTTTAGGATTGCTTGTTCTCGTTGTAGTCTGCGTTTGGGCGACTTTCGGCTCACTTGTCAAAGGTGCAATGTCAGTCCAGAAACTCGACGAGGGCTTGTACTATATGGAGTATAAGGGCGACGATGGGTTCGACGAGGTGCTGAAAAACGGTGGTTGCGAGAGTGCCAACGATTTGTCGGAGCACATCATCCGTTTCCTGTCGAAGGGCTACTACAGCTTGCCTGCCGCCAATCCGCAGAAATCGGATTACGGCTGCTCAACGCTCACCGCGCGCACTCCCGATGGCGGCGTTCTTATGGGGCGCAACTTCGATTTTTATTCGGGCACCGCAATGATTCTGCATACAGTGCCCGATAAAGGTTATGAGTCGGTCAGCACCTTCAATATCAATCTGTTCGGCTTTGGAGATGGCTGGCTGCCCGAGGGGTTCGCCAATCAGTATATGGCGCTGTCGTGCCTGTTTGTGGCTTTGGACGGTGTCAACGAGAAAGGTTTTGCCATTGCCGACCTTATTGCCGGCGACACGGCTGTGACCAATCAGCGCACCGACAAGCCCGACCTGACCACGACAATGGCGCTCCGTTACCTGCTCACCAACGCCGCCTCGGTTGACGAGGCTCTGGAGCTGCTCAGCAGCATCGATATGCACTCTGATATTGGCGCGGCGCACCACTATGCAATGTCCGACGCATCGGGTCGTAGCGTTGTGGTTGAATATGTTGACAATCAGATGGTTGTCACCGAAACGCAGGCCGTTACCAATCACTATTTGTGCGAGCAGAAACGCAATGTCGGGCTTCTTCCGTTCGACAATCGTTACAATGTGCTGTGCGAGCAGTATAATCAGGCCACTGGCGTGATGACGCAACAGACACTTACTGAGGCTATTAAATCAGTTTCACAACCTTCGAGCGATAATTTCTGGGGCACAATCTGGACTGCGGTGATGGATTTGTCGCACCCGTCGGTGACTTACTACTCGCGTCGGAATTTCGACAAGCCGTTCAGGTTTGAGTTGGAACGGAGCAGATGAAATATAGCGAATAATATTGCAGTTATTTGACATTAGTCGTTTGTGCTATATGCTGGCATTTAGTGATTTATATTGCTAAATGCCATTTTTTTTGTGTGTGCTTCAAAAAAAATCTTCCATACCTATTGTTTATATTAAAAAGTGTTGTATGTTTGCAGTGTACTAATACATTAATACACTATGATACTGATAAACGATTTGGATTTCGGTTATTCAAAACACAAAGTGTTTGAAAACCTGAATCTTACTTTCGACGAAGGTAAGATTTACGGCCTTCTGGGCCTGAATGGCGCAGGCAAATCAACGCTTCTATATTTGATTGGCGGCTTGCTTTTTGCCGACAATGGCAAGGTCGAGTTCAACGGCTTCGATATGCGCGAGCGCAACCCGAGGGCGTTGGCCGACCTTTTTTTCGTGTCAGAGGAGTTTGAGCTTCCCGATGTTAAGTTCGAGACTTACATCAAGCTTCACGCTCCGTTCTACCCGAACTTCAGCCGCGAGACGCTCGACCGCTGCCTGAGCGGATTCGGTATGGACACCAACTGCCGGCTTAACCGACTCTCGATGGGGCAGAAGAAGAAGGCTTTTATGTGCTTCGCGCTGGCGGCCAATACCCGGTTGCTCATTATGGACGAGCCAACAAACGGCCTCGACATCCCATCGAAAAGCCAGTTCCGCCAGGTGGTGTCGTCGTGTATGACCGACGAGCGCACCATCATCATCTCAACCCACCAGGTGCGCGATGTTGAGAACCTTATCGACCACATCACCATCATCAACGACAAACGGATTGCGTTCGACCGCCCGGTGGCCGACATCACCGACCGCTTGATTTTTGCCGATGCAAAGATGGGGCAGAGGCCCGGAAACGCCATCTACGCGCAGCCGAGCCCGGTTGGCGAGCAGGTGGTTTTGCCGCGCAACGGCGAGCAGGAAACGCCACTCAACATTGAGCTGCTGTTCAACGCTGTTCTTGCTGAACGTGAGAAAGTTGCAAACATTTTCGCTTAACGGAGGGCACAGCTATGAACGATTTTTTTAATCTGAAACGGTTTTGGCTCGTCCTGCGGCGCGAACTGCGGCTGTCAACCAAGCCGTTGATTATTGGCACGGCGCTCACCGTCGGGTTGCTTCTGTTTGATATTGCAGGAATCTATAAAAGCCACAGCTCTTCTGTTGAAGATTTTATGATTTTCCTGGCGATGCTCACGTTTGCGGTTACGGTAGCCGTTTGGGTGTCGTCGGCTCAAATATCGCGAAACCTCGCCCGAAAAACTAGTTTCCTGGCATTCAGCACATTACCGGCCTCAAGCTTCGAGCGTTATCTGGCGCGTGTGGTAGTGTGCGGCTTTCTGCCCGTGGCGGTTTGGTTCACGCTCTATTTTGGAGTTCACTTGTCCGATACGATTGTTGATTATATGCAGATGAACAGTAGCAGTCAAGGAGGATTTATCGCACTGTGTGCGTGCGTGATACTGTTTTCGTCGGTGTTCGCGTTCTGGGGTGCGGCCTTCCGCCGATATGGCTTCATTGTCGGTTTCTGCGTTACAGCGTTCTCGGTTTTCGCGCTTTTCCGTTGGATATTGTTCGGAAATGTCAGTCTGATGTTTCTCGACCCGATTGGCCGCTTTGTTCAGCACG
This sequence comes from uncultured Bacteroidota bacterium, assembly GCA_946186925.1. GTDB lineage: Bacteria > Bacteroidota > Bacteroidia > Bacteroidales > SZUA-534 > RUG13583. The sequence continues at coordinate 11,289 of CAMHPA010000055.1, read as the reverse complement.
ACTTTTTCGGCTATGGCCGTCTTCGCCTTGTGCTGGCCGTCGCGCTGCTGATTATCGGGGCGATAAATCTTGGAGCCGGCTACTTTATATATCGGCGTAAGCAAATGATTGTCAAACCTATAAAAAAGAAATAGCTATGAAAAATTTCGATTTCAAAAGGTTTGGACAAGTGCTGAAAAACGACCTTTGCGAGGCCCGACTGCACTACATTACTTGGGGCTGCGCGCTGCTTGCAACATTGATTGTGGCATACACCTTGCTGATTATCAAGCACAACTACTTATACACCGATGGTGACGTTACGCGACTGCTGGCGCCCGTTTGGCTCAACACAATCGACGAAATCACCCGTGTTATCGGAACAGTTTTGCTGGTTGGCTGTGCGCTGTGGGTTCCTACCTCAATGACGGCCAACTTTGCCACCCGCGGCCGCTGCATTGCGGCACTTTCGCTGCCGGCGTCAACCGGTGAGAAATTCGCCTCGCGCCTTGTGGTTTTCTGGCTTGCGCCCATTCTGTTCAGTCTGCTGATGTTCTGGCTGATGCCGTTCGCTAACGAAGCGCTTCCTGATACCACGCCGTTTGTCAGCCGCTGGCGCGCCAACCGCCTTCCTATCAACCTGACGCTCTGCGCCTCGGCCATTGTGATGCTTGCCGGAACGCTCGCCCATAAGCACGTGATGCTCAAGCTGCTACTAACAATAACCGGCATTGTGATATTCATATCGCTGATGGCCCTGCTGTTTGGCGACCAAGCTGGGCATACACCTACCGAGCACACCTACAACTGGTTAGACCGGTTCTTCGATTACATCCACGCCGAACAGTACCGCATCAGCATTGCGCAGCTGACGGCGAGTGGAGTGGTGGCAACCATCTGTCTGTTAGTATCTTATTTCAGATACAAACGCCTCACACTTAAACGATAAAGCTATGGACTTTAAAGAAAGCAAACCAATATACTTGCAGATTGTTGACCGCATCTGCAACGAGATTGTGATGGGTAAGTATCCTGAGAATGAGCGTATTCCGTCGGTTAGGGAATATGCGGCCATTGTTGAGGTGAACGCCAACACAGTGGTCAGGTCGTACGATTTTCTGCAAAGCGGCGATGTGATTTTCAACCGGCGCGGCATTGGCTATTTTGTCAGTGAGGGCGCCATTGAAAAAATTACCGCAATGCGGCGCGAGACATTTATGAATGAGCAACTTGCCGATTTCTTCGACGAGATTGATATGCTCAAAATTCCAATCGAAACTATTGTTGAACTCTACAAAAACCGAAACAAAAAATGAGACGCATTTTATTATATATGATTGTGTTGCTGATGATGTTGTATGCTATGACATCGTGCAACCCCTACGGCAGCCAAATCCCCGAAAAGCTTAACGGCTGCTGGGTGAGCCGCGACAACGGCCGCTGGGAGTACGGATTTTTCGAGGAGTTTGCCATCTGCAACAACAATTTCTGGCGCTATTACTCGGTTTCCGACACCGAAATTGTCCTCTACAGCAAAGGCGCCGCGGCGCACACCAAAAACAATGGCAAAAAGCTCGGCCTTGCCTTGGATAGCACTGCCATTACGCTGAAAATCAGTTTTGAAGGCGATTCAATACTGAACGTGAACGGCAAACGCTACTGGCAGTTCAACACGCCTTACGAGTTGAGCGGCACATCCGACGGCTTTTCGCAAATCGCCCATAACGATTTCGAGAAACTTATCGATTACCCTAACACCCAACCCGATACCGCCGACTTTGACGCAACTGCGCAAGGCGATGCCGTGGTGATGATTTATGAGCGCAACACCGCGCGGGGAATTGGTCAGTTTGCAAGGCGTTTTGAAGTGAACCGGCACGACCTGTATCGTTTCTACAATCCGGATGACACCGTATCGTTGACTAAATTTGTTGGCAAGCCTATGGGTGGATTTGTTTTTTACACAAAAAACGCATTTCCATTGTATATGTCGACACAGAGTTATTTTTCAGAGACTGTTGATTTCGACGAGCATTACGGGTTGCGTCATATTTTTGATGTTCAGGTAAATGGTTTGGCGGAATTCACCCTCAATTTTAATGCGTCTTTCTATGACCCTAGAACCTACATTATCGAGCCTGGCGATACGCTGATGCTTTTCTTTGACAGAGAGTCAGCCTCGGCTGGCCCTCTGGTTTACAACCACCACCACATTATGGGCACCAACGAGCGTTTTTGCCGTGAGGTGGACGCTTTCTATAACGATATTTTTTGGAATGTTCATCAATATAACAAAGGTGGCTTTAATGATGATTGGAATCGACAACAAATGTCCGACACGGCTTATTTTGAGCAACGCTTAAAGCGTTATGCCGAAGACAGCGCTCTGTTGGAGAGCTATCTGACAAACTGCCCGATACCAATGTCGAAGAAGTTTGTGCGTTTCAGCCGCAACCAGCTGCTTTACAACTTTGCCGCCGACATTGCAAACAACGCTTTTGCCGACGATTATCTGATGCAAAAATTCGGCCGGTTGAACGAGGACGATTTGTATTTGAGTGCCGATGCGCTGAATTTTGTGAAAAAATGGATTCTGTGCCACAATATGTGGCTCAACGGCAATATGCCTGTCACCCGTGAGAATGTTGAGCAGCACCCCGATGGCATTCTCTATGGCGATTATAACCAGGGGGCGTTCCTTATCGATGCTAAGGTGCTGCGCGATATGGGTTTGAGCGATAAGTTTATTGAGGATTTCCGCTATTCAGTTTATAACGATTTCATATGGAGCTCGAAATATCACAACGATGGCTCGCGCGACAAACTTGAAGATTTTGAGGAGGATAACTTGTTGCGGAACTTTACCAACGAAACTTATCTTGAAAATGTGAAAGGAACAATCGAGTCATATAAAAGAGAATTGATGACAAAACGTGACTAACAAACAAACCTCAATATAAATGTTTCATAGTCGGTCCCTGCCGGAGCCTGCCAAGGTTCCCGGCAGGGCTTTTTTATGTCAACCTTCAACTTAAAACTCCCAAAACTTAGAACTTAAAACTTCAAAAACTTATAACTTAAAACTCCGAGAACTTAAAACTTAAAACTCTACAAAACTTAGAACTTAAAAACTATTTTTGCGCAAAGCGATTTTGGGGAATGTCATTACGCCGATTGATATTGTTGCTGATGTGTCTTCTTCCGCTGCTGACGGTGGCTCAGCGGCGCGGAGCGCGGCGTGCGGCGCCCGAAAGCTGGGACCGTGAGGTCATCAACGCCTACTTCCGCGAAAACCGCCCCGCCAACATCATCGACACCGCTTTCTACGACGCCTACCGCTATCTGAACTACGAGCTGCCGGCCGACACGGCGCACCGCAATTTCTCCGATTTTGTGCGTCTCATCGACGATAATCGCCCCGCCATTGAGCTGGCTTGGATGCGCGCTTTCTGCGATACGGTGATTCAGCGTCACGACCGGTTCGAGCGCGAGATGACCGACAACCGTATGCGGTGGCACTTGCGCCGCCAACTCGACACAATGGATGTTTCGAGTGCCGATTCGCTCTTCGGCGACATCCTTGACCTGATGATGGACGAAACCGTCAATTACGACAGCCTTGTGTCGCTCACCACGCCTTACACCGACACTTTGGTGAAAGCCATCCGCAAAAACTTGGCCGATGTGCGCAAAATGCCTGTTTTCAGTCAGATACGCCGTCTGCGCAACGATACCACAGTCTTTTATCTTGTCAACCTTAACGGCGATTCGCTGCGGTTCCGCCTGTTCGATGGCAGTCCGCGCGTCATCCGCACCACCATTAAAGACCTGGCCGGCAACGACCAGCCGATGCTCATCCGTGACATTCATCGCAACTCGTTCCGTCTGCTCATCAACGACTCACCGGAAATCGAAGTTGACGATATGGAGAAAACCCGCCAGCTTTTCAACTCCATCTTGGAACAGAACCGTTGCACGCTGATTCGTGTTGTTCTGACGCCGCCAGAGAATCCAAAATACTGGCTGCTCGGTGGCAAGATCAGTCTCGACGCCACGCAGATGGCTTTGCACAATTGGGTGAAAGGCGGCGAGAACACCATCACGCTGATTTCCACACTCGAGCTTTATGCCAACTACAAGCGCGGCCCGCATCAGTGGCAGAACAAAGGAACGTTTAAGTACGGCACCATCCGTCAGGGCGAGAAGTCGCTGCGCACCAACGAGGATAAAATAAACATCACGTCGAGCTACGGCTACCGCGCGTTCAAAAAACTTTACTACAGCGCGCAACTCGAGTTCAAGTCGCAGTTCGGCCCCATCTACGAGTACAGCGGCAACGTCAAGACGCGGCTCGCCTCGCGGTTTATGGCGCCTGCCACCCTTACTATTGGTGCCGGTATGGAGTATAAACCAGACGTCCACAATAGTATTACTATTTCGCCGCTATCGTCGAAAAATACCTTTGTTGTGAGCGATACAATCAGTCACAAACGTTACAATGTCGATGAGGACCGATATGTGCGCAGTGAGACCGGCTTCTATCTTAAATGGGCGTATAAGAATAAGTTCTGGAAAAATATCGAGGTTAATTCCGAAGTCGAGTTCTTCTCGAATTATTTCCACAAACCGCAGAATGTCGATGTCGATTGGAACCTCGATTTGGTGTTCCCCATCAACTACAATGTCCGCGCCACCATCACCACCGAAATGATTTATGATGACGACCAGGAAATTCCTGTAAAAGACAGCGACGGGAAACAGATTGGAACTACAAAAGGATTGCAGTTTAAGGAGTTGCTAAAGCTCGGTATCGTTTTTCGATTCTGATTCTTGACATAAAAAAAGCGGAAACCTCAGTCTCCGCTTGAATCTGAATGATGCCTTCAGCACCTTAATTCATCACCAACTCAACCGAGCCGGCGTTTTCGGTTTTTTCAGTACGATGTGCTCTCGCAAAAGCCATAATGTTGCCGATTGTGGCATCCGACGGACTGAACTGGTTGCGTAATCCCGCTTCCAGAATGTCGGTTGACTTGCTTTTTTTACTGAGTATGTTACTGAATTTAAAGAAAATAGTAAAACATTTCACCATAGGCAATTTCCCTTAATTAAATTGTTTTTAGTAGTTGCATTGATTTAACGCAGCAAATTGCGTAATATTTTGTGGCTGAAGATTTTTTTTGAGAAAAAACAATTATCGGGCAAATCATCTATTTGCAACAAGCTGTTTTAGCGTAAAAAAAGCTAATTTCGTCGTCCGGAAATAAAGTTTGATTTATGGACGAATCAAGGTTTTTGGTTGAGCGGCTGGCCGCAAAAATGTTGGCGGCAGGTACGTGGGTGGCTACGGCCGAGAGTTGCACCGGCGGCAACATTGCCCACCGGATAACGCTTGTGCCGGGCAGTTCGGCGTGGTTCAAAGGCGGTGTGGTGTCCTACACAAATGAAGTGAAAATGAAAGTGCTGGGCGTACCGCCGGAACTGATTGAGCAATACACTGAGGTTTCGCACCAAGCGGCCGAGGCAATGGCCGAGGGAGCAAGGCGCGCAACGGGTGCCGATTTCGCCGTTTCCACCACAGGCATTGCCGGACCAACCGGCGCCACCGCCAACGACTCCGTCGGACCAGTGTATATTGGTGTGGCCACACCCGACAAAGTGGTGTCGCAACGCGTTGTTTTCGGCACCGACCGCGAGCGGAATATTGAGCGGTTCACCATTGCCGCACTCGAAACGCTGCTGGCCAATGTGTGAATATCAATCTGAGAATCAATCTGAAAAACACGCAAATGTCTGATACCGAAATCGCTTTGCGAAACAACAGAAAGTGTCAAAAAAAACACCAAAAAACATTTGCTTTATTGAATTTTAAACACGTACTTTGCAATCCGATTTTTAGAAGAAAACTATATAAAAAAAGTTATATGTCACGAGTTTGTCAAGTAACAGGAAAACGTAGCATGGTTGGTAACAACGTTGGTCACTCTAACTTGAAGACCAAGAGAAAGTTCCATGCAAATTTGTTCAAGAAAAAATTCTACTATCCTGAAGAGGACCGTTGGATTACCTTGAAAGTATCAGCAAGCGGCTTGCGCGATATCAACAAAAAAGGTTTGCACAAGATGCTGCAAGAGGCCAAAGCCGCAGGTTATATCAATAACTACTAAAAAATAGTTCGAAATGGCAAAGAAAGCAAAAGGTAACAGAGTTCAGGTGATTCTGGAATGCACCGAGCAAAAAGAGAGCGGTGTGCCAGGAATGTCGCGGTATATTACCACCAAGAACCGCAAAAACACCCCCGAGAGACTGGAAATGCGTAAGTATAACCCATTCCTGAAGAAGGTTACAGTTCACAAGGAGATAAAATAATAGGCTATGGCAAAGAAAGTAGTTGCAACCCTGAAAACAGGCGACGCTAAAAGTTTCGTAAAATGCATTAAGATGGTAAAATCGCCAAAAACAGGCGCTTACCAGTTCAAGGAAGAAGTTGTTAATGCTGAGCACGCAAAGGATTTTTTCAAGAAATAATTTTTTGATTTACCATTAAAAAGGCTTTCTTCGTATTCGGGGAAAGCCTTTTTATTTGGCGGCTGTTCCATTACACTTAAGCGGATTTGAATTATGGGCTTATTTTCTCGTTTTCAGAAAGATACGCTCGATAAGGGTTTGGCGAAAACCAAAGAGAGCGTGTTCAAAAAAATATCCCGCGCAATTGTGGGAAAGTCAACCGTTGACGATGAAGTGCTTGACAATCTGGAGGAAGTGCTGATTACTTCGGATGTGGGCGTTGAAACCACGCTGAAGATTATCGAGCGAATCCAGGAACGTGCAAAGGCCGACAAGTATCTCAACACCAACGAGTTGAACGCTCTGCTGCGCGACGAGATTACCGCCCTTTTGGCCGAAAACAAAGCCAACTCACACGACAACGCCATTGAAACCATTGCGGGCAAGCCGTATGTGATTATGGTTGTGGGTGTTAACGGGGCAGGAAAAACAACAACAATCGGAAAGTTAGCCAACAAATTCAAACAGCAAGGCAAGAAGGTGATGATTGGCGCCGCCGACACTTTCCGCGCCGCCGCCATTGAGCAACTCGAGGTTTGGGCAAACCGTGTTGGCGTGCCCATTATCAAGCAGCGTATGGGTTCCGATCCCGCTTCGGTGGCATATGACACACTAGAGTCGGCAACTAAAAACGGTGCTGATGTTGTCATAATCGATACGGCTGGCCGCTTACACAATAAGGTGAATCTGATGAACGAGTTGACCAAAATCCGCAAGGTGATGCAGAAAATCGACCCGCAAGCACCGCACGATGTGATGCTTGTACTCGACGGCTCAACAGGCCAAAATGCCTTTGAGCAGGCCAAGCAGTTTACGCTGGCAACCGAAGTGTCGTCGCTGGCAATAACCAAACTCGACGGCACGGCCAAGGGCGGCGTAGTTATTGGCATATCGGACCAATTCAAAATTCCCGTGCGCTACATTGGCGTGGGCGAAGGAATCGACGATTTGCAGGATTTTGTGCCTGCCGAATTTGTTGATTCATTATTCTCATAATCAATCACTTGTCTAACATTGCAATGAAAAAGACAATCAACCTTCTGACAATGGGATGCTCGAAGAATCGCGTTGACAGCGAGATTCTTATGCGCCAACTCGTGGCCAATGGTTTCGATGTGAGTTACGAGGCCGAGTCGGGAAAATTCGACTTTGTGGTAATCAACACCTGCGGATTTATTAACGATGCTAAAGAAGAGTCAATCAATACGATACTTGAGTTTGCCGAGCAGAAAAAGCACCGCCGCGTGGGCAAGATTGTGGTTTGCGGCTGCTTGAGCCAGCGTTACCGCGAAGAGTTGAAGGCCGAAATACCCGAGGTTGACGCGTGGTTCGGCAAGTTTGAACTGAAGCCGATGCTGCAATATTTCAACGCTGAATATCACTGCAATCTGCAGCCTGGGCGCACGCTGACAACGCCGCCACATTATGCCTACGTAAAGATTTCGGAAGGTTGCAACCGCACCTGCTCATTTTGTGCAATTCCCAATATTACAGGTAGTTACAAGTCGCGACCGAAAGAAGAGATTTTGGAAGAGTGCCGCCTTCTGGTTGTTTCGGGCGTGAAGGAGATAATTCTGATTGCTCAGGATTTGTCGTTCTACGGAGTTGATTTGTACAAGAAGCAGTGCCTTGCCGAACTGATGGAGCAGATTGCCGAAATCGACGGATTGGCCTGGCTGCGAATACATTACACCTATCCCGCTCACTTCCCGCTCGATGTGCTCGACGTGATGGCGCGCCACAGCAACATTTGCAACTATCTCGACATTGCCCTGCAGCATATCAGCGACAATATGCTCACACGGATGCGCCGAAATATCAGTAAACAAGAAACTTACAATCTTGTGCGCGAGTTCCGCAAGCGCGTGCCTGGCCTTGTTTTACGCACCACTCTGCTTGTGGGCCACCCCGACGAGACCGACCAGGATTTTGCCGAACTTGTTGAATTTGTTAAAGATGTGCGTTTCGACCGCTTGGGCGTATTCACCTACTCGAACGAGGAGCACACCTATGCCTTTGAAAATTACACCGATAACGTGCCCGAAGATGTGAAACAGCGGCGGATGGAGGAGATTATGGCCATTCAGCAGCAGATTTCGTTGGAAATCAATCAGCAGAAAGTCGCAAAAACCATAAAAGTGCTGATTGACAGACAGGAAGGCGAATATTTTGTTGGCCGCAGCGAGGGCGACTCACCCGAAGTTGACGGCGAAGTGCTCGTTTCGGGCGCCAACCTGCCAATCGGCGACTTTGTTAATGTGCGCGTCACCGATGCCGACGAATTCGACCTTTACGCGGAGTTGGCGTGAGGTAACCACGGAACACACGAAAATCACGGAAAAGTTTTTTTTCGTATATTTGTATCAATCAAAACCGTTTTTGCGATGGACACACCGACAATGACACGATTGATAGCCGATTATTTCAAGACTCAGCCTGTGCTGAAAGCGTGGTTGTTCGGCTCGTTTGCGCGCGGTGAGGAACGTCCCGACAGCGATGTTGATATACTTGTAGCACTCGACTATTCGCAGCCTGTGGGATTGGAATTTTTCGGAATGTACGAGGATTTGCGGACGATGTTGGGCCGCAATGTCGATTTGGTTTCGGAGCCAACGTTGGCTGGATTTGCAAGAAACAGTGTTGAACGCGACAAACGTCTGATTTATGAGAGAACCGCTTAAAGATAAAGAACGGCTCAACCATATCATTGAAGCCATTGACAGGATTACCCGCTATACGTCGGGCAAAACGCATAGCGACATTGTTGCGGATGATATGATGTATTATGCGGTTGTCAAAAACATTGAGATAATTGGTGAGGCTGCCAATATGCTTACAAGCCAATTTATTGAAATTCATTCCGAAACGCAGTGGAAAAGAATCCGTGGAATGAGAAATTATATCGTTCACGAATATTTTCAGATAGACGATTCGGTTGTCTGGTCGGTGATACAGAACGATTTGCAGCCCCTTCGGCAACAAATAGAAAAATACCTTGCCGAAACCGACTGGCAGCAGTGGGAACAAAGAACAGAATGATATTGAGAGAAGCCCCCCCGAAAATCGGTGGCTATTTTTGTTTTCCGATTCCAAATTCGCAACCGTTGCTGCAAAATCAGATATTCTTTTGTAAGTTTGTGCAAACCCGAACCGCAATTATTGGTGCGGATTTGATTGTATATAACGTATAAACATTAGTGAATGAAGTAAAAGATTGATTTAGCATATTATAAATAGCGATTAGAGACTATTCTTGGCACTAAATCTTCCACAATTGTCATTTTGACACGCTTTCAAGAATAAGTTTCCATACAGCCATTGTTGAATGGCGTGGAATACTTGTCGGAAAGCGTGGGGTGTGGAAGCCCGAGTGTCAGGCAGGTAGTTAATTCCACGCTTTTTTATTTTAAAACGACAATGCAATGGCCACGCAGCAGAATCTTCACATTGGGCAATTAATCAAATCCGTTTTCGACGCGAGCGGGTTGAGCGTGGCCGAATTTGCGCGGCGCATAAATTGCGGACGGCCAAATGTCTATTCCATTTTCGAGCGTAGCACCATTGATGTTAAGCAACTCGTTGCCGTTTGCAAAGCCTTGAATCATAACTTTTTAAACGACATTGCAATTCATTGCGAAATAAATCAAGATTCCGATTTACAGTCAATCAGCATAAATTTGAATATCACCGATTTAGATAGCGGTAAAGCCGCAAAAGTTGCCCGTTTCCTTAATGAATTAAACGACTTAGACCGTCAGTAACTTTGACGCAAACCGTCAGTAATTTTGACGGTAAGGCGTTAAGGCTGTGGTGGTGATGTGTGTAGTTTTAGGAAGTGATTTTTAAATGATTTATTAACTTAAAAAAGAATTGATATGGCAAATAAAGAAATATGTCCAGAATGTGGTGACCCTATTCGTGGAGAAGGCGTTTACGCTGGCCCCTATTGGAACAGAAGACATTATTGCTCAAATAGTTGCTGTAGGGCTGGAGAAAGGAACTTATCCCAAGATGATGTAAAAGAAGATAATAGGGGATGTTTGTACAGATTCTTTAGATGGATAATATCAGCAATTATTGTTATAGTAGGTATATTCATTTTTCTTTACATTGAAACTAAACTGGAAAGCCCGAAAAAAACAGAACAAACAACAACGCAAACGCCTAAAAAGCAAAGTGCAACACCTGCTAAAAGCACAAGTAGTTCTAATGCGAGTTCGAAACCTGTGTCAAGCAAAACTGCCACTACAAGCAGTTCTAAACCTGCAACAACGCAATCGTCTAGTTCGCAGGCTAGTTCAAAGACGGGATCTAAAGCGCCTTCAACTGCGCAGACAAATACTACGACAACAAGTGCTTCTGTGGCTACAACTAAGAGTATAAGTAAAGAATCAGATGATTCCTATCAAACATACCTTGCATTAATGACTCTGTTGGCAGATGAAGGAGAGTCGTTGAAGTTATGTGAAGCCCAAAATAAAACAAAGGGGAAAGAAGCGAATGTGATTGGAAAAATGAGTCAATTGCGAGGAACACAATATTATAATGATGCGTTGAATGATTTATTAGGATATTGCCCCAAATATGCTTCGGAATATTCGAAAAATGGAAAATATTTTGCTTCAGATGCGGAATTTTACCAATCCTATATAAGCACTGATTACTCGAAGATATTGAAGGCGAAGAAAAAAGGAAAACTGCTCCGGCACCAAAATGGCCGTCCGCTGTCCTTCCTGCGCCAAC
>CAMHPA010000054.1 GCA_946186925.1 uncultured Bacteroidota bacterium | reverse complement strand
ATATACTCGGCGTTGCGCTCAAGGTAGGCGCGGTATTCGGTTTGGGTTTTCTGCAAACGGGCGTCGAGAACATCGTCGTGACCCTCGAGGATTTTGGCAAAATCTCTGTTTTTGCACAATGCGTAGATGCAACCGTCGGCAGATTTGGTAGGCATTGATTTCAAAATCAGGTTGCTTACAATGTTGGCGGCGGATTCAAAATTATCCTCAACATCGCTTACCAACATCGATGTGGCCTTGTTTTTCCGATAATCGACCATTGCCCTATAATTTTCATTACCAATACGATAGCCGAACATCATAAAGTGTCCAGACCCGCCAGCGGTGTAGAACTGACCATCGTAGTTATGAAGTGCCGCCATATCGCCACTTGCAAACGATTCGTTAGCCTTTTCGGGAGTTATCGGATTTGGCACGACAAATTCGGTAACCTTTTCGGTACCACCGCAAATCGCATAGAGATGGCAGTCGAAATAGAAAGTGGTGCGAAGTGTGTCACCAACAACAAAGCAAGGGTCGGAGCCACCAATAATGAGTATTTGGGCCTGCGGTACATCAAAGTGCCGCGACGTGATGTTGAACTCTTTGTCGGCAAGCATTATGGCAGCGTTGTTGTCGGCAGCGTCGGGATTGCTGATAGACACAAAAGCATAGTTGCCGCTATCGAACCTGACAAGGTTGTAACGCATGCTTATATCGCTGAACTCGTGCAGTTTACCAATAAATTTGCAGTTGCGGTCGTACTGAAGAATGTTGCCTTTGTCGTCGTAAATGCAGAGCGTGTCGCCAATGCTGAACATTGAGTTAAAATAATTGATCTCGCCTGGCCCGTTGCCTTTGATAGGTCTGCCAGCCAGTTTCTCACCCGTCTGGCGGTCGAAGCACGATAGATGCAACTGCGAATCATCAATCGTGTACAAACAGTTTTCGGACGGGCAGATGGCCAACATGTCCACAAATGCCCAGTTGTCTTCCATCTGAAGATTTATTACTGAAATGGACTCCACGTTAGAGGCAAAAGCCTCATTGTCAACGGTTCCAGGCAATTCAATGCGGTCGGTGATGTTGTCCTGCTTGCTGTTGCAGGCCGCCATTGTGGCGCAGATGGCGGCGATTGCTAATGCATTGTGTTTCATTTTGTTGTGGTATTAAATTGTTTAATCGGTGAATTGGTGAATCGGGGCGGACGCACGCGGTGCGTCCCTACAAACACCTAACACCATTTAATTGTTAATTATTCATTGTTAATTGTTTAACTGGTGAATCGGTGAATCGTGCCCCTACAAACACCTAACACCCAATACCTAACACCATTATTTTTCAATCCTTCAATTTAATTTTCAGCAGCACAGTTGCCGCGTCACGTTCGTCAGGCTCCAAACCTTTGATATAATCTGCATTGCGCTCAAGAAAAGCGCGGTATTCGGCCTGCGTTTTCTTCAAACGAGCGTCGAGAAGGTCGTCGTGGCCTTCCAGAATCTCGGCCAATTTGCTGTTTTTGCATCCTGCGTAGAGGTATTTGGCATCTGTTTGGAAAACTTCAGCATTCTTGATAAGTTTGATTATAAAACCAACGGCTGAATCCTCTAAATCTTCGTCTAAATTGATTGACACAACGTTGTGTGTGCGCTTGTCGAGCAGTAGGCTGTACCGCATTTTGTCGCATCTATATTGGAATGTTATGAACCTGCCTGATTCACCCAATCCGGAATAATTACCATCGTAATCATACGGGTTGAAATTGTCGCTATCCATTAAATCACTAGCCTTTTGGCTTGTCAGCGAATTAGACAGCACAAATTCAAGGCTTTGCTCCGTATCGCCGTACACTGTGTAGAGATGGTCATCGAACATAATAAAGAGGCGTACAGTGTCATTGTTGGAGTAGTAGGTTGGTGCAGCGCCAGAAAAAACGAAGATACTGGTCTGCGGAGCCGTAAAATGCTTCGACTTGACATTGAACTGATTGTCAGTCAGCAACAGGGCAGGAGTTGTATCTGACGAAAAACTGGAAGGATTAACCATTGCATAATCTCCGTTGCCCAACCGGAATAAGTTATAACCCATAAACGACTCGTCGAGTTCGCACGTTCTGCCCAAAAAAGCGCAATTCTGATTGTATTGGCCGAGAACACGGCGGCTGTCGTAAATGCAGAGCGTATCGCCAATGCAAAACATTGAGTATAAAAAGGTTATTTCACCCGGACCATTCCCTCTGATTGCGCGGCCTGATATTATCTCTCCCGCTTTGTTGTCGAAGCACAACAATTCAAATTCTCTGGTAACAAATAAGTACGTGTAGTTGTCGCCGAAAGCCAGTTTTTGTTTGCCCGAAATTGACCATTTGTCGTCCATTTGCAGGTTCATCACCGAGATTGACTCCACGTTTGAGACAAATGCCTCGTTGTCAACTGTTCCTGGAAGTACCACGCTGGTGGGAAGAGCGGTTTCTGTCTTGCTGTTGCAAGCCGCCATTGTGGCGCAGAGGGCGACGATTGGCAATAGTTTGTGGTTCATTGTGTTTTGTTTTTAGCGCCCTGACGGGCGGAAATTTTTAGAAAATCTGATTTAAAATTGTTCAAAATTCATCTCTAACCAAACTTATCCAAACTGAAACCAAAACCTTGCGTTTGGATTGTTTCGGGTTCGTTTGGATAGTGCTAAAAACTTAAAAATCATTTTATTATAATTTTGTTTTAAATTTTATTTCAATTTCCCGCGAAGCGGCATCGTTTTCGTTTAACTGGTGAATCGTGGGCGGACGCGATGAATCGCGTCCCTACTAACACCCAACACCATTTAAATTATTAAATCCTAATTCCTAAATCCTAAATTTCCTCCACCTCAATCTCCACATTATCACCCAGATTCAGGTTGCCCGAGACGATGATGCTGTCGCCGATGTTCAGTTCGGCGCCGCGCTCGGTGTTCGGCTCCACAATGTGCTCGGTTGAGTTGCTCATCACCACCCGCACGTAGGTCCACACGCTGCGGCCGTTCTCGCTTCTGAACAGCACCTCCTGCCCGTCGCGGATGACAACGGCGCTCTTGGGCACTGTGAGTTGGTTGGGGATGGCGTCCTCAACCACCACCTTAACGTTCATTCCGTCAATCAGACCTGGCTCGCCTTTCACGGTGGCCGTCACCGCAATCTGGCCGTTTTTGTCAACCGTGGGGTTGATGGCCAGAATGCTGCCGTCGATGGTGAGTTGCGTGTTGGCGAACGGCGTTATCAGCACTTTCTGCCCCACGCGGATAAACGGATATTCGGTCTCCAGAACGCTGAAGCGCACCTGGTAGCGGCTGTCGTCGATGATGGTGCAGAAGGCGCCGCTGGCTGGCTCGTGCTCGCGCCCCTTCAGGTCGATGACCTTGCCAGCGAACGGAGCCCGCAGGTCGCAGTCGGCCAGTTTGCGGCGGGCATCGTCCAAGTTGAGTTTGGCATCGGAAAAACCTGTGTTGATGAACACCGCGCGGCGCTGGTTCTCGGGCATCGAGCCAGTATCGGCAATGGTGAGGTTGTAGTCGAGCAGGCGGTCGGAGAGTTGCAGCAGCGCCTTGTCGTAGGCCAGTTGCGACTGTTTCAACTGCTGCTCGGCCTGACGCTTGTCAAGAGTGGCCACCACCGCGCCCGCGGCCACCGTCTGGCCCTCGCGGTAGTTGATGCGCGCAATGGTTCCCTGCTGCGCGAATTGCAGCGTGGCCTTGCCCTGCGCGTCGAGTTTGCCGTTGCACACCAGTTGCTTGTTGAACGTGCGGCGCTCCAGACGCACCACCGTAACCTTGTTTTTCTCGCCCGAGTAACTGCCGCGTGCCATCTCGGCCTCAGCGTCGTCGGTTTTCTTGCTTGAGCCGCAGCCCGCCGCCGTGAGCAGCGCCAGAGCGGCCAGAACGAATCGTGTATTTTTCATTATTCCTGTAGTTTGTCAAATTCAATATTGATGTCGGTGCCCGTCAGGTAGTCGAAGAGCGTGGCCTTGCGGATGCCGAAATAACTGTTCCAGAAGTTGCCGATGTTGGAGATGTAGTTGTTCAGGGCGTTGTCGCGCTCGGTGCGGATTTGGTTCATCTCGGTCACCGATATTGTGCCCTCGCCAAAGTTTTTCAGGGCGATGTTGTACGACTCCTCGGCAATCTCGGCCGCGCGGCGCGAAATCTCGCACTGGCTGTATTGGTTGTTGAACTCGGTCACTTTCGTGAAAAGGTCCTGGCGGAAATCAACCATCTTCTGCTCCAACTCGCTGTGTGTGCGCTCCGACTGCGCCTTCGCCATCTTCACGCGGCCCTTGCCCAGGCCCCAGTCCATAATGGGTATTGTGAGCGAAAGGCCCACCACCTCCTGGTCTTTCAGCGTGGCGAAACTCTCGTCGAATGTGGCCGCCGTGCCGCTCATTCCGAACCGCGCGTGCATCGACGCCGACATTCCGCGGTTGGCCTTGGCCTGCGCCACTTCCTCATCGGCCTGAAGCCCTTGAATGGTCTGGTTCAGTTCAAACGACGAGTTGGCCAGAGCGCGCGCCAGCACCTCCTCATAGTCGAGCGCCACCACAGGCACCGAGTAACTGATGTTGAGCAGCACTGTGGCGTTCTCGGGGCTGCCGATGAACGAGCAGAGCTGGTTGAGCGCCGTGCGCATACGCAGTTGGTTGGTGCTGAGTGCCAGCGAGTCGTTGAGCACCGCCAGTTCCAACTGCAGCAGTTTCTCGCGCCCGATGGTGCCCATATCGAACCGCGTGAGGGCCGTCTGGTAGAGCCGCTTGCTCTCGTCGAAACCCTTGAGCGCCCGCTCGTAGCCCGCCTTGGCGCTGGCGTAGTTCCAGAAATAGTTGACGGCCGTCTGCGCCACCTGCTCCATATTCTCAATGTAGAGCCGCTTGGCGTACTCGTAGTTCAGCGGCTCTATTTTCTTGTTCCACTTGAAGCGGTTGAATCCCCAAAGCGATTGTGTGTAAGACAGATAGATTGGCTGCGCGTAGTACGATGTCGTGCGGTTGGGCTCATACTGGTCGAGCCTGTTGAGCGATGTTGAGAGCGCCAGCGTGCCGCCCGTCAGGGCAACGTTCTGCGTGATGGAGAGCGTCACATCGTTCTTCATCGAGTAGTTGGTGCGGAAGGCCTTTTCGCCCGTTTCGTACGACTGCAACTCAACAATCGAGCGGTCGAAGTTGAGCAGGTCGCTGCTGAGCGTTAGCGCGGGCCTGTACTCGGCCTTGAACGAGCGGAAACTCCAGTACGACGACAGGTAATAGTTGCGGTACGACATTCCCAGAATCGATTTCTCCTGAGCCAGCCGCACCACGTCCTCCATTGTGAGCATCCGCTCATCGATGGTTTGCGCCTGAACAGGGGCGCACGCCATAAGCACGCCCGCAAGCGCCGCTAATGGCTTCGTAATGTTGTGTTTGTGCATCCGATAGAGTTAGTTGTGTAACAAAAAACGGTTAAATATGATAAAAATTGTGGTTCGATTTAATGAAGAAGGGAGATTTTTTTGAGAGCCAATGCCTTGGTTTTTATTTATCCAATTCGGCAAACAGAAAAACCATAATGCAAACTTTATTTTAAATCCTTTTTCCGTAAGCAAAAAGCTGGCAAGAACAACACAATTCCTAAGAGAGAAAACACCAAGCCGCCAATTGTACCAACGGCCAATGGGAACCAAAAGCCCTCTTTGTCACCGCACATAAACGGTATGAATCCCAATGCTGTCGATAGAACGGTCAGCATTATGGGAATTATCTTGGTGCTGTAGGCTTTTAGATAGGTTTGCAACACGCTGCCGCGCTTAATTTTTCGGTATTCATTAACTACATAGATGCTTGCGTTGACGGTAATGCCGCAGAGCAGTATGAGAGCCGCAAAGCCGCCTTGGTCGAAATTCACACCAAACAGGTAGAATGTGAGAAATAATCCGATGTAAGAAATTGGTATTATTGCAATTATCACTAAAGGTAGCCTTAATGAGTTGAACAAAATAGCTGTTATGAAAATAATCAGTAGCACCACTAAAGCCAAAAGCCAATATTGTGAATTGCCGCGGCCATCCCAACCAAACTGGTTTTGTTCCGCACTGATGGAGTAGCCCAAAGGCAAACGGTTCCTGTATGTATCGACAACGCTTTCCATTACTTTTTTCCCCATTTTTCCCGAACCAATATATTCGTATTGTAAGCAGAGCCGGTATTGCTGGTTTTCCTTTTCAATATTACGCGGTGCTTGTGTCTTTACAAGGGTGCACAAGTCGCCAATTTTATATTTCTGTCCATTGAATTCGATGGGTTTGTTAAGCATATCCCAAACAACATATTCATCATATTGAGTTGATGTCAATATTATTTGCTCCTGTTTGTTGCCGTTCCAAAGTCTGCCGACATTGTTGCGGCCCCGTGCGCTCACCGCAAGCGCATAGAAAAACTGTTCGACACTTATGTTCTGCTTCGCCATAAACTCTTTGTTAGGCTCAAGATGATATTCGGTGTAATCTGTTTTTTGGTAGGTAAAGCTCGAATTCACCTCAACTTCTTTTATTCGTTTGTAGGTGAGCAGTTTCGCTTTGATGCTGTCGGCACATTCGATAAGCTGCTCGTAGTTGTAGCCGAGCAGTTTGATATGATAGCTACCGGCCGATTCGTAAACGCTGTTGCTGAATCCGTTGTCGGGCAACCCATACACACTCCAACTGCCGCCGCCTAATTGCAACGCCTTGGTTATCAGGCTCGATTTTAGCATATATGGGAATGCTGAATTTCGCGCTTCGGGTGTGAAATAGATACTGATATGAGATTGTTGCGGACCATAGATGCTGGTTTGGAACTGGCGCACCTCGGGGAATGTGCTTATGTAGCTTTCCATTTTGCGTGTGATCTCGTCCATTTGCGCGAGTGTGCTACCATATGGCAGCGATGCTGATACCTGCAATACTGTCTCATCGCTTTGGCTCCAATAGCTGCCGTTGTAGACTTTGTCCATAAACAGGCGCAGTGTGCCGCCAAACACCACATCGGTTATTGGGCGGATTTTTTCCTGATAGACATCGCTGCCGAACGTGCTGTTGTACAGTCTCGCCCACATATTCTCCGCGTCTATTGTTTTTGGCAACATAAAAATCGGTGTTCCCAACGCCATAATCAGCACCACAACGGCCCAACGGCGTCTTTTGACCGAGAAACGCACGTATTTGACATAAAACCTGTTGAATCGGGCAGCCAAACGCAACCGCAGTTGCTGCGACTTCTTCTTCTGGTCGCTTTTCTGCATTTTGAGCAATGCCGGCACGAGCCATAGTGCGGCGAATATTGATGCCATCAGATTGACAATCATCACGATTGAGAAATCGACCAAATTGAGCCTCAGCTGTTCATCGAGGAAGAATACAATGCTGAGAGCGGCCACTGTGGTGAATGTGGCGGCCACTATTGGCAGTATGGCCGACAAATTATGCTTGCGCCGCCAATGGTCGGTCATAACTATGGTGTTGTCAATCATCAGGTTAAGCGAAATTGTTATTCCCGCAAGCGAATACAGATGCAACTCAACGCCAAGCAGATAATAAACAATGAACGCCACCGACAAACCGCAAAACAGACTGATGACCACCACAACTAAGTACCGCCAACTGAATGTGGTGAGAAACACAAAAAGCAACAGAATGGCTATGGTCAGGCAGGTGCGGATGTAAATTTTGTTAAGCTCGGTGTTGATATATTCCGTTGCATCGTAGCTTTTGTGCAATTCATAGCCAGCTGGCAGTTGCTGGCGTAGCTCGCTGATGCGCTGCACAATTTGCTGTTGAAGTGCTACTTGGTTGGCGTTGGCCGTTGCTGTGAACGACAGATAGATGGAGTTCAACCCGTTAATCCGGTAATAGCTTGTTGGTTCGGCCTCGCGATACTCAAGCCGGGCCACGCTGTTTAACGGAATGTAACCGCCGCCATTGGGCAGTTTCAAGCGTATGTCTTGCAAGTTCAAAACTGTATCGGCGGCGTTGTCGGTTTGAAGAATGAAATTACCGAATGTTTTGTTGAATTTGTATTGCACGAATGCATTTTGCACGTCGCGTTCGGTCACACCCAAACGACTCAGCATATCGGCATCGTATGTTATGCACCATTCCATTGGCTGCGAGCCGTATATATCGACGGATTTGATGCCGACAATGTCGGTGAATCCGGCTTTGAAAACCTGATGCACCTTCTCGTCGATGTCGATGGAATTGCCCATTGCGTTTATGGTGTAAACCAAAAATTGCCGTTCATCTTCGTCGTTATCGTTCGAGCTGCGCACCGTTATGTATGGGTAGCTTGTGCCTTCCGGCAAATCGGGGTACGCCTGGCGGATGATGGTGGAAGCTTCGAAGCGCGCCGCTTCCATATCAACGTGTTTGTCGAAGTTGACGGTGATATATCCACTGCCATCCGACGATGTGGAATTTATGCCAACAATGCCGCTCATTCGGGCAAGCATAGCCTCAATGCGGCTTGTCACTTCTGTCTCAATAACTTTCGATGTTGCGCCTTGCAGTGAGTATTGTACCGACATCGACGGCATATTGCGCGACGGCGACAGCTTCAGCGGCAACAACGGGAAAAATGCCAAACCAATTATCGACAGGCAGATAGCCGCCACTAAAACCGTGAACGGCGACAATGTATGTTTTGTTTTTGGCATATAGCAGATGTTACTTCACCAAATTGTCGTAATCAAATTTGTCTGACAGTGAAAATCCCAACTCAAAGTCGTAGAGCGTCAACTTGCGCAGTTCGTAGTAGCACGCCCAATAGTTTTGCATACTCTGTATGTAACTGTTTTGGGCGTTGAGCAGTTTCTGCTGCGCGTTGGTCAGGTCGGCCACCGTGCCGTTGCCCATCTGGAACAGCGAGCGCGTCTCTTTGTACATATCATTGGCCAAAATGAGAGCTTGTTCGGCACTTGCAAGCAGTTGGTGGCGCGAACTCAGCTCGGCCGTGGTTATTATCACATCCTGTTCAAGCTCTATTATTTTTTGCTGTGCGTCAATGTTTGCTATCGACAGGTTGTTTTTGGCAATGTTGCGCTGGCCGCGGCCTTGCTTCCAATCCACGAGCGGGATTGACAGCGACAGCGACGCAATGTCCTGCCGCATAGGGTCGCGGTATGAGTCGGCAAAGTTGTCGGCCGCCTGATTGAATCCCACGCTGGCGTTCACGCTTGCGTTGAAGCGCGTTGTCTTATTGGTTCTGTCAAGTTCTTTTTCCGATTCGGCCACTGCCTGCATCTTCTCTTTTATCATATAGCTGTTCTGATGCATCATTTCCAATGCCTTGTCAACATCAACAACTGGCAGCGACGGCGAGCCAGGCAGCAGAATTTTTATGTCGGTGTCAGTGGGCATTCCCAAGAACGATGCAAGATTAAGGCTTGCACGCTTGCGGGCAATCTCGGCCGTGGTTATCGAGTTCCGTGCGTTCACAGCATCAAGCCGCAGCGACAGAAGATCGTTTTTCTTTATTGAGCCGATTTTGTAACGCCGCTCGCCAATCACAAGCAGCGAGTCGCAAGCCGCCGACTGCTCAACAGCCATATCGTATTGTGTTTGTGCCGTGGCAAGGGCAAAAAAATAACTCACTGCCGTGGCTGCCACAGATTCAGAATTGTAGAGATACTCGAGTTTTGCTCGTTCATATTTGAGCGGTTCGATGCGTCGGTCCCATTTGAACCCGTTGTATCCGAATAATTCATTACGATATCCGATTCTAATGGGTATTGTCGTAAACTGGTTGTAGGTGCTATCACCGAAATTTCTCAAATATTGAGTGTTAGTCTCAACAAAGAATGTACCACCAATGGGATCGAAATTCTGACTTAGAGTGAGCCCAGTCGAGGCCGAATAACTCTTCTGTTCACGATAAACATCAATATTTTTCACGTAATCGTAGCGTTTCGTAAGGTTACGAGAGTAGTTAACCGGCTCTATCGACAAGCCAAGCGACGGCAAACGGTTGGCCTTGTAGTTGCGGAATTCCCAGTAACTTGACAGGTATAGGTTTTTGTAGCGGAACGCCATCAGCGAACTGTCGTTGGCTATGCTGATAACCTGCCGCATATCGAGCGTCACCGTGCGGTCCTGCGCTGTAGCTACCGCTGCCGTCATCACTGTGAATAATATTGTGGCTATGCGTTTCATTTTCAAATCATTATCAGTTATCTCCTAATATTGTATATCAAAATATCCCTATCATCATTTCCTCCCCAAATTTGCCACCATCGTATAAACCAGCGGAATCACAAACAAGCTGACCACCGTTCCAATCACCATTGTGGCAATCATTGCAATGGCGAGCGGCTGTTGCAGTTCCGACCCCATATCGCTTGTGAACAGTATGGGCACCATTGCGCCAATGGTTGTGAGCGAAGTCATCACAATGGCACGCAAACGCCGCTGTCCTGCCGTGTGAACGGCTTGCAGAACAGGCATTCCACGCTTGCGCAGCTCGTTGATGGCGTCAATTTTCAGAATCGAGTCGTTGATGACAATACCGCACGACACAATGATACCGATGCACGACATCAGATTGAGCGTATGACCACACAACCACAACACAAGCAAGCCAAACGCCGCATCAATCGGTATCTCAATGAGCACAATCAGCGGCTGCACAAAACTCTCAAACTGTGCGCTTAGAATAAAATACATCAGCATCAGCGATATGAGCAGCACCACAATCAGGCGGCTGATCATCTTCTTGTTACTGAAGAACGAGCCGCCAAAATCGACATTACAGCGGCTGTCGGAATCAACAATCTTGCGAACGGCATCGCAGAGCTCGTCGCCGTCGCTCACGCCCCAAAAACTAATTGGCACATATACACCCGACTTTCCGGCGGTGATT
Source organism: uncultured Bacteroidota bacterium (assembly GCA_946186925.1). Taxonomy (GTDB): domain Bacteria; phylum Bacteroidota; class Bacteroidia; order Bacteroidales; family SZUA-534; genus RUG13583. Next base: position 9,527 of record CAMHPA010000054.1, on the reverse strand, counting down.
GTTTTAAGGTCCTCGGTGGTTGTCTGACTCACAAGCGCGCGAATGGGGACTTCGGTTTGCACATCGTTGGTGGTTACTTTTATCGTGCCATTGCGAATAATGTGGTCGATGTCGGCATCGGGCGTAACCAGGAATACCGGCATATAGTTGCTGTACGAGTGCAGCATTGTAACCTGCTGCCCGCCTATCGACGATTCGAGTGCGTTTTGCAGATGGTTGTAATCAACGCCATATACTTCCATCAGCCTGCGGTTGATGGTTATGGTACGCACATTGTTGAATGTCAGTGTTGACGAGCGTACGCCTTTGGTGGCTGCTTTTATCTTGTCTTCCAACTGACGCATCTCGCTGGGGCTGAAATCTTTGCCTTGCGATGTTATCCGTGCTTCAACATCAGCTTCCGCCGTGTTGAACAGCCGCTCGAATATGGTTGTTGGCGGTGCGAATGTTACCGATGCTTCCGGATGATTGGTTGCAATCCAATCAAGCACTTTGTGCATGAGTGGTTCAATGCTGTCGGGCGATGCGGTGCGCCAATAGAGCGATGCCTCGGTGATCGACAGTTTGTCGTCCATGTCGACAATAAAATCCTGCGGACCAATGTAGGCCGAATACTCCTCAACCGAACCAGCCACAAACTGCTGAAGCGCGTCAGTGCGCTGGCGGTTTTCGGCCAGATTGACATCAGTGTTCCATTCAATGCGCGCCTGGAGCTCGCTATAGTCGAGTTCTGGCATTCTGCTCTTTTCTATCTTATTGAACACCAGCCAGCATAGCGGCAGCGATAGCAATATGAAAACAACGGCTACAATCTTGTGGCTGAAAACCCAATCGAATCCGCCGTTATATATTTTTGCCACAGTGTGGATTCGGTTGGGGTCTGAATATACGTTGCGCTCAGCCTTGCGGGCCATAATCTGCCGATAGAACACAGGCAGCAGCACAATGCCCACCACATACGACACGGCCAACCCCGCGGTGATGGCGAATGCCTGGTCGGCGAAGATGGCACCAGCCATACCGTCAAGAAAAACGAGAGGTAGAAAGACCGCAACAGTTGTAAGTGTGGAGCTTAGCAGCGGTGTTATCAATTCGCGCGAGCCCTCGACACAAGCCATCCGCAGTGTGCGGCCACGCTGCCGCCATTGCGCAATGTTCTCACTCACAATCAGAGCGTTGTCTATCATCATTCCCGAGACAAGAATAAGACCTGAAAGTGAAATGATGTTGAGTGATTGCCCGAATATTCTGAACGGCAGAAATGTTACAATAAGCGACACCATCATACACACGCACACAACCACTGATGTGCGCACTCCGCCCATAAACAGCATTGCCACCACAATTATCAGAATCAAGCCCAATACAAGGTTTTGTTTCAAGTTGCTGATGGTATAGTCGAGCAGTTCGGTCTGGTTGCGGCTCACATCGAATTTAAGTTCGGGAAATTGCGTCTCAAACTGCTTCACAAGTTCGTTCACCCGCTCCTTCATATTGTCCATTCCCTCGTCGGCTTGTTTTATCACGGCAAGCGTTACTGTACGCTGACCGTTGGCCACAGCCAAACCTGTCTCTTGCTTCATCGCCTCCGACACCGTGCACACATCTTTCAGCTGTACAAAACGGTCGCCGGCCTTTATGTATATGTTTTCAACGTCAGTCTTGTCGCGCAGCAGCGTGGCCACCTTCACGGTGTACTCATAGATGCCGTCTTTCACACGCAAGCTGTTCGCTGTCAGGTTGTTGTTTTTCAAGGCATTGCTGATATCGTCAATGGTAAGGCGGCAAGTTTTCAGTTTTTGCATATCGGGGTCGATGCGCAGGTGCTGCCCGGGAATACCCGTAATATCGGCCATTGCCACTTCGGGCAGTTGCTCTATGCGCCTGCGCACAATGTTTTCCACCACATCGCACATCTGCATGAACATCTCGTCAGAGTAGCTGTTGCGCAACGACACGTTGAGGTAGAACACCGGAATGTCGGATGCCGACGCTTTCACCGCTTTGGGGCGGGCAGTACCTTGCGGTAGGGCGTTCATTGCCAAATCGAGCTTCTCGTTCACCTCAATGTAGGCATAATCGGTGTTGGTGCCGAATTTGAAACGCATCTCGATAAGCCCCACGCCGTCCGACACAGTGCTTCGTATCTCGTCCAATCCGCCCACTTGCAGCAGCTGCTGACGCAGTTTTCCAACAACGCTGTTCTCAAGTTCGCGTGCCGATGTGTTGGTTTGCGTTACCTGAACGGTTATTTGCGGAATGGCAATATCGGGCAACAGCGATACCGGCAGACTGCGGTACGACACTATTCCGATGATGAACACCGCCAAAAATGCCATCAGCACAGCAATCGGTCGCCTAATCAGAAAATCCATTTGTTCAGAATGTTTAATCGGTGAAACGGTGAATTGTTTAAATGTTGAGTTGCTTCGCTGTTGAGATAACTAACCACTTCCAACTTCTTAACCTCTCGACCTTTCATTTTTCATTGTTGGTTCCTCATTCCTCATTCTCAATCACCTTCACCTTACTCTTGTGTGCCAGGAACGTATTCCCGCTCACAACCACCGAATCGCCTTCATTAATGCCCGATTCAATGACAATGTTGGTGCTGTTTTCAGCGCCTTTCTCAATATAAACCCATTGAGCCTCATTGTTCTTAACAGTGAACACCACAGGACGCCCCGAGCGCATCACCACAGCCGTTTTGGGCACCGAAACGTATCTACCAACAACGCGGTTAACCTTCACGCTCACGTTCATTCCCTCAAACAGTTCAGTGCAATTGCTGATTTGCCCCTTCACCTTCACCATTCCGTTAGTCTCAACAAAAGGATTCACTTCAGTAACACGCCCTGTCCACTGCCTGTCGGGCATTGCAAAGGCCGTAACCTCAATGGCCGCACCTTTGGCCACCATCGGCAGTTCGCTTTCAATTATCGAAAACTCCACATTCATAGCTGTTTGGCTGATTATGCGGCACATTGGTTTCGATTGGTCGGCTTTGTTGCTCGTGCTTGCGTTCAGGTTGGCCACAACGCCGCTTATGGGCGCCACCACAGCGCAATGCTCGGCCTCGTATTTGGCTAACTCGTATGAAGCCACAGCGTTGCGGTAGCCGCTTTTTATTTCGGCAATGTCACGCACCTTTTCCGGAATGTCATCGGCTTCCGGCTCATAGCCTTGTCCAATCAGGTTGTCCATCATCTGAAGCCGCGCCTGCTCCATATTCGATTGGCTGGTTTTCAACGTGTTGTTCAGGCGGAACGCTTCCAAACGGGCCAAAGTGTCGCCTTTGATAACGCGCTGCCCGTTGCTCACGCGCACGTCGGCAATCCGCCCGTCGGCTTCCCAAAAAACATCGGCGTATGTGCCCGCCGTCACCTTTCCGTTGCTTATAATATCAATGTGGAAATCAGCGTTTTCCGCTATGGCTACCTCAACGGTCTGTGCCGTTTCGTTCGGCAATTCTTCTTGCTTCTCATCGTCAATGTTGGCCTGCTTACCTCCGCACGACACCGCCACCATCGCCAACGCTATTAGTTTTAGTCTGTGGTTCATTGTTTTGTTGATGACTTTTGATGCTAATTTATATTATTTATTGTTTCAAAATCAACATTATAATTCCGTAATAGACAAATTCTATTTCCCCTTGTCTTTCATATACTTTTCCGCCTCTTCAATCATTTGCCTTGTGGCCTCCGATTCAATCTTCACCGGCTTGTTCAGAATAATATTAGCCGCCCGTTCAGCCTTTTCCGCGTCATAGCTTGCAGAATCGGAATACATCTTAAACATCAGATAGTGTGGATATAGCCTGTTTGGTACACGATAAGACGATTTTGTGAAATATTTTTCCGCCAGCTCAAATTGCCCTTGCATTTGGTAGTTTTTTCCAATCACATTCAGCGTCATCGCGTCGTTTAGCAAATGGTCGGCCTCAAGCAGAATCTCGTTCGATTTTGCGTAACGTTTCAAGTTGTGCAGTGCGTGGCCGTATTCATACAAAAATCGTCCGTTCCACGACATACGGCTGTAAAGTGCCGAATCTTCGCGGCAAGCCACATCGTAGGCTTTCATTGAGTAGAAGTGCTGCACTTTCCCCCATTTGCGCAAACCATCTTCACGCTTGCCCATAGTGTCTATATTTGCCGCACACAGCACACCAATTGCCGCCATAACCGCCGTGGCCGCAATTTTCTTTATGTCATTCTCCGCAATCGCATTCCACCAGCAGCCAGCCATTAGCAGTAAAAGCAACGCCACAAATGCAGGCACGTGCATAGGGTAGGATGCCCACGCAAAAACCATCATAGTAATAATTCCACCAACCAATCCATATTGGCGGCTTCGGTGTCCGGCCACCATTGTCAGCGCAACAAAGACCAAAATGCCCAACAATGCTGGCAATCCCCAGTCAACAGCCGTATTCAAATATTCGTTGAAAGCATAATCGGGGCAGCCCGCCGCGTCAATATATCGCTCCGCTGCTATAATATTTCCATCGACATCCGTACCGCAATTTCTGAAATATCGCTCCTGTGCCTCAGCGTATGCGTGTTTGAAATTCGTGTGTCCCGTCCACGGCGAATCGGTAACAGCCAAAGCCGAAATCTTCCACATAAACACTCGCCCCACTGCCGAGCCGCTTTTCAGGTGCCAGGCACCTGCCGTCGCCACAGTCAGAATAATAGGCACACCAATGGCCAACGCCATTTTCTGCCATCTTTTTTGCGGCAGATACTTCCGCCAGTTTGTCTGACTTGCTACCACATATAACGTCCCCAATGCAATTGCCGCCCACGCCGTGCGACTCATTGTCGATGGCAGAATCATCACCATAAGAATCAAAATTGCCAAACACAGCCACCCAATATGCTTGTGTTGTAAAGTGAGGTGGTAGTGAAAAAAATCAATTCCGACAAATTCATTTTCTGTCAAGCTTTTTTGTTTGGCATCAATCCAAGCCGATAAGGCGACAACAAAGCCAATGGCCAAGAATCCTCCTAACGGCCCAGGATTGTAGAATGAACCCGTAAGTTTGTAAAGTGAGTGGTGCGACCATGCGAAACCATACAGTTGCATTGCCGACAGCACCGCCTCAACAGTGCAGATACCTATTACACACCAACCAGCCGCCTTTCCAATTTTACTACCATGAGTAAACCACAAGGCTGCTATCAGTATGACCAACACTATTGGACAGCGCACGCAGAACCGATGCCACTGCGCAATTTGTAAAACTTCATCAACAGTGCGTGCCGCACCATAGTTTAGCAACAGCAGCCACATAATGGCTACCAACGCCCCAATCAAAATAATTATATTTCTAATTTTCAATAACATTTTTCTTTGTTTAATCGGTTAATTGGACGCGATAAATCGCGTCCCTACCAACACCCAATACCTAAACCCCAACACCCGATTTTTCAATAAACCAGCACCACTTTCCCAACAATAAACTCCTCCGGAACCAAACCCCAATAGCGCGAATCTGTTGAATACAACGCATAATCTCCCGCCATAAAATAGTATCCTTGCTCCATCACGTGACTGATAAACGGCTCGCCATCAACATAAAAACGGCCGTCTTTTCCCGTGATAATTTTGTTTATTTCCCATTCAATCAGCTTTTTGTAGATGGGCGCATTTATAGTGTCAAGAACAATTGTATCGCCTTTTTGCGGAACGTACAGCGGCCCCATTTCACGCATATTCCAATGATATACTGGATGATAGAATGGCGCAGTCCAATAAGATATTTCCGGATTAGATGCTGCCGACGAATCTCTTGTTACCTGTTCCACCTCACTCTGCTTTTCAATATTGCCGAGCTCGCCATCGTATCCTCGTACATGATAATAACCATTGTGTATCTCAAAAGTATCGCCCGGCAAAGCAATGCAGCGTTTCACAAAATATTTCTGCTTGTCGAAACTTATAGAATCCCAATTGACATAATATGGGTTATTAAACACCACAATATCATTATGCTGCGGATGATTGTCACAGTTTTGTCGTGTAATGCAACCATGCCGAACACTATCGGGATTGCAATTAAAAAGGCGTACTCCGTAACTTCTACAATTCACAAGTACATGTCGCCCAGGTTTTATTGTCGGCAACATAGAGCCTGATGGGACTTTGTACGATATGAAAAAGTATGTTTTCAATACCGTAACCACCGCCCAAACAATCAGAACTATTGCAACAAGCCAAATGGATATGTCACCTAAACGTTTCTTAAAACTCTTTGCGCTTATCATTCAGTTATTCAATCACTCACACATTAGATTACCACCACACCGGCTTCCCATCATTATAAAGGAACGGACGCTCGTCCCAGCCCTGCGTATAGTCTTTCACCCATAGAAGAGCATTTTTGGGCACATTGTCGTAGTGCAAAATGTTGTTTTCCGCCCGTTTTTTGCCAAGCGAAATCCACTCACGGTTGTTCCAATACTTCAACTCATACTCATCTCCCGGATGAATATCGTTGTCGTCGCTACGTGGTATAATTCTTACAAAATCCACCTTTTGTGGATGTCCAAAATCTTGTCCCACCCACGCGCCATTAGCGTAGCCGGCGGTATCAGCATCGCTGTTTACTAGCCATTTGTCATGATCGCCAGCCGATGTTTCAAAATTGGTGAGCCAGTTATCGTCGAATGCCTTCTCAATAATCTCTTTTTCAGCAAACGGGCAAGCAATACTGCGGCCTTTCAAGCGGGACGTGTCAGCGAAGAAGGCCAGCTCCGCAATGCTGCCGAACGTACCATCAGCACCTAAATAACGCCAATAGCGGTAGCCCTTGGCGCAGTTTGTCGGAATCTTGTCGGGGATATACTCGTTTGTGATTTCATAAGTGGTCACAGCATCGGCAAAATCAGCACGGTTCGAGGCCTGTACCTTTCCGCCAAGCAAACGGCGACGCATCTCAACCACCTTCTCCGATTGGAAATATTTGCGCCGTATGTCGATGCTCTCTGTAGTGCCGTCAGTTCCCTCTATATAGCTGACAGAGCCGTCTTTGTGAACAATAAACGGCTTTGAGACAGGTATTAGTCCATTTCCATTGAACCCCAAAGCTATATACATAATGTTGCGGCCTATGTTACTGAACCGCATTTTCCGGCCTTTTATCTCACCATAATCAACCACCCGCCAGATGGTGTAATGGCCATCAAACACAGCCAAATAGGCATAATCTTCCACCTTTTTGAAATCTTTTGGCAATGGCAGTTCAATATCAGCAGTGCGCACATAGTGGTCAGTAACATCAGTTTGATGGATTCCGAACGGGTATTTCATAACCGAACGGTTGAGGTATTTCACCCTCTCATAGTTGATGGCGTATGATTGACGATAAACCTTAGGCAGTGTGTAATTTGTGAAAAAAGCTTTGCCCGGCGTGGTTGATAAATCCCATTCCGATGGCAACTCCTCGCCACGGTCGTTCAGCAGCGTAAACCAAGCATGCCCAGCGCGGAAACGCCCATAGCACGGCACCTCATCTATCACCACTGGTAAGCCAAGACTGCGGAACGCCATCACGCCAAGCGTTACGAAATCGATGCAGCGGCCAAACTGTAGGTTTACCATTGTCTCGGCACTGCGTAACGGGATGGGTGCATCGGTGTAAATTTCGAAACGCCCCAAACGTTCCAGAACATACTCACGCACCACCTCAAGCGCACGGAATGTTGAATAGTAACTCTCATCATTCGGCAGCCATTCCGCAAGCGCCGCGCCATAATGCACTTGCATAGTGTCGCGCCAAGCATCAAGCGATTGTTTCTCCGCGCACTTATATGGCAGCAACCACTCACAAAACTCATCAAAAGTAACATGTTCGGCAAAGCGGTTCCCTCTCCACACATCAAACGCCGCGTCAATATTTTTTATAAGGTAATCAGCCTTTATCACCTTCACGTCCTGCACCGATTGGCGTGGCAAATCAGCAAACTCGTGTTGCGACAGGTAGAGCAACGAATCATATTGCTCCTTTGGTGGCATACCCGACCGTGCCAAATTGAGCGCAATCCTATAATAATCATCTACTCGGTTAGTCGAGTAAGAAAAATGCCCAGGCATATTCTCTATCAGATACTTAGCCGCCTGTTGTTTTTCTGTGTCGCCAGTGTTTTCATAATGCGCAATCACCCGTTCCAACTCCACACGATTCTCGCTCGCAATCTCAAGAGCCTGTTCAAGTGCCGATGGCGTACGAAAACAAGAGGTTAGCAGCAACGCGCACGCGACGCTTAAAATATTTAATTTCATTTGTCCACGAATTATTTGTTAAAAGATGTTCGCCCTGTTGGCAAATACTCCTGCACTCTGCAACTGAAAATCATTTTCCGATTCTCGAACAGTAAAAGATTGCACCACTGAGCTGTGGCTTCAAGGCGACGAGTAGTGCGCCCAGTGCTGTCAAACAATTTGCGCTCACACGCGGGGCTCGCAACGTGTGCTTTTTCAAGTTGCGATTCAATGGCGCACATATCCACGCCCTGCACCACGGTTATTAGCGAATCGTAGCGGCACTGTCCAAAGTTCAGATTGAAAATGAGTGCTGCATAGCCGGTCACACTTTCCACATCCTTCGGGTTGAGTAGATAAACAATGTTGCGCCCATTGCCCATTGGTGGGAAATATTGGGCAGTTTGACTATTAACCTGCACAGTGGCAGTATTTAGTGCACTGGTAAGTGGTTGGCTGTGTGCTGAACCCACTACAACAAGCATAGTGGCTACCGTTAATAAAATCTTGTATTTCATACAATTAAAGATGAGGTGAACTACTTTTTATCGTTAAACATATATTCCTGCATATTGCAGCTGAATATAAGTTTTCGATTCTCAAAAAGCATAACCTTGCGCCCCTGGCTGAGTTTATAGAGCGTCCTGCTTATTTCTGATTTTGTATCATAAATCACATTCTCGTGTTTGGGGCGATGCAAGTTCTCTCTGTTAAGATAAAAATCAGCCATTAGCATATCGTTTGAATTAACAACTACTGTTGTGAGCGAATCGTAGCGACATTGTGGCGCACATTTGCAAAATTCTACATATTCCGCCTGACATACCGAACACGAAGGGTCAAACACATAAACCAAGTTGCGATTGTTATCTATATTTAGAACTTCTCCATAAAGTGTCTGACATTCGGTGTTGGCTACTGCCGAACTAATGTCGTTGACAAAATTCAAGTTTTTTGAGCATGCAAACATTAACAACAGCGCCAATACCATAATTATTATTGACTTCATTTTATTTTTGCTTTATAGAGTGACGGCTCACCATCTTCATCTCTACTATTAATATATAATGTGTTTGTCGATTCTGAGTAGCCTGCGATACCACTGACTTTGTTCCCATTTTCTTTTTTATATCGCGCAATTAGTCTTGATGTTTGGTGTGATAAAAATTCAATGCTGCAAATGGAAAAAGAGGTAGCTGATAATGATTATTGTAAATATTTAATTAAAGAATTAAAAACACATAAAAACAATCTTATTATAAAAA
>CAMHPA010000053.1 GCA_946186925.1 uncultured Bacteroidota bacterium | reverse complement strand
CCACAAAACATTTCCACCGCCTGCACCGCCATCGACAGCATTGTGCAAATGGACACCGAACGACAATATATCTTGCAGATTACCAACTATTTCATCAAAAATCTTTATTGCTTGGGGCTTGAGATTCCGCCCACGCAGACATCGCGCTTGGCAGTAGTGGTTGGCGACAGCCAAAATGCCAGTTTCATTGCATCAACGCTTACGCGGAAAGGCGTGCTGGTATCGGTTGCCGCCGCGCCGTTCGTTTCCAAAGACGATGCGCGCCTGATTATCAGCCTTTCAGCCAAACACACAAAAGATGACATTGAGCGAGCTGCCGAAATATTCAAATCGGTGCTACCATTATTCCCTAAAGAAACGCAGCAAACTCGCTGATTATCAACATTTATATCCGCGCGCTGACTTTTTTTGCCGCTTCAGAACAAATTTTTTGCACTTACAAAAACTTGCATTACTTTTGCACCCGCTTCAAAGCACTGGCGTATGGTGTAATGGTAGCACACCAGATTTTGGTTCTGTCAGTCAAGGTTCGAGTCCCTGTACGCCAACAACCTTCAGATTTTTTCTGAAGGTTTTTTTATTTTTACGCCGATATGAATCGCACATTCAAAATATTGCTTTTTGCGCTGCTCGCCATGGCATCGGCCTGCACTGAGAGTGTGCCAGGTTACGTTGCGCGACACGAATTGGAACAGCATCAAATCAAGATTGCAAAGATTCTTGAAATCAGCGAATTAGAAACATTCACGGCGGCTGACAGCCTTGTCATCTGCAACAACGAATATCAAAAGCAAAAAGAGCAACTCATTGGCATTCAGCAGAATTTCATCGACTCGCTTGCCGTGTCCATTGCCGATGCACAAAGCAAGGCCAAAAGCGAGCACGACGGCGCAATGAAAAAGGCCATTGCTTTGGGAATCAGGTCGATGGAAAACAAACGCAGCCGCGCCTTGCAGATTATCGATGCCTACAACAACGCGCCCGAAACTACAAGCTTGAATGTAATTATCAGTAAGATAGGTAGATACAAGCAAATGGGCAATTCCGTAATCGGCCGCACCCAACGCTGCACATTCGTTGGCCGACAAGGCTCACTGCCCGAAGAGACTTTTTCGCGCAAATATCTGCTAACCGCTGACGGTCAGGAAATTATAGGCGAGATTATTGAGCCTTAACGTATCGTCCTGCAAACAAAATAATATTGGTCTGCGTGTCGCGGATGAAATAGACGAACGGATGGTCGATGTCAAAATGCTTTGTTTTAGGGAAATACGCCGACTTCACCATCATTGTGGCAGCCGTGGCCGACGCTGCTTCAGTGCCCGACTCATCCACTTCAACCACAGTCTTTTGCACCACTTTCGACAGTTGCAAATCCTGCTTGCCCGACATTCCCGAAAAATCAGCAGCGCCGCTGAATGCTTCAACCACCCCCATCGCTTTCAGTATCTGCCCGAAATCGACTGACGACGATGCATTGAATTTCGGCATCGACAATGCAACATGTTCATTGTCAAGACTATCAACCACACAACCAACAAAATCCGATGTGAGTCCTGATTCAAACTTGCCAAACTGCCCATCAACGGGCATGACAATGAGCATCGAAAAACGGCCGCCTTCGTATGGGAGTTCAATGGCCTTAAAATCAGCAGTTTCACAATAGTCAAATTCGTCAGTTTTTGACATGAAGATTATGTTTTTGGTGCTTCCGTCGATTGAATAAAAATCTTTAACCAAACTGTTTTTCGGCTTGAACTTGTTCATCCACTGACATTTAAAGTTGATAGCGTTGACCAGAACCATCCGCGTGTTGGCGTTCAACATATTATCGTTGAGCAGGTTAGTGATTTTTCCATCGGTTTGTCCAGCCACCCAACGGTTGACTTCGGCGCACGCCTGACGGCAAGCCCGCCGTGTGGCAAAGTTCAACTGTCCGCAAGCCGCGCCGTAGCACAATTTCAGAGTATCGACAAACGCAGGCAGCAAACCATAGCCCTTCGCCACCCAAACCGAATTGGCAACTGTCAGGTCGCAAGCGCCATTGCCGTTCAAACTTGCCTGATACCGCCGCACATTGCCGCCAATCTGCTCTGCACCTTCGGCGGGGTTCAGCACAGCCGCCATTTCAGCAACAGTGCTGCCGCGCGCGCCTTCTTCAACCATACGCATTGCAAAATTCAGGCTCAACGGCGAAAAGACAAAATTGTCGCCCGCTTCAGCCAGCCGAGCATACGCGCCCATCGCAAATCCGTTCACATCGCGCGACAGCGGTCCAACCCACTGCCCGCAAACCGACACCGAAGTCACCACAGTCAAGCATAACGCAATTATCCATCTCATAACGAAAACGTTTTGGTCATTTCTTCTTCAACTTCGGCAATGGTGGCGGGAATGCGCTGCTTGCCCAGACGGCGGGCGCCATCGGCGGTTATCAGCAGGTCGTCTTCGATTCGGATTCCGCCAAAATCGAGATATTTGGCCACTTCGGCGTAGTTGATGAACTGCTCGTGAAGGTGCTCGGCGCGCCATTTTTCAAACAGTTCGGGAATGAAGTAGATTCCAGGCTCGTCGGTCACAACAAAGCCAGGCTGCAACTTGCGTCCCATCCGCAGCGACGACGTGCCAAACTGCTCAATCGGGCGCGTCTCGTTGTTGTACCCCACATAAATCTGCCCCAAATTTTCCATATCGTGAACATCGAGCCCCATCATGTGGCCCAACCCATGCGGCAGGAACAGCGCGTGAGCGCCTGCGGCCACGGCTTCGTCAACATCGCCGCGCATCAGCCCCAAAGCCTTCAGCCCCGATGTAATCGTCTTGCAGCACTCAAGGTGCACGCTCTGATAGGTCACGCCAGGGCGGGCCAGTTCAAGAGCACGGTCGTTGGTGTCGAGCACAATCTGATAGATATCTTTCTGACGTTGAGTGAATTTGCCACTAACGGGGAACGTGCGCGTAAAGTCCGACGCATAGCCCATCGGCGTTTCGGCACCAGCATCGACAAGCATCAACCGTCCAGGTGTTATCGATTTGTCGTGCAAGTGGTTATGAAGCGTTTGCCCGTTCTGCGTCAGAATTGTGGTGAACGACGTGGTGCCACCATATTTTAATGGTATGCTGTCGACAATGCAGTGAATGTCGCGCTCGCTTGCCGCCGTCTTCACCAGCCGCATGGCCGCCGTGTGCATCTCGTAGCCAATGGCGCACGCGCGCTCAATCTCGGCAATCTCTTCGTCCGATTTCACGGCACGCAGGTCGATGACGGCCTTAATCAGTTCGAGCGAGCACTGCTGCCCCACTTCCGATATTTTTTTGTCGAGAAGCGTTGACAACCAGAGCATTGTGTCGGTGCGATAAGGCGGCAGATAATGAATTTTGCGCCCCTTCCCCACTAGTTTCGACAGCAAATTGCCCAAAACCGACATCGGCTCACTGTGAGCAACACCGCACGTTGCGGCAAAATCGGCCACCGACGGCAGCGGACCTGTCCACACCACATCGTCAATGTCGGCATCGTCGCCAAAAAGCCACTCGTCGCCTGACTCAAAATCGACAACCGCCGCCAGATTCGGCTTACGCAATCCGAAAAAATACAGAAAAGTGCTGTCCTGACGGAAGTTATAAGTGTTGTCGGCATAGTTCATCGGCGATTCGGCATTGCCTAAAAAAAGCCCCACGCCGTTGCCCATTGCCGCAGCCAAAGCCGCGCGACGGGCGATATAGGTCTCTTTTGAAAACATTTCCATAACTATTCAAGTTTTGTTTGATAAGACATCAAATTTCATAAGTCCTAATGATAAACTCTTTTAATTCTTGATTATCAATTTTTTCAAGATAAAACTTAATTGTTTCTCTATAACCATACGGATCCCACTTCCCCACGTGGGCCGCAATATAACTGACGAACTCTTTTTCTGAATTTTTGCCAATGACATCTGTGTCAAACCCACATATAATTGATTCAGAAAACCATAACTGTTCCTCCATTTTTCCGTCATATTCTTTTGGACATTCTTCTTCTCCCTTAAAGTATTTGCAGAATTTCAATAAATCTTTTCTAAGCATACATATCTGTTTTTATAACAAATATAATCATTTCCATACTATACAAATTATAAACCCCGTCACTTTGCCAATAATCATTTACTTTTGCGCCCGTTTTAAAAAGAAGTAGAAAATGGAACCAATTGAAATTGTAGGCTACGCAGCCGCCGTGCTATCAACTATCTCGTTTGTACCACAAGCCGTTAAAACCATACGCACTAAAGACACAAAAAGCATATCGCTTGTAATGTATTCACTTTTTACAACCGCCGTACTATGTTGGCTTATCTATGGCGTTGCCACTCACGACGCCCCCGTGGCTTTGGCGAACGCCTTCACCCTACTTTTTGCAGGCATAATACTGATATGCAAAATCAAATACAAGTAAGTTTCGGTCGATACATATATATAATATGGTATGCCGACTGACGACTGCCCGACGACAAAAAAATCCGTTCGGGGCCTATTTTGCCGCCGAAAAGACCTTGACAAATGCCGCATCAAGTCGATTTTGCGCCGCGAAAACAGAAAAATCGCCACTCAAAAAACAACTTGGAATGCAAAATTTGGCTGAATGTCAATCAATAGCCGCACATAGGCACAGCATCGTTTTCAGTTGCGCTAAATATTTTTTCCACAAAACTTTTTTATTTACAAAAATTACTACTTTTACAAATACGGTCATCGCGAAAAAGATGGTCTGTGAAGGATTAGAATGAATATTGTATGGTCACAAATGAAGATGCAGCGAGATTAATTACAGCCATCAAGACATCGTCTACTTACGATTTCACGGACTATTCTGACAAATCGTTCTGCCGAAGGATTGAGAAAATATTGTTAGACAACAATATGGACCTGAACCAACTCATCCACAAGATTGGCAAAGACAAAGATTTCCTTGAGCAGATGGTCAAAGACATCACCGTCAACACCACAGAGTTGTTCCGCAACCCCGAAATGTGGCAAACGCTTCGCTATCACATACTTCCGAAATTCAAGAAGAACCGCTCGATATTCATTTGGCACGCAGGCTGCTCAAGCGGTCAGGAAATCTACTCGATGCTCATCCTGCTCAACGAGTTGGGAATGTTCGACCAGGCCAAAGTGTTCGCCACCGACATCAACACCGACATGCTCGAAGCCGCCAAGGCGGGGCAATACAAATACCGATTCAACTTGGGCTATCTCGACAATTTCGACAAGGTGATAAAGGAAAACCCCTTCAACTTCGAAGACAAGGTTGACGTACCCTACGAGAAATATTTCGACATCGACAAGGTGAAAGACACCATACAGATGAAGCCGTTCCTGCGCGAGAAGGCAGTATTCCGCAAGCACGACCTTGTGAAGGACGGCAACGTCTTCTACTCAAAGTTCGACCTGATTTTCTGCCGCAACGTGATTATCTACTTCAACAACAAGTTGCAGAGCCGCGTTATCGATATGTTCAACGGCAGCCTGAACCGCGACGGATACCTGATTCTCGGCTCGCACGAGAGCATTTTGGGCGCATCGGCCAACAACTTCGAGCGCTCTAAAGGATTTTACAAGAAAAAACAGATGTAGTTATGGTTGATAATATAGGCATAGTAGACACTCGGAATATTATCAGTGCTGTAACTGACACTTACGGCATTGATTTGTCGGATTATACATTCACGATACTCAAGCGGCGGCTGATTCACGCCATAAACACTTTTGGCAGCCACTCGGCCGACGATTTTTGTGACAAAATCCGCAAAAAGGCTATAACAGCCGACGATTTCCTTTACACCATCTCGCTCGAAGTGACCGAATTCTTCCGCGACCCGTCGCTGTGGCGCGAACTGCGCGACAAGTACATCTCGGAAATCAGCCGCGCAACCGACGGCCGAATTTGGATGCCGTGCGTGACTTCGGGCGATGAGTTGTTCTCTTTGGCGATAATCATTGCCGAAGCGGGTTTGCAGGGCAAAATCAAGATTGACGCCAACTGCCCGTCGAACAAGCACATTGAGTTGATAAACAAAGGCGGCAACTACGACCAGAAAAAAATCGAAGTGAGCGAAGCCAACTACACTCGCTACGTCGGCAAGACGCAGTTCGCATCGTACTACACACTTTCCGACAACAAAGCCGTCATGAAGCCGCAACTGCTCGACAGCGTGACACTCGAAAAACAAGACGACATATTGAACAGCGCCATCACACGGAAATACAAGATGATTATTTACCGCAACAAACTGCTGCAATTCAACATTCCGCTGTACGACAAGGTCATACACAAATTGGTCGACAGCCTTGAAGTCGGCGGATACCTTGTGATTGGCAATATGGAAACACTTGAATATTCCGAAGCAAGCAAGAAATTGCAAGTTGTGAACGCTACCGAAAAAATTTACAAAAAAAGGGTTGACTGATGAATGATTACAAAGCCATAATGATTGGTGGTTCGGCAGGTAGTTTTCAAGTAGTTAGCCGAATTATAGCGGCGCTGCCAGCAAACTATCCGCTGCCGATTCTGATGTGCCTTCACCGATTGAAACACATCCGTTCGGGATTCGTCGAAGCATTGTCGATAAAATCGAAACTGCCGATAATCGAGCCGCACGACAAAGAGCCGCTCAAAGCAGGACGCATCTATCTCGCGCCCGCCAACTATCACATGTACATTGAGTTAGGCAACCGATTCTCACTCTCGACCGAAGATGTGGTGAACCACTCGCGGCCGTCAATCGACCTTTCGTTCTTCTCGGCATCGTACAACTTCAAGCGGAAACTTGTGGGCATCATCCTGAGCGGCGCCAACAAAGACGGCGCCCTTGGCCTGAAAAGCGTGACCGACAACGGCGGCCTGACCATCGTTCAGGACCCCAAAGAGTGCCAGGTGCCGACAATGACAACAGCATCAATGAACGCCACAAAAGTGGATTATGTGTTCAGCACGAAACAAATTATTGATTTTTTACTTAAATTAGCCTGATTTATGGACGAACTTCTGAAATATCGGCAAAAAATCACGGGATGGACGATTTTCCTAATCGCCATCAGCGTTGCCGCCATAGCAATAATGCTGGCAGCCGCCCCGAATTTTGGCAAAAACAGTTACGCGCTCATACTGCTTGTGATTATTGTGGCGCAAATACTCATTGCATCAAAAATCGGACTGATGGGTACTAAAATCACATCCATCTACATGAAATCCGAAGATGAGCGCGCCGCTACCAGCCAAATCATCGACGACCAATACGAGAAGGAAGTTGACCAAAAGATGAAGGAAACCGCCGATTCAGGATTCGACCTGAAAGCACTGCTCGACAAAACAGGAAAAAACAGCGACTGGAAAAGTTTCGGCGACGCCCTGCTCTACGCCTTCTCAAAACAAATGGACGTTGCAGTCGGCATCGTATTCCAAAACACCGACGACGTGTTCAGCCCCACTGCAACATTCGCCTACTACAACGACGAAATGCCACAATCGTTCAAAATCGGCGAAGGCCTTTCGGGACAGGTTGCAAAAGACAGGAAACCAATGTTTTTGAACGACTTACCGAGCAAAAGTCTGATGATTGTCTCGGGTTTGGGACAGATAGAAGTGAGCAATTTGGCAATAATTCCAATTTTAAAGGACGACAATGCTGTTGGATTAATAGAAATCGCTACCTTTAAGCCCTTTGAAAATGGGTTTGTGAATAAAATAGACGAAATTTCAAATGCAATAGGCGGCGTTGCCCCGCTATAAAGAGTTGAAGCACAATGGAAGCGTTTATCGACAAAATAAAACGGATATTTATATATAAGGTGAACAACAGGATAAACTTCACCCCGACTCTTGTTGGATTGGGCGTGATTATCCTTGTTCTGTCGTGGATAATTGGCTTTATGAATAACGACGCCCCCGCATCGTTGAGCAGCCTTGCCGAATTGCACAAAACATCGCCGTCATATTTCATAATCGACCTTCTGCCGATAATCCTGGGCATTTTGGGCTTTGCCTTCACAAAATCGCAGCAGGAAACCATCGACTCGCTCGAAAGCCAGATTTCCGAAAAGGACCACGTAATTAATATGAACGCCCTTTTCGCAAAGAAGATTGGTGAAGGCGACCTTGCCGCCAACGATGCCGAAATCAATGACAACGACATTCTTGGCCACTCTCTGAAAAAAATGCGCGAGAACCTTGCGCTGACCAACGAGAAAGAGAAAGAGCAGAACTGGATTGCCAAAGGAAAGGATACCATTTCTGACATTCTTCGTCTGCAAAACGATTTGGGCAATCTCTCATATCTCACATTGGTTGAACTCATTAAGTATATCGACGTTATCCAGGGTGCATTCTACATCTACAACGAAGAAGACAAGACACTCGAGAACACGGCAACATACGCCTACAACCGCAGGAAATACATTGATGCAAAATTCCAGATTGGCGAAGGACTTGTAGGCCAGTGCGCCTACGAGATGGATGTCATCTACCGCCGCGAGATTCCCGATGATTTTGTGACCATCACCAGCGGTATTTTGGGCGACAAGAAACCAAACTCACTGCTTTTGGTTCCGCTCATCACTGATGAGAAACTGCAGGGCGTGCTCGAATTTGCATCGCTCAAAGACGACATCAGCGAACTGAAAATCAGATTCTTGAAAGAGTTGAGCGACATCATAGCCCGCACCATCTTCAACCTGAAAGTCAACACCCGCACTGAGAAACTGCTGAAAGACGCTCAGGAAATGACCAACGAGCTTCAAGAAAATGAAGAACAACTACGGCAAAACGCCGAAGAGATGCGCGCGACACACGAAGAACTTGAAAAAACCAACTCCAACTTGCAAACTCAAATTCGCGCCGTTGAAAACGCACAAAAACGTCAACATGCGTTACTTGAAAATGCATCAGAGATAATATCAATCTA
The DNA here is from genome assembly GCA_946186925.1 of uncultured Bacteroidota bacterium. GTDB lineage: Bacteria > Bacteroidota > Bacteroidia > Bacteroidales > SZUA-534 > RUG13583. The sequence goes on along the minus strand of CAMHPA010000053.1, from coordinate 11,518 downwards.
TGATGAGGATTTGAAACTCAAATATATAAGTCCTTCTGTCGTTAATATTTACGGCTACACCATACAGGAAATGATTGACGGCAAAGACATCGACCGTCTGACTGCCAAAGGCGTAAAAGAATTTACAGAAACTTTGAGCAAGGTTGTTAAAGATGCCAATTCAACGGCCACCATACAATACACCTACATGCGTAAAGATGGGCAGAAGATATACATCGAATCAACCTGCCGCAACCTGCTCGACGATCCCGCCATCAACGGTTTGATTATCAACTCGCGAGACATCACCGAGCGCAAGCGTGCAGAGAAAGAGGAGCGCATGAAGAGTAAGATGCAATCGCTGTCAGAGAATTCTCTCGACTTGATTCTGCGTATTGGCACCAACGGACAATTCTTCTACGCCAACCCAATGGTTAAAACGTTCACAGGAATTGAAGTGACCGACATCATAAACAAGAACCTTGACGATGTGGCCTTCGAGCCAACCATCAAAGAGTTCTTCAGCGAAGCAATCAAAACCGTGCGAAGCACCAACAGCAAACACGATGCCGAGGTAACGTTCCCAACCACATTTGGCGACCGCATCATGCAGGTGAACGCAATTCCTGAGTTCAGCGACGACAACAAAGAGTTGGAGACAATCCTGTTTGTATCTCACGATATTACCGAGCAGAAACTGGTTGAAATAGAGATTCAAGAGAAAAACAAAGCTGTTGCCGAAAGTATCAACTACGCAAGGCGCATTCAGACAGCCATTCTGCCAAACACCAAGTTCATTCAGGAGTTCCTGCCGAAATCGTTCATCTTCTACCGTCCGAAAGACGTGGTCAGCGGCGACTTCCCATGGTTCTTCAAGAAAGGTGATGATTTGTTCATTGCCGCTGTTGACTGTACTGGTCACGGCGTGCCAGGCGCCTTGCTTTCATTCATCGGCTACTTCACGCTGAACAACGTGGTTGACCACTACGACAACATTGATGCAGGTGTAATTCTCGATAAACTTCATGAAGGAGTGCGCACCACTTTGAAGCAAGACCGTATTGACACTGATGCACGCGATGGTATGGATATTGCTCTCTGCAAAATAAACTTGAAGAAAAATATTCTTGAATTTGCAGGTGCGCACAGACCACTTTATTTACTGAGAGGTAATGAGTTAACCCAATACAAGGGCAGTCACAAAGCCATTGGTGGCATACCATTAGGCAAAAAACCTGAAGCGGATTTTGAAAATCATTTAATAAATTTGAAGCCCAAAGATAGAGTGTTCTTCTTCTCTGACGGTCTACCTGACCAAGTCAGCGGCGAGACGGGAAGAAAATATCAGGCAAGCCGTATCCGCGATTTGCTTGTAGAGCACTATGATGTGGAAATTTACGACTATGAGAAAATCATTTATGACGATTTCATGGCCTACAAAGGAGACTATAAGCAAGTCGACGATATATTGTTAATAGGAATAGAATTTTAATTAAAACGACATAGCTATGGATGGGAACAAAGACTTTCTAGAATTTGTCTATAGTTTTAACGAGTCGATGGAGAGCAAGGACGTTAAACTGGTTTACAAGGGCGAAATAACGCATCAGGTGACCAAGGCTTTCACATCTATAACAGAGACCAATATGATGGTCGAGGAGGAACCAAATTCTGTGCAAAAGAAGGTATTCCATGTTATCGTGGAGTTTCTTCAAAACATCAGCAAGCACGCTGACTACATGGGTGACGAGAGCCACGAGGAAGGTAGCGGCGTATTCCTCTTGTGCAAAGATGATGAAAACTATGTCATTACGACGGGCAATATCCTTCTAAAGGAAAAAGAAGCCGCCATTGCCAGTGTTCTGGACAAAATCAACTCACTCGACAAAGAGGGATTGAAATCACTGTACAAACAACAGATAAAAGAAGGTCGACTATCCGACAAAGGCGGTGCAGGCCTTGGTTTTATCGATATTGCCAAAAAGACAGGAAATCCGCTTGATTATAAATTTGTTCCCATAAACGACGGATACTCATTCTTTATAATATCATCAACCATATCGAGAACTCAAAATTTTGATTAACATATAATTAATTGTACTATGGAGGTTATAAAAATTGTTGGAACGGACGATACCCCGAGTGTGACTCTGGATGTAGCAAATGAAATATTTGAAATATCGGGAAGATCGCTTCCGGAAGATGTTGCAGTTTTCTACGAACCAATATTGGATTGGATTGACCGTTACTCTGAAGAGGCAACCGGCAAAACAATATTCAACTTCAAATTGGTGTATTTCAACACAGCATCGTCGAAAATGATTCTGGACATACTTCTAAAATTGGAAGAGATGCACGAAGCAGGCAAAGATGTGCTTGTAAGATGGCACTATCCTGAGGATGACGAAGACATGGAGGAAGCTGGCGAAGAATATGCCGACATTGTTGACGTACCATTCGAGCAAATCAGTTATTCACTTGACTAACATCAGGTGGACGGACAATACAAACAAAGTATAGATGAGTGAAGAGATTCTGAAGGCCTTAATGCAACTCTTTGCAATCATTGCAAAGCAGGATGGAGGCGTGAAAGACAGTGAAATCGACTTTGTCGAGAATTTTCTTACTTCGCAACTAAGCTCAGACTTTGTTGAGGAGTATTTAGCCTTATTCTACAAGCATGTAGGCATTAAGGACCGGAACTCTTTGCACGAAAATTCGGAAGAAGAGGTAAAACTCACATCCGTTAAGGACTCAGTCAAGATTCTTGGTATCTGCAAGAAGATTAACAAGACTCTGACCCAACAGCAGAAGGTCGTCGTTTTGGTCCGTTTGTTTGAGTTGGTCGCCGCCGACCGGCAGTTTACCGATCAGCGAATGGCCATTATCAACACCGCGGCTGAGGTGTTTAACATTACTGCCGAGGAATTTGAAAGCACTGAAAACTTTTGCCGAAAAGAGACTGTCGAAGAACTCGACATTCCCAATATTCTTATAATCAACGACAAAGAGTTAGAGCTAAAACAGGCAAAGCACATCCAAATTGAAGAACTCGACAAAGAACTTGTCATTCTTCAAATAAAGAGTGTTGACCTCTACTTTACAAAATATTTAGGCTCGCACGAGCTGGTACTCAACGGCCTGCCCATCAAGAGCAACAAGATTTACTTGTTTGCAAATGGTAGCGCCATCCGTTTCCCGAAAGGCAAACCGGTTTATTACAGCGATGTGGTTTCGAAATATCTGTCGGACATCACATCAGCCAAAGTCACATACAACGTCAACGACCTCGAATACCGTTTCAAGAACGGAGCCATCGGCTTACGCAACATCAACCTGTCGGAAGAACAAGGCAGGCTTGTGGGCATTATGGGAGCCAGCGGCGCCGGCAAGACAACGCTGCTCAACGTGCTCACCGGCAACGAGTGCCCGTCGAATGGCGAGGTGCTGATTAACGGCATCAACCTCCACACCGAAAAGGAGAAGATGGAAGGCGTTATCGGCTACATTCCGCAGGATGACCTTCTGATTGAGGAACTGACTGTATATGAAAACCTTTATTTCAACGCCAAGTTGTGTTTCAAAAACATGACGGAAGAAGAAATAAAGGAACGTTGCGAGCGAACTCTCGCCAATCTGGGGTTGCTCGACCGTAAGGACTTGAAAGTGGGCTCTCCGCTTCACAAGACCATCAGTGGCGGCCAGCGCAAACGACTTAACATTGCGTTGGAACTTATCCGCGAACCGCCAATCCTGTTTGTCGATGAGCCGACATCGGGTTTGTCGTCGCGTGACTCAGAAAACGTAATGGACTTGCTCCGCGAGCTTGCTATGAAGGGCAAACTCGTGTTTGTGGTTATCCACCAGCCATCATCAGAAATCTACAAGATGTTTGATAAGATGGTGATTCTGGACACCGGCGGATACCTTATATATTATGGTAACCCGGTTGATGCCGTCACTTATTTCAAAAAGATTGACGGCCAGCTTAATGCCGATGTTGGTGAGTGTCCGTCGTGCGGTAACGTTAACCCGGAGCTTATCTTCAACATCATCGATGCCCAAGTGGTGGACGAGTTTGGTAAATACACCAACAAGCGTAAGGTTACGCCGCCCGAATGGGAGAAGAAACGCGAGCAAAGCATTATCAGTCAGATAGAACCGAAATTCCTTGACAAATACGCTGAGGAGCAGACCCGCATTGCCAAAGGCGATGAAGAGGCACAGGAAAAAGCGAAAGCGCTGGAGCGACTCGACCAGAAATTCCACGAGAAATACAAGGAGTGCGTTGAAAAAATCAAGCTGAAAGACATTAACGAGACTCCGCCGAAATCGTTGGACATCCCCGGATGGTTCCAACAGGCACGCATTTATTTCAAACGCGATTTCCTTGCAAAAATCAGCAACACGCAGTATTTGGTTTTGAACATTCTTGAGGCTCCCGCCTTGGGCTTAATACTTTCGTTCCTAATCAGATACATTGCCGACCCGAACTCGGACGTATATATTTTCCGCGAGAACGCCAACATACCAATCTACATCTTTATGAGCCTGATTGTGGCAATGTTCCTTGGTTTGATGGTGAGTGGCGAGGAAATTTTCAAAGACCAGAAGATTCTGAACCGCGAGAAATTCTTGAATTTGAGCCGCTCGACATACTTGGTATCGAAAATCGCAATTCTGTTTATCATATCGGCAATACAATCGATATTGTTTGTTCTGGTTGCCAATACAATACTGAGCGTCAGAGGGTTATGGTTTGAATACTGGTGGGCGATGTTCACCATTGCCACATTCTCGAACCTTGTGGGTCTGATTCTGTCATCGTCGTTCAACTCGGCGGTTACCATTTACATTATGATTCCGCTTGTGATGATTCCTCAGATGGCCCTGGGCGGCGCAATGTTCAGTTTCGACAAGTTGAACCGCGCCATCGGCAGCATCGAGGGCGTTCCGCCTGTGTGCGAGTTCATTGCAACACGCTGGGTTTATGAAGGATTGATGGTCCGCCAGTTCAAAGACAACGAGTTTGAGAAGAAATTCTACGAAATCGACCAAAAAATCAGCGAAGGCGACTTCAAATCGACTCACTACCTGCCTGAGCTATCGGAAAGGGTTGACTATTGCTCATCGACAAGGCTGCAAGAGCTTGAGACTCAGGAGGAAATTGAAGATTACAAATGGAAGTTGGCCCTGCTCAAGAACGAGCTTTCGAAAGAGATGAAACGCGTTCCCGATATTGAGTTTGAATACATTGATTATCTGACAGTTGAGAAATTCACTCCAGAAATCGGTCTGAACACCAAGGAGTACATTCAAAAACTCAATTCGCACTACGTTGACCAGTTCAGCGACGCCAACAATCGGAAAAACACCATTATCAATTATTGGGAAGACCGGAACAAGGGTTCGTATAATCGTCTGCGCCAAGCCTATCAAAATGAGGCCGTTGACGATATTGTGAAAAACATCTACGAGAAGACGAACGTAAAATCGTATCGCGACCACCTTATCCAGATGAAAGACCCGATTTATGAAATGCCGTGGGTGAATAATATTTTCGACTACCGCGCGCAGTTCTATTCGCCAAAGAAATACTTCCTCGGCCACGAGTTCGACACCTTCTGGTTCAATATGTGGGTGGTATGGCTTATGACAGCATTCTGCTACGTTGCTCTGTACTATGACCTGCTGAAACGGGCAATGGATTTCTTCCCTGAAGTGACTAACAATCTGACAAAAAAAGTTACGTCGCTGTTAGAGAATCTGAAGAAAAGCAAAGACAATAAGAAAGGGAAAAAAGAATAAACAATTTTTGATATAACTGAATAGCAAAAAAGATTACTTTTATCGCGTTAAAAATGAATTTCATGAATAAGAGAATTTCAACAGTATTAGCAATACTTATTGCGGGCGGCTCACTTCTGATGGTGAACTGCAATGGTGATGGAAGCAAGTCGAAGAAAGATGACTTTGCAATTCCTGATTCGATTTTCAAAGACAAACCGCTGATGATTTCGAAGGAAGCCATGAACGACATTATTGAAAACATATCGTCGCCAGTTGAGATGGCAGCCCTGATAAAATCGACCGGTGTGCCGTTCAACCAGAAATTCCTGGCATCGACCAAAAATGTCGATAACCTCAGCACCGACTTCAAACAAGCCTTGAACCTTGGTGTGTATGGTTGCGACCTTGGCTATTTGAATATGTATGAGAAGACTGGCTCGATTATCAGCAATATGCAGGCTATCAAGAAATTGGCTGATCAATTGCGCATCGGACACTTCTTCGATTTCAACACAATCAAGCGTTTGGCCACAAACAACGAGAACATTGACTCGCTGATGTATATTTCGGTATCAAGCTTCAATAATATGGATGAGTACCTGCGCGAAAACAACCGCAGCGACATCAGCTCACTGCTTGTAACCGGAATGTGGATTGAGGGTATGTATCTGGCTTGCCAAGTGGTTAAGGAAGCTCCTCACAAAGACCTTGTTGAGCGCATCGGCGACTCGAAAATAGTTTTGTCCGACCTTCTGCTGATTTTGAAGAACTACAAGTCTAACTCTTCGTTTGCCAATCTGGTCAATGAGATAGAAAAGATTAAAAAGGAGTATGAAAATGTTGTCATTCATGTTATTCCTGGCGAACCCGAAATGGTTGAAATTGATGGTATGCTTACGTTCAAAGACAACTCTGAGCAAGTCATCGACATCTCTGACGAAACCTTGGCTAAAATCATAACCGCAATAGAAAACACACGCACAATGATAATCAACTTATAATATGAAAAACGTAATTAAAATATTATCTGTTCTATTGCTCTCGCTAACAATAAATCAATCATTTGCACAAAGCGATGACTTGGTTAACGTGTGTGCGCTCGGAATCGGTAATGCTACATATTTGAAAGACTTTAAAGTGAAGTTGCCAGCTAACTCAACAACTCCGACAAAATTCAGTGTTATTCTCAACAAAGGAAATATGTACAAATTTGTTGTCTGCAATGCTGAAGGTTACGAAGGTAAAGCTGTGATTCAACTTTCTGAAGCTAACAATGTGTTGGTTTCTAACCTGAAACCCGATGGCACGTTTGCCGAAGCTGTAGGTTTCTCTTGCGCTAAAACTGGTATGTATAACATTATGTGCTCGTTCAAAAACGCAAAAGAAGGTGCTGCTGTGATAATAATGTCGTACATAACAAAATAGCATATAATACTATTGCAAACAAAAGGATGTGTGAAAAGCATCCTTTTTTTGTTTTGAGATATGGATATTGCAGGAATACAACATATTATTGAAGACTCGATTGCCACAAAACAGGCCATTGTCGACGAGCAGACGCTGATGCATACTGCCGGCAAGATTGCCAATGCCATAACAACCTGCTACCGCAATGGTGGCAAAGTACTATTCTGCGGCAACGGCGGCAGTGCTGCCGACGCGCAACATTTGGCAGCCGAACTCTCGGGCCGTTTCTACTTCGACCGTCCACCACTCGATGCCGAAGCTCTGCACGTGAACTCATCGTATGTGACAGCAGTTGCCAACGACTATACATATGATGAGATTTACTCGCGCTACGTAAATGGCGTTGGTAAAAAAGGCGATGTGCTAATTGGTATCTCGACTTCGGGCAACTCAGAAAATATTTTGCGTGCCTTGAAAGTGGCCAAAAGCAAAGAGATGGTGACGGTGGCCATGACTGGCGAATCGGGCGGCAAAATGAAGGATGTGGTTGATTTTCTGCTCAATGTGCCATCGACCGACACACCGCGAATTCAAGAAGCGCACATAATGCTGGGGCACATTTTCTGCCAAATTGTGGAAGAAGATTTATTCGGCAAAAACGCAAATCTGCCAAAATGAAGCCGGACGAATTCTGCAAACTGAACTCCGGCTTCGATTCCGATGCAATAAGGATTGCAATGGAATACGCAGCCGAGTGTCACCTTGGCACCAACCATAAATACGACACCCACCCCTACACTATCCACTTGAAAATGGTGTATGATTTTGGCTGCAAACATGCCCACCTGCTCAACGCTGACGAAGTTGACACTGCTCTTGCAGCCTGCTGGACCCATGACACAATTGAAGACACGCGCCAAACATACAACGATGTGAAAAAACGTTGCGGCGAAGCGGTTGCCGAAGCAGTGTATGCCGTAACCAACGAGAAAGGCCGCACCCGTGCCGAACGCGCCAACGAGAAGTATTACAACGGAATACGCGAAAACGAGATTGCTACATTTGTAAAACTGTGCGACCGTCTGGCCAACGCAACATACTCACTCAACAACAACCAAAGAATGCTCGACACCTACCGCAACGAGATGCCACATTTCTGCCAAGCCATATACAACGAGCGGTTTAAGCTGATGTTTGATGAACTAGGAAAAATCTAATTCCCAATCAGTTTGTTTACCAATATTTTAGAGTGCACTATTTTTTGCAAGCAACGAAAACAAAAAATATGTATTTTCAATGCTTTAATGTATCATTGTGTTCATTAGCGCACTATGAAGATAAACACGCGGAAAATATTGGCTTCGATAGGCTTGCTGATTGCTTTTGCAGGTTGGCCGCAATACGGTTTTAGCGAATCTATTACAATCAGTTATAGTGATACTTTTGACCCAACGTTTCCCACATCAGGTGGCAATACAGATGCAACCATTCACACCAATGGCCATCTCGAATTTGGCGAGGCAGGAATATACAAATTTTAAAGTGCAAAATACCTAATGTTTGTTTCAGGAAAAGGCTATCTATATAATACAGAAAGCCTTGGCACTATTGACTCTGTCATTATAACATACGATTCTGGTGTGTCAACCAAAGCAAAATATGGCGTTTATTTCGGAAATAGCATATTAAATAATTATGACAATTCTAATAATAAAAGTATAGACTACACAAACCTTAGCGACACAGCAATTAATACCACAAATAGTTTAGGGTATTTTCAAATATCAGTTAATGGTTACAATTGTAGAATAAAAACCATCAAAATTGTTTACACACAAGGTGACACACCATTAGAAGACGTTACACCACCAACATTTTCAACCAATTACCCCAAAATTGAGAATGCAACAAAATCAAGTTTCGACTTGAAAGTGAAAACCAATGAGCCTTGCACGGTTTTCTATCAGGTTATGGCAGAAGGCGGAACTGCGCCTACGAAGGATGATTTGTTGGCATCGGACAAAACAATAGCCATTGAAAATGGTAACACAGAATACTTTGCAACAATTTCCGAACTTGAATCGGAAACAACCTACAACATATATCTGATTGCAAAAGACACAGCCGACAATGTGCAGGAAAACGTGACAACCATCAGTGCCACAACACTTTCGGCCGTGCAGAAAATCATCACTTTAGGCAAAATAAGTAACAAATATTATTGGGGCGAGACGGCCAATATAAAATGGACAACCGAAAATATCAGTGCCGCTACCGAACTTGACAGCATTATCATATTCAAAGAAAATAATAAGATTCTCAGTTACTCAATCGACATTACAAGTGGTGAGGCTGACATTTTGATTGGCAACGGCATTGCCCCAAACAAAGACACATACGCGACCAATTACAGTCTGAAAGTTGTGAGCGGCAATGTGGAAAGCGAGAGGTCGGAAAACTTCACTATCGTTCCCCTTGTCACCATAAATCAACTTCTAACCGACACAACAACTAAGGGGGCACTGAATTTTAAAGATAGGAATGTAAAAGTAAAGGGACTTGTAACTGGTTCAAAAAAGCAGTCAAATCCCGCGTATAAGAGTTTTACACTACAAGATGGCGATAGCGCCTTCTGCTCGATTTTCGTTTATTATTGTGTCGACACAATTGTTGCCACGGGCGATAGCGTATTTGCGGAAGGTAAATTTAACATTAGCGCCACCAACGAATTGTACAGAATAGGTTCTACCACAACAAATACAAGTTCGGCCACAAAAATTAATACAAACAATAATCTTCCTGTCCCTCGAACCACCGCAATTACGGTAGCAAAAACTCCTCCCTTGGTGAACAGTCTGATAAGGATTGTTGGAGTGAATTGCGATAACGCAAAATCGTGTTTTTATATCGGAGGAGACACAATTTATTATAAAGAAACACTGTATACGGGAGAATTAAATCCATTGGACAATCGAAAATATGACGTTTCAGGTGTATTGGGCAGAGGAACTGGCAAACGCTACGAAATCTGGCCTCGCTCGAAATCTGACATTCACTTATATAGCAACGATACAACTCTTGCAAATTTGGTTATCGGTGGGCAAAATGCATTGATTGCGGATACATTGATTTTCAATAAAATAAATATCAATGGCATTTCGGCTACAGCCAACAATGCAAAAGCATCCTTATCGATAAGTATTAACAACAACGTTGTTGCCCCCGCCGATTGGGCGAACGTGACACTTGCTCCTCTTGACTCTGTTTTTGTGACAGTTACAGCGGAAGATGGCACAGAAAAAACATACAAGAGGATTGTTGATTGCAAAACGTTAGATTTTTCTCCGCTCGCCACAAACTCGTTTGGAACTGGAGACGAAATCATCCTGGCATGGACCAGCCACAACATTGCAAAAATTAGCTTAATTATTGAAATTCAAAATGATACCATTCAATTAGCCAACTCTGATATAAACACATCTTTGGGTGAATGGCATTTCATTGTTCCTGACGCGATGTTCGGCGAAGGTTGGGTGAAGGCCGTCCGAAACGGCGTGGTTTTGGACAGCGTCGCCGTGACTATCAGCGACACGAAAATGCCGAGGATTGTTCAGCAAAGTCCGGAAAATGGCAGTTTGAATATTAGCAATTCGCTGTATGTCAGTATAGTATTCGATGAGCCTGTTTCGGTTGCAGAAGGCGCAAAACTGATAGTCAATGACCTTGAATTTCCAATTATTCCAATTGGCGACAGTGCCGCAAAATCATTCATCAATGGATTAAGTTACAGCACATTATACAATATCAGTTTATCGAACGGCGCGGTCAAAGACGTGGCTGGGAATGCGGTTGTTATAAACGATTGGACTTTCACAACCAAAGTAGCTCCGCAGCCTGACCTCTATTTCAGCGAGTATGCGAAGGGTTCGTCCAACAACAAATACTACGAAATCTACAATCCGTGCGACACGGCGGTCGATTTGAGCCGTTATTTTGTGACGATGGACGAGTTCAAAACAAGCGGCCGCAGCCAGGCTTCGCTACAACTGTCGGGATGGCTGCTGCCGAACGAGGTGCTGGTTGTGGTAAACAGTAGCGCAGCGGCTGAAATCAAGCGAAAAGCAGACGTATCAACCACAAAAACAACAAATTTCACTGGTGATGACTTGCTCGGACTGTTCCGCAAAAATGGTGACGATACAGTGCTGATTGACGTTCTCGGGCCGTTTGGCAATTGTGAAACGGCGGCCAACTGGGCGGTAGCGGGAGTTGCGAACGCTTCGGCGAACAATACGATTGTGCGTAATGTAATCATTTGTGGTACAACTGATTGGTCCGAATC
>CAMHPA010000052.1 GCA_946186925.1 uncultured Bacteroidota bacterium | reverse complement strand
CACTTATCGTGAATGTAAAGAACGTGAGATTAACCTCGGTCTTGACCTGAAAGGCGGTATGAACGTCATTCTTGAGGTGAGCGTGGTTGATGTCATCAAGTCGCTGTCGAACTACAGCACTGACACAACTTTCCTTCAGGCTATAGAAATGGCAAAGAAAGCCCAGAAGGCTGAGGGTGGACAGACCAACTTCGTAACGTTGTTTGGTCAGAGTTTCGAAAAGATTGACCCCAACGCCAAACTGGCAGCCATCTTCAACACAACAGTGCTGAAAGACAAGGTCAACTTCAACTCGACCAACGCTGAAGTTTTGAATGTACTTCGTGATGAGACTGAGGCTGCAATCGCAAACTCGTTCCAAATCCTTCGTACCCGTATCGACCGTTTCGGCGTTGCTCAGCCAAACATCCAGCGTTTGGGCAACACTGGCCGCATCTTGGTTGAGTTGCCGGGTATCAAAGACTCTGAGCGTGTTCGCAAGCTGTTGCAGGGAACCGCAAACCTGGAGTTCTGGGAGACTTTCGACAACACTGAAATCCAGCAATATTTGGCTGAGGCCAATGCCAAAATCAAGGAAATCAACGATTTGAAATCTGTTGAAAACAAAGACGATGCTACTGTAGAGGCTGCAGAAGAGCAAAAGGTAGAAACAGAGACTGAATCGAATTCGTTGATTGACAAACTCGCAGCCGATTCAACAGCAACTGATGTAGCTGCTAATGAGGACATAGCCAAGAACTATCCGTTGTATTCGGTTTTGAATCCATATTACACACAAGACGGCCGTCTTCGTCCAGGCGCTGCAGTTGGTTTTGCTCACTTTAAAGATACAGCCGCTGTCAACGCAATGTTGAACGAGCCGCTTGTTAAGGCTTTGTTCCCGCGCAACCTGAAACTTCTGTGGAGCGTTAAGTCGTTCGACGAAGGTGGCAACTACTTTGAGCTGATTGCCATCAAGGTTACAAGCCGCGACGGTCAGCCTGCTCTTTCGGGTGACGTTGTAACTGACGCTTCTGACGAGTACGCACAAGGCCGTGGTGTTTCGGAGGTTTCAATGAGCATGAACGCTGAAGGCGCACGCAAATGGGCCCGCATCACCAAAGAGAACATCGGCAAGAGTGTTGCCATCGTTCTTGACAACTATGTTTACAGCTACCCGACAGTTCAGTCGGAAATCAAAGGTGGCCGCTCGTCAATCACTGGAAACTTCACTGTTGCTGAGGCAAAAGACTTGGCCAACATCCTGAAATCTGGTAAGATGCCAGCACCTGCACGCATCGAGCAGGAGACAATCGTTGGTCCGTCACTCGGTCAGGAGTCAATCAACAAAGGATTCATTTCATTCATTATCGCATTCGTTCTGGTGCTGGTTTACATGCTGTTCTACTATCGTACAGGTGGTATGGCCGCAAACGTTGCGTTGCTCTTGAACGTGTTCTTCATCTTCGGAGTGCTTGCATCGTTGGGCGCTGTGCTGACACTGTCGGGTATCGCAGGTATCGTGCTGACACTTGGTATGGCGGTCGACTCTAACGTGCTTATCTACGAGCGTATCAAAGAGGAACTTGCTTCGGGCAAGGGCATCAAACTTGCAGTGAAAGACGGTTACTCGAACGCATATTCTGCAATTCTCGACTCGAACATCACAACCTTGCTTACCGCACTTGTTCTCGGCAAGTTCGGCGACGGCCCGATTCACGGTTTCGCCGTTACGCTGAGCATCGGTATCCTGGCATCGTTGTTCACATCAATCTTTGTTACCCGCTTGATTTTCGAGCGTATGCTTGCAAAAGATAAGACACCGTCGTTTGCTACTGAAGCAACTGCACGCGCTTTCAAAGGCATCAACTTCAACTTCATTGGCGCCCGCAAGATTTGCTACGTCATTTCAGGCACAGTTCTGTTGGTTGGTATCATCTCGCTCTGCACTCGCGGACTCGACTTCGGTGTTGATTTCACTGGTGGCCGCACCTATGTGGTTCGCTTCGACAAACCAGTGAACACCGTTGAAATCCAGAATGCAATTGCCGACAAGATTGGTCAGACCGCTGAGGTTAAGACTTACGGTGGAAATGAGCAGGTTAAGATTACAACTAAGTATTTGTTCGCTGCTGGCGAAGAGGCTACTGAAGCCGATATTGCAGAAGCAGCACAATACACAAAAGAGGAACCGTCAGTTGACGATGTTGTTGAGGTTAAGTTCTACCTGGCTTTGAAGGATAAATTCCTGCCAGAAGGAACAACTTACGAAGCATTCAAGAACGACTACCGTATGAGTTCGGAAAAAGTGGGCGCCACAATTGCTGAGGACATCAAGTCGTCGGCTGCGCTGGCCATCACATTCTCGCTGATAGTCATCTTCCTTTACATAGCCTTCCGTTTCCGCAAATGGCAGTTCGGCGTGGGCAGTTTGGTGGCTTTGGTTCACGATACTCTGTTCGTATTCTCGATGTACTCGCTGTTCTACAGCATAATGCCGTTCTCAATGTCGATTGACCAGTCGTTCATTGCCGCCATCCTGACAGTGGTTGGTTACTCAATCAACGACACAGTGGTTGTGTTCGACCGTATCCGTGAGTATATGGCCACACAGACCAAGCGCTCGCTGAAAGATGTGATGAACGGTGCCGTCAACAGCACATTGGCTCGTACCATCAACACTTCGGTAACCACATTGCTCGTGTTGATAACCATCTTCATCTTCGGTGGCGAGGTTATCCGCGGATTCATCTTCGCAATGATGATTGGTATCGCAGTTGGTACTTACTCTTCACTGTTCGTGGCAACGCCAATCACCTACGATTTGCTCAACCGCGCATCGAAGAAGGAAGAAGATGCTCAATAAGAATTCATTTCCAAATGAAATATCAGCAAGGCTGCCGTTTGGCGGCCTTGTTTTGTTTTATACTTTTATGGCCGAAAACAAAATCGAATCCGATGATTAGCATTTCTGATATTCACAAATCGTACGGCGAGGTTGAGGTTCTGAAGGACATCAATCTTGAAGTGGCAAAGGGCGAGATTGTCTCGATAGTGGGCAAAAGCGGTGCAGGCAAGACCACGCTGCTGCAGATTGTTGGCACGCTTCTGCGCCCCGACAGCGGCAAGGTCGTTATTGGCGGTGTTGATGTTACAGCATTGTCGGAGAAGGATTTGTCGCGGTTCCGCAACCGCAATCTTGGATTCGTTTTTCAGGGGCACCAGTTGCTGCCAGAGTTTACAGCAGTTGAGAATGTGATGATTCCAGCATTGATAAACAACGGAACACACAAACAATGCGAGGCGAAAGCCGTTGAATTGCTTGAATATCTGAATCTTGGCCACCGCCTGAACCATAAGCCGCGCGAGATGTCGGGTGGTGAGCAGCAGCGTGTTGCCGTTGCCCGTGCGCTGATTAACGGCCCCGAAGTGATTCTTGCCGATGAGCCGTCGGGCAATCTCGACACAATGAACAAAGAGGAACTGCACCGTTTGTTCTTCGATTTGCGCGACAAGTTCAACCAGACCTTCGTCATCGTCACCCACGATATGAGCCTGGCCCAAATGTCGGACCGCACCATTACAATGCAGGATGGAAGGATTAGTGTTTAGGCACTAGGCATTAGCATTAGCATTAGGTATTGGTGTTAGGTGCTGGTAGGAACGCGAAGAGTTAAAAGGGTTGAGAAGGTTGAGGATGTCGAGAAAGTTTAGAACCCCATCTTCCTAAACAGCGAAGCGCTAAACATTCTAAACTTTAAACTTGTTAAACCCGTTAAACGATTTACCAATCGTATTGTCTGAAGTCTGTTGTCCGAAGTCCCAAGTTTATTTGCTTCGGAACAAATGCACGTACCCTTTGCGGCGGAATTTTTCGTCGTTCCAACCTTCGGCGTAGATGGTGTAGAAGTAGACGCCTGCGGGCGCGTCGCCAAAGCCGAATGTCTTGCCGTCCCAGCCTTCCCAACTGCCATCGTTGTCTTCGTAGCTGTAGATTCTCATGCCCCAGCGGTCGTAAATCTTGATTTCGAAGTGGCGGATTGATTTAGGCATTGTCTCATCAGTGAATTTGAACACAGGGTTGGCGCCGCCTGGTGTGAAGGCGTTCGGAATGTCGGGGTTCTTTGCGATGAACGACGAATCGACATTGATGTATTCTTCCTTCAGCAGGCGGTCGACGCATTGGTGCTGCTCGCCGTCGATGATGTAGACAGGACCTTTCACCAGCAGTGCCACATCGTAGCCGTATTTCTCATTCGGACGTCTGTACAGAATCGAGTCGGGCAGATATTGGGTTGTGATGGTGTCTGTCATTAGTGAGTCGGCTTCCACAACGCGCTGGTCGATGGGATTATAGAAATACCATGTCCAATCGATGGCATTTTCCGAACTGTCGATAAACTGCACGAGTAATGGCGCTTGACCGCTGCTATCGGTTTCTTCGGTCGGAACAAAACTGCGGCTGGCCGAGAATTTGGCTTTCACGGCTTTCAGATAGACGTTGCCGTCGCCGTTGTCGTCGCCTTCTTCAATCTCAAGTTTCTTGGTGCGGCTCTCGCCGTGCGAGTCTTCAACCGTCAGTCTGTAAACTGTTGGTTTTGTGGGCGCTTCAAAAACGGGGTTTTTCACCGACGGAATGGCGGCGTCTTGCGGCGTGGCTTCCCATCGATATTTCATAAACTTCACGTTATCACTGAAATAGGTCAGGGGCTTGCCGCTCACACGGTCGTAGTATTCAAATTCTTCGTCGTAGGCCATCGATGTGTGCAGTTCCATCAGTTCGCAGGTCGAGTTGTAGACGTTTATGGCGCTCACATTGAATTCGTTTTGGAAAACCCAAGCGTAAAATGCTGTGTCCCATGTGTTTTGGCTATTGCTTACGGTCACCATGTAGCCGCCTTGCGTGCAGTTGTCCTTGGTCGATTCGGCCACGCCGCTTTCGGTTTTCAGTGCGATGTCGAATTTCGAAGTCCGCTCGTTGTAACTGAACCAACTGAAAGTCAGGTTTGTGCTGTCGGGCACCGATGCCGTAAGAGTGCCTGTGGTGTTGAATCCGCGCGGGTCGGAGTAGTAGACGAAAATCGGGTCGTTGGCAATCGAGTCGGTTTTGTAGGCGGTGGTGTCGGACCTGCTGGCGTTGGCCGTTATTTGCGAAAAGGCACTGCCGCCCCAAAGAATCAGGCCGACGAGTAGCAAAATTGATGGTCCGCGTTTTGTCATCTTGAAAAAATCTGTCGATAGCAATAACTCAAAAATCGAGCGCAATATTATATAAAATTAGGCAAATCGCGCGAATTGCCGTTTTGTTAAAAACTATGTTGCCGACATTCCGTTTCTCTCAACTTTTTTGCGGTAATTTGCCGACGATTGAAACTGAAGAAATGCAGAACTATCTCGACCAACTGAACGATGTGCAGCGTGCCGCAGTGCAGGCCACGCAAGGGCCGTGCCTGATTGTGGCGGGTGCTGGTTCGGGCAAAACCCGCGTGCTCACCTACCGCATTGCCCACCTGCTTGCCAACGGCGTGAAACCGTGGAACATTCTTGCGCTGACGTTTACCAACAAGGCCGCGCGCGAGATGCAGTCGCGTATCGAGTCGCTGGTCGCGGGCTCTGACGCGCAGTCGCTTGTCATGGGCACGTTCCATTCCATCTTCAGCCATATTCTGCGCATGGAGCACGAGAGCATCGGCTTCCCGTCGGCTTACACCATCTACGACACTACCGATTCGAAAAGCCTTATCAAGTCCATTATCAAGGAGATGCGTCTCGATGACAAGGTTTACAAGCCCAATCACATCGCCAACCGCATATCGATGGCGAAAAACAATCTGGTCACGCCCGACACCTACAAGGCAAGCACCGAACTGATGGCCACCGACAACGCCAACCGCATGCCGCTAATCGCCACAATATATGAACGTTACGTGGCCCGCTGCCGCCAGGCGTCGGCAATGGATTTCGACGATTTGCTGCTCAACACCAACATTCTTTTCCGCGACAATCCTGCCGTGCTCGACAAATATCAGCAGCGGTTCAAATATATTTTGGTCGATGAGTATCAAGATACCAATTACGCACAATATCTGATAATCAAGAAATTGGCGCAGCAACACCAGAACATCTGCGTTGTGGGCGACGATGCGCAGAGTATCTACTCGTTCCGTGGCGCGAAAATCGAGAACATTCTGAATTTCCGAAACGACTATCCGCAGTGCCGTATGTTCAAATTGGAGCAGAACTATCGTTCGACGCAGAACATTGTTTCGGCGGCTAACAGCCTGATTAAGAAGAATGAACATCAGATTCCGAAAGATGTTTTTTCAGAAAAGGACGAAGGCGACCCTGTGCGCGTCATGGCCGCAATGACCGATATTGAAGAGAGTTACAACGTTGTGGGCGACATTTTCGCCAAAATTGCCAACAAACATTGTCACTACAGCGATTTCGCCATCTTGTACCGCACCAACGCGCAGAGCCGAACCTTTGAAGAAGCCTTGCGCAAACGCAATTTCCCGTATAAGATTTACGGCGGACAGTCGTTCTACCAACGTAAGGAAGTGAAGGACGCTATCGCCTATATGCGTCTGATTGTCAATAACAACGATGACGAAGCACTGCGCCGTGTCATCAACTATCCCGCGCGTGGAATCGGCGAGACCACAGTCGATAAAATCAGCGCGACAGCCAACGCCAACAATTGCAGCATGTGGACTGTTGCGACCAATCCCGAGTTGTTGGCCGTAGCGGGGCTCAATCGCGGAACGGTTGCCAAAGTCGCAGGATTCACCGAACTGATTGGTAAATTCATTCCGATGCTCGACAAGGTTGACGCTTACGATATGGCTCGTGAAATTATTGATACTGTGGGTGTTAAGAACGAATACCAAAATTCTGACGACCCCGACGACCAAAGCCGTCTCGAAAACATCGAAGAACTCTTGCGCGGCATAAGCGATTATGTGGCAGCCAATTACAAAGAAGGTGAGAGTCCGCGTCTGGTCGGATTCCTTGAAAACGTGGCGCTCATTACCGATCAGGACAATCGCAAGACTGAAAGCATGGACAGCATCACACTGATGACCATTCATTCGGCCAAAGGTTTGGAGTTCCCGTATGTATATATAGTAGGTGTGGAGGAAGGTTTGTTCCCGTCGTCAATGTCGGTTTACAGTCAGCACGAGTTGGAGGAGGAGCGGCGCTTGTTTTACGTTGCGCTTACGCGGGCCATGCAGCAGGTTACTGTTTCCTATTGCCGCAGCCGTGCCAAGTACGGTGGTGCGCGGGAGCAGGTAACACCGAGTCGTTTCATCAAAGACATCGACCCGCAATATATGACGGTAGTTTCAGGTGCGGTGGGTGGCGCGCAACGAGCCACATTCGGTTTGTCATCGTTTGGCTCATCGTCGTTCGGGCAGACAAAAATTCCGACAGGTGCATCGTTTGCCGCACAGCGCCGCTTGCAGCAGTTGCGCGGACAATCCAGCCAGCCGTCGGGCATTCAGCCTTCGCCCATCGACAGCATACGGCCAGGAGTTACCGTGCTGCACCAACAGTTCGGGCAAGGCAAAGTTCTGCGCATGGACGGCAATGCCGACAGCCGCGCCGCCATAATCTTCTTCCCGAAAGCAGGCGAGAAAAAACTGCTGCTGAAATTCGCCAAACTGCAGGTGGTTGATTGACAACAGACAGTTGACAATTGGTAGTTTGTATGTGTATAAATACAATCAAAACACTAAACACTACCCTCTACACCTTTACTCTTTACGTAAAACCCTTCTTGTTCAAAATGTTGTAAAAAACATTGCAGAATTATACTTTTTTTTTGTTCTTTTGTGATTCGTAAAGCAACTATTAGTTTAATTAAATTCATAGGTTTATGAAGAAAATTGCAATGCTGATTGTAAGCCTGCTGTTCCTTGGGGCACAATTAGTTAGCGCACAAAACAAAACATTGACAGGTACGGTGATTTCGTCGGAAGACAACCAGCCGTTGCCCGGTGTCAATGTGATTGTAAAAGGCACAACACATGGAACAATCACCGATTTTGATGGTAAGTTCACATTAAGCGTTTCGGCTGACGCCGGAGCTTTGGTGTTCTCTTTCATGGGTATGCAGACCCAGGAGGTGGCAATCGGAACTACCACTACATTCAACATCACTCTTGACCCGGAGTCCATTGGTATGGAGGAAGTTGTCGTAACCGCATTGGGTATAACCCGTGCCGAAAAAACACTTGGTTACGCGGCGACAACAGTCAAGAGCGATGAACTTGTCACAGCTCGGTCAACGAATGTTGCCAATGCTCTTTCGGGTAAGATAGCTGGTTTGCAGGTAAACAGCACCTCATCCGACCCGGGCTCTGTCAGCAATATCGTCATCCGCGGTTTTAGCTCAATCAACGGTAACAACCAGCCGTTGTATGTTGTTGATGGTGTTCCGATGGATAACACGTTTGTATCGGGAACAGGTAAGAATATCGCCACTGGCGGTATATCAAACATCGCATCTGACAACATTGAGTCGATGACCGTACTGAAAGGCGCTGCCGCTACAGCTCTTTACGGTTCGCGTGCCGC
The DNA here is from genome assembly GCA_946186925.1 of uncultured Bacteroidota bacterium. Classification (GTDB taxonomy): domain Bacteria; phylum Bacteroidota; class Bacteroidia; order Bacteroidales; family SZUA-534; genus RUG13583. Next base: position 12,160 of record CAMHPA010000052.1, on the reverse strand, counting down.
CAACGGCGTCATCATTATCAATACCAAGAAAGGAAAGAAAGGTTATGACAGAAACTATATGATCGAGTATTCGGGAAACGTTCAGGCTCGCATGGTTTCAGTTATGCCTGAGTTCCAAGATGAATTCGGACAAGGTTGGAACGGTAAGCAGACATTTATCGAGAATGGTTCGTGGGGTCCGCGTCTCGATGGTTCTACTCAGGTTTATGGCCCGATTTGGAACAATCAGCAGCGAATTCATGAATATACGGCGAAGAAAAACAACGTGAAGGATTTCTTCGAGATCGGATGGTCGCAGAACCACAATGTTGCGTTGAGTGCGGCTTCTGAAGACAACAGGTTTACCTATCGTTTGGCTTACTCTTATGCCGGCGACGATGGTATTGTACCTTATGACAAAGACAGTTACAAACGTAATGTGATTTCGATGGCTAGCACTTTCGATGAAGGCCGTTGGTTCAAGGTGTCAACGAATTTGAATTTCGCGCGTACCAAGACAGACGCTGTTGGTAACGACCAGGGTGTTACTGTTACTGACGGTTTGTATGAGATGCCGCGCGATGTGTCGATTGTCGACATGAAAGATTTGTCAATCGCGTTCAACACACCTGAGGCTTACTATACACCTTACGGAATCACCAACCCTTACTGGGCTTTGGAAAACAACTATATACATATCAACAGCAAACAAGTGTTCGGTAAGGTGCAAGTGGATGTGACACCAATCGAGCCGTTAACGCTTACCTATCGTTACGGTTTTGATTACTCAGACTTCGACAAGAAGACCGGAACACCGGAAATCGCGCTTGACGATGCCTTGATTAACGAGGATTATGGATATGCCCCGTCACATTTGAATCAGAGCGGTTCGGTATACACTCGTTATCAGCACAAGTACGAAATCAACCATGATATCATTGCCAATTTTGCCAAAAAGTTTGTCGATGATTTGTTAGATGTCAATGTGAACATCGGTTCGAACATCAACGAGCGTTCGATGACAAGAATGACCGGCCAAACAGATGAGTTAGGTATCGGCACCGGATTCTGGGATTTGGCCAATGGCGCAACCAAAACCAATCTGACTGAAAATCAGGAAAAACGCCGTTCTGTGGCTTTGCTCGGTGATTTCACTTTTGGTTGGGACGATATGGTTTACCTCGGAATCTCAGCCCGTAACGACTGGTCGTCAACACTTCCGGTTGATGCCAATAGCTATTTCTACTCAGGCGCTACCTTGAGCTGGATTTTCACAAGACTACTTCCTAAAAACGATGTCCTGTCGTTTGGTAAAGTCCGCTTCGCCTTTGGTAAAACAGGTAACGATGCCGAGCCTTACCGTACAAGCGACAATTACACACAAGCTGTTGCTAACGGATATTATGCAGGAAGCATCGCAAAATTCCCGATGCACAATAAGAATGCGTTCATAACGACAAACACAGCAGGAAGCCAGACTCTGAAGCCGGAGATGACTAAAGAGATTGAATTCGGTATGAATTTGCAATTCTTTAAGAACCGTGTGGGTATCGATGCATCAGTCTATAGCCGCAAGACAGACGATCAGATCTTCGATTTGCCGGTTGACCCAGCAAGCGGTTATTCTTATATGGTTACCAACCTTGGTGAGGTTCGAAACCGTGGTATCGAAATCTTGGTTAGCACTACACCGGTGCGCACCGAGAAACTGCGCTGGGATGTTGATTTCAACTTCGCTGCGAATAGAAACAAAGTTATGAAGATGCCTGAAGGCCTTGAGAACGGACGTATGGCAATCTACGATTTCGGTGCTGGCAACGACGCAGTTTATATGTATGCGGAGAAGGGAAAAGAATTGGGAGTATTCTATACCTATTTGCCACAATACGCTGAAGACGGAAGAATCCTTGTTGATGAGAAGGGTTATATCATGATTGGCAACGATCTTGAGACGACAGGAAAATCAATCAACAACAAATGGACTGGCGGTGTGAACACATCATTGTCAGCCTATGGCTTCAGATTGAGCGCCGCTCTCGATATCCGCTATGGCGGCTATATGTTCTCACGTACCAAAAACCTTATGCAGTTTACTGGCAACGGCATAGAGACTGTTTACAACGACCGCAACCCGTTTGTGGTTCCAAACTCAGTAGTCTTGAATGCCGATGGCTCATACTCTGAAAACACAATGCCAATATACCTGGCAAATGAAAGCTATCAGACCTATTACAACGATTATGGTTGGGGTCATGGCGGAGAGGCTTATCTGGTTGACCGCTCGTTTGCAAAACTGCGTAATGTCAGCTTGGAGTACACTTTGCCGCAAGAGTTTGTTTCTCCGTTGAAACTATCAGATGTCACTCTTTCGGTATTCTGCAACAACGTGTTTACCTGGACAGCCAAGACAAACCATTATATCGATCCTGAGTGCACAACAGTGTCGCAGGATAGTTGGGGTGATTTGGCGGCGCAGTTTGGCGAGGAATATGCAACTCCTGCCTGCCGTATTTTCGGCTTAAACCTTAGCGTTAAATTCTAAACAATAGGAGATTACTGAAATGAAGAAATATGTTTTGATATCATTCATAGCATTAGGTGGATTGTTCATCTCATGCAAGGATTACCTTGATATTAACTATGATCCCAATTCACCAAACGAGTCGAATCTTACTTCTGATTTGATTTTCCCGGCAGCCGAGATGAACCTGGCTGCAAGCTATGGCGATTTTCTGCGCATTGTTGGCGGATACTATTCGCAACACTTTGCTCATAGTTTTGGCACTAGCAACTATCTGGATTACTCTCAATTCTCAATGTCGGCTTCACGTTGCAGCGGCACCTACACTCAGCTTTATCAAAAAGCACTGAACAGCATAAAAACTGTTTTGACAAAAGCACAGGACGAAGAAGATTGGGGAACCTATTTGGCTGCAACCACATTGCGTGCGTTCATCTTCCAGACGCTTGTCGATTGCTTCGGCGAAGTTCCTTACACCGAGGCTCTTAATGTAAATATAGCTTCTCCTAAGTACGACGACGGAAAAACTGTTTACGAAGGCGTTTTGGCCGAGATTGACGAGGCTTTGGCAAAAGTGAAGGATGACGATCTTATTTGTTCAAACTTTTTGTTCCCCGATGCACGCGCCTCGGAGTGGATTAAGTTCGCCAACGCATTGAAACTGAAACTGCTTATGCGTATGAGCAGTGTCGCCAATGTTCAGTCGCAGCTCGATGCACTGGTTGCCGAGAACAATTTCCCGACTGAGGATGTGTCATTTGCTGGTTGCTGGGTTGATGAGTCAGGCAAGATGAGCCCATTCTATGCAGAGGAGTTTTCAACCAAATGGGGCTCGACGCAGGTCAACGTGATAGCTAATATTGCTATCGTAGGCACAATGCAAACCGAAGATTATGTTGATCCGCGTTTGGAGGCCTTCTATGAGAAAAACGCCTCAGGCAATTATGTTGGTGGTGTTTCCGGAACCAATTTCGGTGCAAGTGGAACATACAAGGCATCATACTGGTGTCGTCCCAAGGCATCGTTCGATATGCCGGTTAACTTGATTACAGTGCCTGAAATTGAGTTCTTCCTAGCCGAGTATTACGCAAACAAGGGCTCGCACGATGCTGCCGCCGAGCACTATGCAGCTGCCATAACGGCATCATTCGATGAGTTTGGCGTTGCCGGAGCTGCTGACAATATCAAGAAAAATCCTTACAACAAGGATAAATACAAGGAATCAATTGGTCTTGCAAAATGGATCGCATTGGCAGGCACCAACGATTTTGAGGCATGGTGTGAGGTTCGCCGCTTAAACTATCCTACATTTGGAAATGTTAAGGGTTCTGATATCTACAATGTTGTGAATGACAAATACACACCTGAAGTTTATGTGCCCGGTACCTTATATACACCAATAGATTATTTCGGTTTGTTAGGCGCAAACAAGGTTCTGGAGCGATTCCCGTATGCCGAGAGTTCGGCAGCCCGCAACAGCAATGCCCTGGAATTCCCTGGTTACGATGCGCCTGTATTCTGGAGCAAATAAGTATCAGTTAATGGTTTAATAAAAAACTGAAAAAGATGAAAAAAAGAATTTTATTGTTTATGGCACTTGCCGCTTCGGTTATCTCTTTTTCGAGTTGCGAAAAAGAAACTGAAGGCAAGACACGTACAACTTACTATCCGACAATTCAATTGAATGGTAATAGCACCGTATACGTCAACAAAGGTACCCAGTACGTCGATCCAGGCTACAAATCGTATCTTAATGGTGAGGACGTTTCATCTCAAGTAACGGTACAAGGTACTGTCAATACCGCCGAATCAGGTGTTTATAAATTGAATTATTTCACAATAGAGAACGAAGACGGTTTTGGCAGCTCGGCATCACGCACAGTTGTTGTGTTGGATTTCAGCGATCCAATTGAGGGCATTTATGCAGTCGATTCTAAAGTCAGTTTCCGCGATTATGGTGGTACCATAGTTAATTTCAAAGGCGATTTTGAAATTATGCTTATTGGTAACGGAGATGGTACTTACAATGTCTCAGACTTATTTGGCGGTTGGTATGATCAAGGTGCCGGGTATGGTAGTGCATATGCTTGTAAGGCTGTAATGGAGATATCAGGCGCAAATGTAAGCGTTGATCCAGAGAAAACAAGTGTTGCCGGTTGGGGTGATTCTATCGACGATTTCCATGATGCCTCATTTGACGCGTCAACAGGAGCGTTGGTGTATCAGGCCGATTACGCTGGCGCTATGACATTCCATGTAACATTAGTTAAACAAACACTTGAATAATGCTTAATATGAAAAAGATAGTTTATTTATTCGCAGCGGCGCTTCTGTTCGCATCGTGCGAAAAAGACGAGATAGGTGGTACAGCTACCGAGTCGTTGGCAGGTCAATGGTATGTTAATGTTGATGCTGTTGACGAAAACGGTGATGTAGTATATACCGGTGAGGATGTATTCGAGTTGGGTACATTTATGCTATTGACTTACAATACAGCGTCAAACACTGCAGACACTTTGTTTGTCGACGATTTGGAGAATTTCTGGAAATTTAAAGTGAAAGTGTCTTGCAATAGTGGCGACAGAACTTTCGGGAACGCCGATTTTGCCGATAACTTTAAATACGAGTGCGGAGTGAAAATAACCGATGGCAAAGTCCTGTCTCAGGCGGCTACCACCCCAAGTGGCATGCCGGCTGATTCAATCGTGTTCTACGTTGAATTCGACGATGATTATTTGGTAGACGATGAAGGCAATCTTGTGGTAGACGATGAAGGCAATCCTGTATATTTCCCTGAAGCTTATGGATTCAAAAACTACCGTATTTCGGGTTACCGCTACACGGGATTTGAATTGGATGATTGATTGACATTCATTGCATATCAGAAAAGCGGCTTTCGGGCCGCTTTTTTGTTTTATAGAAATCTATAGCATTACCATTTTGCCGTTATCGTCCGAATCAGTCCTTTTTTTTTTGATTCGGATAGATTTCCTTAGGTTTTTGTCCGAATGTGGTGTTTTTGATATGGATTTGGACGAAAATCGTATTACTTTTGTCCAAATCTCAAAAACAATACTATCTTCGCATAATTAAAAGTGGGCTTTAGGGTGGTGGCTTTCGAAAACGCAGAAACGCCTGCAGAATTTGATGGTTTAACTGAAATGCATTAGTTATGGAACAACTGGTCGGAAGGAAAAAGGAATGTGAAGAACTGGAGTGGGCAATGAATTCAAACCGCTCCGAGTTCATTATGCTATATGGCCGCCGGCGAATCGGCAAGACCTTTTTAGTACGCAATTTCTTTAACGATGAGTATGCTTTCCATTTTGTCGGGGCTCACCGCAAAAGTATGCAGGCGCAGTTGGACTATTTTCGCGAGGCGCTTGTAAGGTTTTCGGGGAATAATGAGTTGCCGAAAATAAAAAACTGGCATACGGCATTCTTGCAGCTGCAAGCATATTTGGAGTGCCGCACAGAAAAACGCAAGGTGATATTCTTCGACGAGATGCCGTGGATGGATACTCAAGGCGGTGATTTTGTGAGTGAATTGGAATATTTTTGGGCAAGTTGGGTGCAAAACCGCGACGATATTGTTTTCATCGCTTGCGGCAGCGCTACAACTTGGATGCGCGAGCGTCTTGAGGAAAATCAGGGCGGCTTACACAATCGTATCACTCATAAAATCTATTTGCGTCCGTTCTACCTGAATGAGTGCCGTCAATACCTTTCGGGGCGCGGCTTTCATTGGGACGACTACCAAATAATGCAATGTTATATGATTTTTGGCGGCGTCCCATACTATCTGAGTCTTCTTCGCCCTTATCTGAGCCTTCAGGAGAATGTTGATGCACTGATTTTCCATATCGGTGGCGATTTGAGCGATGAGTTTGGCGAACTCTACAACGCTCTTTTCCGTTCGGCCGACAAATACATTAGCATTGTCCGTCTGCTGTCAACAAAGCGCGAGGGATTCACCCGCAGTGATATTGAGCTTTCCACCGGACTGTCAGGCGGCGGGCTTTCAAAAATATTGGACAATTTGACGCGTTGCGATTTCATTGTGGCCTACAACCAGTTTGGCAATAAGAAGAAGGATATGCTTTATCGCTTGTGCGATTTCTACACGTTGTTCTATTTCAAGTATGTCGATGGCAACAACACGCGCGATGAGCAGTATTGGCAGCACCACTTCGCCGACCGGAATGTGGAAACTTGGGAAGGTTTCTCTTTCGAGGAATTGTGCATCCGCCATTTGCCGCAAATCAAAAAGGGGTTGGGAATATCAGGTGTTGCCACCGAAACCTCGGCCTGGCGTTTTGTGCCCAAAAAAGGCGATAACCGTCGAGGTACCCAAGTCGATTTGGTTATAAAACGGATAGACAAGATTGTGCATTTGTGCGAAATGAAATTCTCCGAGAAAAACTTCTCTATTACAAAGGATTACGAAAAGTTGCTTGCCGATAGGCGTGATACTTTTATGGATGTTACCGATTCCGGCCGGGGCGTTGTGATAACTTTTATCACACCAAAAGGTTTGACGCAGGGCATTCATAACGGTGTGGTACATTCTTCGTTGACAGCCAGCGATTTATTTGCTGAGTTGTAAATGTTTGAAACAAGTACGCCCGGCGACATTCCCAATTTTTTCTATTTGCCAATTCCGTCCGAATCAGACATTTTTGCCCTAGATTTGGACAGATTTCTCTGTGTTTTTATCCAAATGTGGTGTTTTTGATATAGATTTGGACGGAATCATAGTCATTTTCATCCAAAACCTTTTTTGTTTATGTCAGATAGGGGGCTAATTTACCTTCCTTGTCGTAAAACAAGCTCGCGTTTTAATGTGCGGTTGTTATTTTGTGTCAGAAATTATAATCCGTATATCAAACGCCTGCTGTCTGTCGCAAAAATCTTTAAAAAACATAATTCCAAAATCCGCGATATAGTGTTATTATTGCATTGAATATGGTTTAAAAGACATATTGACGTTATGTTGAACCGATGGTGTTGATTGCCAGTGGTTTATCTAACGGCGTTCGGTGTGTCTGAAGAGTTGTCGCCACTCCCGACAGTGGCGAAGCTGTATGTATAAGTGAGGATTTAACCGAAAAATAGGCGCAGTAACCGTAGAATATGATAAATTGGTATGTGCTGAAAACAAAGCCGCGGCAGGAAAAAGCCGTTCGTACAGTGCTGCAGGCAATGGGCATCGAGCATTTCCTGCCCACCACAACCGATTTTCACTATTACGGCCATGGGCGCAAGAAGAAGATTGAGACGCCCGTTCTGCCGTCGATGGTTTTCGTTCGCATTGAAGCCGATGACCGTTTCGCCTTATCGAACAATATGAAGTACGATGTGCACTACCTTGTCGACCGCAACACCAACTCGAGTATGATTGTGAGCGACAAGCAGATGCAGGATTTCATGCTTGTTTGCAATGCTCCCGAAGTCAAACTTGAGTGCGTTGATGTGGCAGTGGGCGACAGAGTGACAATTCATGGCGGGCAATTCGATGGTTTGCAAGGAGTTGTCAACCGTGCCAATGGCAAGAAGCGCTTCTATATTGTACTCGACGGACTGGCCAGCATTGCCGTTGACCTGCCTGCAGAGCAACTCAAAATTGAATGACGAAAAAGTTGAGAAGTTAGAATGTTTAGAGGTTGAAGAAACTTATGACTAAATAACTTAAAACTAATAACTTACAACCTAATAGAATGTTTCAGAATACCAAAAACATAAAACCATTCGAGAAGAAGGTTTGGCTGTCGTCGCCCACAATGCACGGCGACGAGCAGAAATGGGTTACTGATGCGTTTGTAAAGAATTGGATTACAACAGCAGGCGAAAATATCAATGAGGTTGAGCGGCTTGTGGCTGAATATGCCGGCGTACGATATTCGGTTGCTCTCTCTTGTGGAACCGCTTCATTGCATCTTTCCACCAGGCTTGCAGGTGAACGGCTTTATGGACAGGCAAAACCAAATTGTGGAACACTTCAGGGACGCAAAGTATTCTGTGCAGACTTGACATTTAATGCACTTGTGAATGCAGTGTTGTATGAAGGTGGGGAACCAGTATTTGTTGATACAGAGTACGATACGTGGAATATGAGTCCCGAAGCACTGGAAAATGCTTTTCAACTCTATCCCGATGTGAAACTTGTGATTTTGGTTCATCTATATGGTGTTCCTGCCAAAATTGATGAAATTAAATCCATTTGTGCAAAACATGGCGCATGGGTTATTGAAGATGCGGCGGAAGCGTTAGGCTCAACATATAAAGGACGCAAAGTTGGCGGCCTTTGCGATTATGGTACAATTAGTTTCAACGGTAACAAGATAATCACAGGTTCTTCAGGCGGCGTTTTTCTGACTGATAACAAAGATGATGCTGAAAAAGTGCGTAAATGGTCAACCCAATCGAAGGAGTTGGCGCCATGGTATCAGCATGACGAGATGGGGTATAACTATAGGATGTCGAATATCATTGCAGGCGTTATCCGTGGCCAAATGAACTATCTCGATGAGCATATCGTGCAGAAACGTGCTATCTACGAGCGGTATAAAAAAGGGTTCGAAGGCTTGCCTGTAACGATAAATCCATACGATGCACAAAACAGTTCGCCGAACTATTGGCTCAGTTGTCTGCTTATCAATCCTGAAGCAATGTGCCGACAAGTGCGCAACGAAAAAGAAGCAACGTTTGTTCCCGAAAAAGGCAAAACCTGTCCGACAGAAATACTTGAAACTTTGGCAAAATTCAATGCCGAAGGCCGTCCAATCTGGAAGCCGATGCATATGCAGCCAATCTACCGAATGAACCCGTTTGTTACAGCCAACGGCAACGGCCGCGGCCAGTCGAACGCCTATATCGATTGTGGTGCGGCAAACGATGTTGGTGCCGATATTTTTGCACGCGGCCTATGTCTGCCATCGGACAATAAGATGACTGATGAACAGCAAGATGCTATTATTGAGATAATTAGAAGTTGCTTTGAGTAGGATGGGCATTGTCGCATCTTTTGCCAAATGAGCGATTCGAGAGCAATATTATGTATGCTGATTCTGATGAGGTTGAAGACAGAACTTTCACCTTTCGATCGTTTGCGGCTGCATAAATCGGCCTTGATGCTCAATATTTTCAGTAAAAAAAAGTGTTTCGCTATTGATGACCCAGTGTTGGTTTATTTCGATGAAATCGATAATCTTTCAGCAGAAATCAAAAAATTGCAGGAGCAATGTAATGCCGACACCGACAAAACTTTGGAACAGACACTGAAAAATGTTGATTCGCGGATAAAGGAATCGTATAATCGTAGTACGCCATTTGTCTTGCAAAGTGCTGATTTCGTGAACTCTATAACTGATAATAGAACACTGATTATTGCTTCGGCTATTGTCGGGCTTTTGAACTTCTACGGCTATTTGCCCGCCAACGATATGGAATTCTATATGCGGCAGACAGGCTATCCAGATGAGTATTTCAGCAAAAAGGACATTATAACAGTAACCGTCAACCTTGAGAAAACGGGTGTTATATCTAAAAACAACATTGCCTACCAGCTGAGTGACGATTTTCGGAATGTGGCGGGGTATGTGAGGTTGATTTGAAGGTGCATTTTATTATGAAAATCATAAAATACAGTATTGTAATAGCCATATTGGGCGCCAGCGTAGTGTTAAACTCGTGCAATACCATATCGGTCTAGGAATTGATGAGAATGGTGTAAAATTCAAAATGATAGCCGTTGAAGGCGGCTCGTTTATGATGGGGGCCACGCCAGGACAAGGCACCGACGCACGTGAGAATGAAAAACCTGCCATAAGGTGACTATTGACGATTTCTTGATAGGCGAAACTGAAGTTACTCAAGAATTATGGTTTGCAGTTATGGAGAGTAATCCATCACATTTCATATCAAAAGGAGGCAATTATCCAGTTGAAAATGTTTCGTGGAACGATGTACAAGTGTTTATTAGAAACTTAACGAAATTACAGGACAGCAATTCAGATAGCCATTTGAAGCGGAGTGGGAGTATGCTGCACGTGGTGGCAAAAAATCAACAAATAAGAAGTACGCAGGCAGTGATGATTTAGATGAGGTTGCATGGTATAAAGATAATGCGGAATGATCAACACACGTTGTGACAATTAAGAAGGCTAATGAGTTGGTATTAATGATATGAGTGGAAATGTGTGGGAAATGTGTGAGGATTGGTATGGCGAATATGAGGAAGGTGATTTGATAAATCCGCATGGTCGTGTTATTGGTGAGTGTTTGGTTCTGCGGGGTAATAGTTGGTATAATGAAGAAGCTTGTGTATCTATTCGTATAGGATATAAACCAGAAAGACGCGGATATGATTATGGATTCAGACTCACACAATAAAAATTTACATAATGAGATAGGTTTTGTTAGTGTTCTAACGTATGCATATTGATGTAAACAAATAATTTAAACGATTATAAAATAGAGGGTTGAAATGAAAAGCCGAATTATTAGTTTTAGTCCACCTGATATATCAGAACTAGAAATAGCAGAAGTAATTGAAACATTAAAGTCAGGATGGATTACGACAGGCCCAAGAACAAAATTGCTTGAAAAACGTTTGGCTGCCTATATTCAAACAGGCAGAACAGATATTGATTGTTGTATGGCGGAATTTGATGCCAAGTATAGCAATAAAGTGGTATGTTTAAATTCTGCAACAGCAGCAGAGGAATTGAATCTTAGAATTTTGGGTGTGCGAGAAGGTGATGAAGTTATCGTCCCTGCTTATACGTATACAGCATCCGCATCGGCAGCTATACATTGTGGTGCAACAATTAAGTTTGTGGATATTCAGAAAAATGGGGATTCTGTTACTCACATGCCAGAGATGGACTACAACGCATTGGAGGATGCAATCACAGAAAAAACAAAAGCCGTTATTGTTGTAGATCTTGGTGGTATTGTTGCTGATTACGACAGGATATTTGAGATAGTGGATAGGAAACGCTCCCTCTTTTCGCCTCTTAATGACCACAATGATCCGTTATCAGATTTATCCTCCCGCATTCAAGCAGGGTTGGGAAGAATAGCTGTTGTTGCTGATTGTGCCCATTCTTTGGGTGCCTCTCGTGTGGTTTACTATACAGGGAAGGGTCCAATAGTAGGTGATAACGGGCAGCGAGAGAGCCAGCGTAAGTACTGCGGAGCAATCGCTGATTTTACAGATTTTAGTTTCCATGCAGTGAAGAACTTTACAACAGCAGAGGGCGGGGCTAGTACATGGGCATTGCCATCATCTGTATACGATAATGGTGTTACGGATGCGGAGATTTATAAGTTCTATCAACTCCTAAGTCTCCATGGTCAGAATAAGGACGCATTGGCTAAGACCAAGATAGGAGCATGGGAATATGACATCATCGGTCCTTGGTATAAGTGTAATATGACTGACATCATGGCGGCTATCGGTTTGAGGCAACTTGATAGATACCCTCAATTGCTTGAACGTCGTGTGGATATAATGAAACGATATGAAGCGGTATGTGATGAGTTGGGAATCAACCATCTTGTTCACCACACGGACTATATGGATTCGTCTAATCATCTTTGCCTAATCCGTGTTCCGGGAGCATCAGAAGAAACCAGAAATAGGATAATCATAAAGAT
>CAMHPA010000051.1 GCA_946186925.1 uncultured Bacteroidota bacterium | reverse complement strand
GCGCGGTTCCGTCGGTGGGATTGGCGTAGAGCAGTTCAAGGTGGTTCTGCAAGCGGTTGAGCCTGTAAACCACCAACTTACCCACAGGCGACCACATTACGCGCGGAATGTATTGGTCGGTCTCCGCACCAACATCGATTTGCGTGGTGCGACCATCGGAAAACGAATAGTTCCAGACAGTTACAACCGAATTGGCCTCGCCAGCCTTGGGGTATTTGTAGGAATAGGTCGACGGGTAGAGTGCGTTTTCAGCCTTGCGCGGCGCTTGGCCAGCAAAAACCGCAAAGCCATAAGTGCGCACCGCCGACTCGTCGAAGCGGCACCACGCCAGATTGCGGCTGTCGGGTGACCAGCAGAAGGCGCGGTTGTACTCAAACTCCTCCTCGTAAACCCAGTCGGGAATGCCGTTGATTATCTTGTTGAACTCGCCGTCGGTTGTTATCTGCGTCTCCGCGCCGTCAGTCAAGTTTTTGACATACAGATTGTTACCACTGACATACGCCACCATTGTACCATCGGGTGAAAGTGTCGCCACCTGCTGACGGCGGTTGTCGGACACAGCCGTGAGTTTCTTGGCGGCAACGTCCCAAACGTAGTAATTGGCTGTAAATGAGCGTCGATAGATATTCTGCCGATTGGTGTAGAAAAGGATTTTCCGCTCGTCGGCACTGAATCTGAAGTTCGACAAATAGTTTATCGTGCTGTCGCCAAACTGCTCCACCGTGGCCAATGTAGCCACTTTTTCGCCTGTCTTGTAACTGAATTTTGCTATCGCCAAACCATCCTCAATAACAGCATAATGCAGCCCGTCGCTCATCGGGGTGATAGCGTCAATGCCGTTCTCGTAGAACGTGCCTTTTTTCATTATGTCGTCGAGAGTGATTTTGTTGCCAACTTGCTGACACATAGCGGTTAATGGCAGCAAAAAGGCAGTTAATAGTTTAATCAGTCGCATATTTTTCAGTGTTAAATTTCACGATACAGTCAATGCAAATTGCCTTGCCCGACACTTCGTCGATAAAAACATTCGCCGGATGCATATCTTCAAGCAAAATGCGGTCTGAAATGTAATTCACTCCATTCCCTTCCCAATTGTCTCTGAAGCCTTTGGCAAAAACAAGTTCGTCTATTTCAGCCTTTGTTGCCAACCGAATACACCTGACATACGGTTGCGTAAGAACCGACCGAAACAAACCGTCTTTATCCCGCGTAAAGCCAACAACGCTCATTGCCGTTTCCGGAAAAAGATAGTTATGAAGCACTATGGCGTCAAGAGCCTTTTGCGTTGTAGAATAAATAGATGCGCGCTCTTTTACTACCGATGTGTCGCCAGAGCGGTAATAAACCTTCGCTTCAGCACCTTGTGCAATGCAGGAACCAAAATTTTCTATTAAGATTTGTTCTGAATTTTCAATCCACAAATCGGCTGCTTTTGCCCATTTTTCAATGAGCGATTCTTGTAACTGGTCTATTTCCCAGTTGTTTGCAAGCTGTGAGCCGCTTGAAGCATCTCCACTTGTGCCAATGCTTGCTGCCGCGTAGCTCGCGACGATGGACGCCCCAATGAGAGGCGCACCTGCCTTGCAGAGTCCTGTATGCTCTTGTTGATTGAATCGATAAAAGTCCGTGCTTCCATTTTGAATGTCATTTATCTGATTATCTATAAGTTGAAGCGTGTTCTCTGAAAATTCTTCTTTTGCAATTGATTTATATATGTCTTGTATAGACACCATTATTGTTTCTGCCTCAAAATCGATTATTTCTTCTTATCCTTCCGCGCATACTCGTCTTCAAGCACTTTCTCAAGTGTCTCAACATCAATGCGTTTGGCAATGATTTTCTTGCCGCGGTCGAGTAGGTAGATTGACGGTGTGCTGCGAATGTCGTAGAACAGGCGGAAGCCCGATTGGTTGTACGGGTCCCAAGCGTTTATCCAGTTTTCAAGTCCTTGACTTTCAATAAACTTACCCCATTCTTCCTTGTCGGTTTGGGTGTAAATGCCCATCACCTCAACGCCGCGCTCCCAGAACTTGTCGGCCAGAGCCTTCATTTTGGGCGTGGCCTTCTTGCAGTGTCCGCACGACGGCTCAAAGAAGAACAGCACGGTGTATTCGGCATTGACGCCCGAAATGGTTACCGGTTGGTCATCGTAAGTGTAAAGCTTCAATTCAACAGCTTGATTACCAACCTGATTGTAACGCAGTTCCTCGACGCGTTCGCGAAGTTTCTCAAGCCAGGTTGAGTCGGCCCAAGTGGCGCGACCGTTCAAGTAGTAGTTGTCGCCAAAGAAGACGAGCACCTTGTCCATACCCATAATGTCGCTGTTGTTGTACTTGTTGAAGATTGTCTGCAGCAGAAAACGGAACACCTCGTCGCAGCCTTCGGTCTTGTCGAGCAGCATTTTGCTCTCCTTGATAATGGTGTCGGGCGCCTGAAGAATCATCTTCTCGAAATAGCGGTCGATTTTCTTTTGGAAAAATTCCGTACGAAGCAACCTTGCGTCTTGAAAATCAACATTATCGAAAAAGTGTTTCTTGTAGAATTTGTATTGGAAGGCCGAGTCGAGCACATTTCCTGCCGAATCGCGCGGAAAGTCGGGAATTTCAATGTCTTTGTTGATGCGCAAAACGGCTGCTAGCAACGATTTCTGATGGTTGGTTTCAATATCGTCCCAGCGGGCCATAACCTCATTTGAAAGAATCGCCAGACTATCCTTAATTGCCTTTCCTTCATTGCCTTTCGCTTTGGTCAAGTGTTTGTGCAATTCCAACGCCTTGGCGTTTTGGGCAATCATAAACTGCTGATAGTCGACATACATCTTTACTTCGTCGCTGCCTTCCGATTTCAGATATTTGGTCAGGTCGGCAGGGTCGCCGGTGAATTTTGTCGAGACGCTGAAATTCTGCTCATTATCAATCATCAGCTCGAAGAAGGTGTTGCCCGGCACAAGCACAAAATAGATTCCGCCTTCGAGTTTCTTGTCGCCCTTGAACGCGCCGTTGGCCTTCTTGTCAAGTTTGACAGTGTCTTTAACATACTGCTTGTCACCAAAATAGTAGCCAAGATAGACGGTGCTGTCGGCCAGGCCGTCGATGTGCACCTTAATGTTGTAGCCGCCATCGGCTTTGGCAAAACTGCAGCCCAGAACCGCCAGAACCGCCACCAAACAATATTTTATCGACCTCATTTTCATTTAGGATTTAGTAATTAGTCCCGACAGCTATCGGGGTTAGTGTTAGTTTACCTTGTTCTTAACTTTCTCAACTATCAGAGAGTCTTTCCTCTAAACTTTCCCCTCTTAACCTTTAGAAGTTGTACATTATACCAACGCCGGCAATCTCTTTAAATTGTATGCGTTTGCTGAATTTGGTGGTTCCGTCGGGGTTGGTTCCAACAGGCACGTCGATGTCGTCGTCGTAAATCAAATGCGTTGACACACTGACGGTTATGTATTTGTTAACCTTCATTGCAATTTGTGTTTCCCAGCTGACATCAATGTTCTGCGGATTGTGCAGATAGTTCGAGAAGAAATCGGCTTTCGATGTGATTGACAGGTTTTTAAGAGCCTCAGCCTCGAAGTCGCTCTTGCTGAACAGCAGTCGCAGGTAACCACCGAATTCACCGCGCGATTTCTTTCCTGATTTTACCAATGTGCGGCTGATAACCAGGCCGGTGGAGTCTGTAATTTCTTTGTATTCAGCTGCATCAACACCGTAAGAGCCGGCGTCGGCAAGGTCTTGGTCGTTCACAATAGTATATTTAAGTGTGAGCGGAGCCAGGAATGCGCTGAAATAGCTGTTCGGCTTGTAGTCGAGACCGATGGCGCCAATTATGTAGGCCGGAGCCAGGAACGACGAAATCTTGTTCTTGGTGCTGTCGTTCACATAGTTATAGCCATTGGTCATCTGCGATTTGAAGCTCAGCATTGCCGCGTAGTAGAGCGATTTGTAAGCCTCGTAGCCGTATTTCGACGAGAAATCGATGCGGTCGTCGGTCTTGCGGAAATCATCGTTATCGCCTTGCTTCATAAGACCATAGCCAAGGTCGAGAGTGTTGTCCCACGTGTTTTTGCCTTTTCTGAAGTTGGCGTGAGCGTTGAACGCGCCGTTAATCGATATTGAATTCTCACCGCCGGCAACCCAGTGCGAGAGCGATGTCTGCGTGGCGTTGAGCGATGCCACACCGCCTAATTTCCATCCTTGAGTTGTGTCGGAATCGTGACTGCGAAGAGCTTTTTCAGCATCGGTAATTTGTGCCGAGGCAAACTGTGTGCACCCTACAAGTGCCGCAACAGCAATAAATTTTACTTTCATTTTGCACATATTTAAAAGATTCCCAAAAATACACACTCAATCGACAAGTTGACAACTATTAGAATACTTTTTTGACTTTTCTCTCAACCGAAGAGGCGGCAATCAACACATCTGATTTAGGCATCATGTGATCATTTAGTGTAAGTTGTTGAAATCTGGCAAAATAGCATAATCTCCGAAATTGGGTAATATTTGGAACTTTCAGGATGAAGTCCGTTTATTAGAGACCTAAACATCTGCTTGACAGCGCAAAACATCATAATGGTATAAAAAAATGCTGAAACAGCATAGACACGTCTGTGTAACTGAAAAAAACGCTATCTTGACAAGGCAAAATAAACAACTGCAACGATGCCAACAAATGATGAAAACAATGGCAGTGTCAATATTCGGGAAATACTTGCACAACTGCGACAGAAAGAACCAGTAATCTGCTCTGCAATAGAGAATTATATTGCCAAACAGACAGACGAACTGCAGTCGGAAAAAAGGAGGAGTGCGGCTGCAGAAACCCAACTGGCAGAGATGGAAAAAATATATGATTTGTGCGGTCAGTGCGCTGTTTTACTCACTCCGTTGTCCGATGCGGGTGGTCAGTTGCTGAAGTGGACTATCGTAAAAGATACACCTGCATCTGCCGCCATGCTCGAAACCAGCCACTGCATTGGTCGTACGCTGGCCGATCTTGTTACGGCAACATCGGTAGAGAACGTGCCAGACATCATTGATGAAAGCTACAGCCAAACGTTTGAAGCTAATACGATATGTGGAGATAAGTATTTGGTTGTTAGTGCTAAAGGACAGGCTGATGGTTCGGTTCTGTGTGGCATAGCAGATGGAACCGAAACCATTCAGCTGAGGACACATCTGCAACGTTTCGACCTGATTGAAGATGCTATATCCACAGTTTACTCAAACCACGATTACAACGATGTGTTCGATCATATCCTAAACAGTATTGGCAGCCAATTTTTGCCAAAGCGCATATTGGTTTTCGTCGATGATGCTGATTCGACGATTGCCCGTTTGCAACATCAGTGGGCCGCACCCAATGCAGCGCAATTGCCAACCGATTTGAGTATTAGCTATACCGATTGCCCGTCGTGGCATACAATGCTGAAAGAGAACAGCATAATAGAGGCAGTGCAGTTATCGCAGTTACCTCCTGATGTTGCTCAGACCGTAATCAGACTTGGGTTGCACAATGCTTGCATTTTTCCTGTCAAGCAGGTTGACATAGATCGCATTTGTGGCGCTGTGGCTATAATTGCCAAAGATGGCGCATATTTTGACAAATCTGAAATCAAATATTTGGGTTTTCTGGCCACAATTATTTCTGGCCACGTAACCCGCAAGATTATCACTGACGCGCTTATTTTTGAAAAAGAGCGAGCTGAGGAGGCCGATCGCCTCAAATCATCATTCCTGGTTAATGTCAGCCATGACATACGCATACCGATGAACGCCATCATCGGATTTAGCGACCTTCTGGCCGATGAAGATCTGACCCAAACTGAACGAGAAGAGTTTATTGATATGATAAACAAAAGCGGTCAGGACCTTGTAACACTGATAGATAATATAATTGATATTTCGAAGATAGAGACAGGACAGATGACTATAAAAAAGGAGGAGATACCTATCTTCCCGCTGCTCAATGATATCATGGCCGTCTTTAACAGCGACCGCACGTTGGAAGAACGCGACGATCTCTCATTGCAGCTCGACTTACCTTCGAAGTACACCGATATAAAATTCAGCACTGATATTTTTAAATTCCGTCAGGTTTGCATCAATTTGATTGATAATGCGATAAAATTCACTAACAATGGTTACATTAAATTTGGTGTGAGCCGAGCTTGGGATCAAACCATTGAGTTCTATGTGCAAGATACGGGTATTGGTATCCCCGAAGATCAGCAACATATTATATTCCAGCGTTTTGGAAAAGTTGATCAGACTTTTGCCAACGAGTATACGGGCACAGGCCTTGGGCTTCCAATTTGTAAAAGTATAATAGAGATGCTTGGCGGTGAAATACGTGTGGTTTCTAAGCTGGGCAAGGGCTCTACATTCTACTTTACGCACCCATTGCCATGTAAAGTGCCTGACATCCAATTTAATATGCGCGACGCGAAGTCAAGCTACGATTGGAGTGGCCGTCGCATTCTGATTGTTGATGCTGCCGACAACGACCGCAAGTTTCTTGTCCATGTGTTGAATGGTTTAGGAGCCGATATGGTGTGGGCCAATGCCAATGAGGCCGTCAGGTTTTTTGAAGATAAAAAATTGGCCGATCTGGTGTTGGTAGAGATGACTGCCGGGAATAGGCTGGCTTTAGAAAAAATCATTAAACTTGCGGAAATTCCGGTTGTGGCTCAATCAACAACCGAAAAGTCCGACGACGACCGCCAGACGGCACTTGTGGCAGGATGTGCTGAATATCTTGCAAAACCATTGAATGCCAATAAGTTGCTTGCGACAATTGATGCTTTGATAAGAAAAAATAGTGCAAATACAAATTGAGTTCTTTTTAGGTATAAAAACCAATATATTAATGCTTTATCGTATAGTATGAAAACTGCAAAACTATTAAGCGAATCGAAGGCCGCGCGTTGGGCGGCGTTGGTAATTGTCTCGTTCACAATGATGTGGGGGTATTTCCTTACCGACGCCCTGTCGCCGCTGATGACAATGCTCGAAGAGCAGATGGGCTGGACAAGCCTTGAGTTCGGACAGTTTAACTGGGCCTACTGCTGGTTCAACGTGTTCCTGTTTATGCTCATTTTCGGCGGAATCGTTCTCGACAAGATGGGGGTGCGGTTCACAGGAATTGTTACTTGTGTGCTGATGCTCACAGGCGCGCTAATCAAGTATTATGCGGTTAATTACATATCGCCCGACGCCGCGGCTGGCACCATTTTCGGAATGCGCACGCAGGTGTTTGTGGCCTGCTTTGGTTACGCCATTTTTGCTGTGGGCACCGAGAACTGCGGAATCACCGTGTCGAAGGTCATAACCAAATGGTTCGCTGGCAAAGAGTTAGCCTTGGCAATGGGCGTTCAGGTGGCCGTGGCCCGACTCGGAACCGCCGCCGCTCTGGTCTTCAGCCCGATGATTGTCAAGCACTTCTCGCTCTCGGCGCCGCTGCTCTTCTCGGCCGTTCTGCTCTGCATCGGTTTGCTGGCTTATCTTGTTTTCTGTCAGATGGATAAGCGTTTCGATGCCGAAGTTGCCCAACAGCAGGGCGAATCCGACGACATCTTCAAGGTAAAAGACCTGAAGTTAATTATCACAAACAAAGGCTTTTGGCTTCTGGCCTTGCTCTGCCTGATGTTCTACTCGGCAGTGTTCCCGTTTATGAAGTACGCCGCATCGCTGATGGAAAACAAATACGGCGTCAGCACCACGCTGGCGGGCATCATTCCGAGTCTGATTCCGTTCGGCAACCTTATAATGACACCGCTTTTCGGCAGCATCTACGACAAGAAAGGCCGTGGCGCCACCATTATGATTATCGGCTCGCTGCTGCTTATCCTGGTGCACGTTCTGTTCGCCCTTCCGCTGATGAACTACTGGTGGTTTGCCGCCTTCATAATGATTGTGCTGGGTGTGGCCTTCTCGCTTGTGCCGTCGGCAATGTGGCCGAGTGTGCCGAAAATCATTCCGCAGAAACTGCTCGGCTCGGCCTACGCGCTCATTTTCTGGGTGCAGAACATCGGTTTGGGCTTTGTTCCGCTGTTCATCGGTTTCGTTCTCGACAAATATTGCCGTGCAGGTGTGCGCATTGTCAATGGCACCGAAGTGACGCAGTACAACTACACCTTGCCAATGGCGATTTTCGCCCTGTTCGGCATTGTGGCTCTGCTGCTTGCGCTGATGCTCAAACGTGAAGACGCCCGCAAAGGCTACGGCCTTGAGAAGCCGAATGTGGTTGCATAAGGTGTTGGTTGTCAGTAATCTATCAACAAGATAGGCGAACTTCAAACAATCGGTATTATGGCTAAAGTGTATAAAGGCGATTCTACGAGTTACAGCGACCAACTCTTCAGAATCGAGAACGGTAGAATCTATAAAGGCGACTCTACAAGTTATAGCGACCAACTGATGCGGGTTGATAATAACAGGGTGTATAAGGGCGACTCTACGAGTTACAGCGACCAACTCTTCAGAATCGATAACGGCAGAATCTACAAAGGCGACTTAACAAGTTACAGCGATCAGTTAATGAGAATTGAAGGTCTCATGACTTTGGCCAAATTGGCGGCTATCTTGTACGCATACAATTACTTGTGGTAGCATTAAACCGACATTTTGCTATAAAGCGACCTTTGCGGGTCGCTTTTTTTGTTGGTAGTGTCGTCTGTGCGAAAAATCTATCTTTCGATTCTCACGCCCAAAGCGTTTGCAATCCGTTCCGCCGCAATGTTCCCGCTTTTTATCGCTGCTGATAATCTGCTGATTTTCAGTTCTGCTTTGGCAAAATCCGCCATCCATTGGCAAGCGCGGGTTCCAATGCCTTTTTTCCAAAAATCGGGGCCAAGCCAAACAACGATTTCGGCCGAGTCGCCGCTGATGTTGCGCAGGCCAACGTTGCCAATCACGTCGCCATAGTAGATGATGGGGAAGTTGCTGTTGCTCTGCAGGTTATCGGCAACCCACACAAGCGCGTCGTCGTAGGTGAACGGCGATGGAAACCAACTCTGCATTTGGGCGGCAATCAGCCGGTTGTTCGAGTAGAACGCCAACGAAGGCTCGTCGCCCGTGCGGTATGGTCTGATAATCAGGTCGTTGCTTTCGTAGAACATAGCTTATTCGTTTCCGGCAATGGCGGTTGCCAAATGGTCCAAATCGAAGTATTTGTTTGCGATTTCCTGCAATTCTAGTGGTGTTGTGTTTAGAATGCTATTTTGCTCATCTTCAAAATATTGAATTCCCACACCCATGTCGATGGCTTTTGCCACGGCGTCGCAGCTTGTGAACGGCCCGTCGAACATCTGAAGCATTTCGCCCATCATATAGTTGCGCACGAGTGCCATTTCTGCATCGCTAATTGGTTGGTCTTTAAGCTTCTGCATTTCTTTGCGCACTTCGTCGGCCACTTGTGTCGAGTAGCCCGACTTGATGTCGCCCATAACGCGCAGCAGTCCGCTTTGGATTTGCGGGAACAGAATCGAGTAGATGCCGTAGGTGTAGCCTTTCTCTTTGCGGATGTTGGTCATCAGACGCGATCCGAAATAGCCGCCAAGCACCATTGTCAGCATGTGCAGCTTGTGGTAGTCGGGGTGGTCCATTCTGATTGTTGCAAGTCCCATTCTCAAGCTCGATTGCACGGCATCAGTCATCTTGATAATCTGCGTTTTATCGCCTGAAACGGGCTCAATGGGCATCGTGTGTGGCGCAACGGGCTGGCCGGCGGTCAGTTGCCCGATTGTAGCGTCGATTGAACGCAGCACGCTTTCGGTAACATAGCCGGCAATCAGCAGTTTGCCGTTGGCGGCGCAAAAGTGCTTTGCGTAGAATTGGCGCAGAGTGTCGCTGTTAACATTGTCGTAATCAGAGAGTTGGGCGCGGCGTCCATAAGTGTGCGGTCCAAAAACCATCTTGTACATGGCATCGCTGGCCAAAACCGATGTTTTTGTGTGATTTACAACATATTTGTGCTTGCGGTCAGCAATCATTATCTGCAATTCCGATTCGGGGAAAACGCTCTCTTCAATGAGTTCGCAGAATAGCGGCAACAGTTTGTCAAGGTATTTGTTCATGCAGAACAGCGAGACCATGGCATGGTCCGAGTTGCTGTCGGCTCGCACTTCGGCGCCGTAAAACTCAAATGTGTCGGCAATCTGTTGGGCATTGTGGTGTTTGGTTCCGCCCACCAGCATGGCGCTTGTGAACGTCGACACCAGAACTTCGGCGTATGTGTGTCCGGCATTGAATTTAAGTTCAAGATACACAAGTTCTTGCGAACCGCCGTTCAAAATATGGTACGGCATTTGGTTGGCAAGCCGTCCGCTTTCCACGGTTGGTATGTCAATCTTTGTAATCTGGTGATAAACAGGTGCTTTCTGTCTGTTTAGCTCGTTGTTCATTGCTTGCTTTTTTGAGCCGATTTGTAATGAATGGTTGTGCTGTTTTCCCGACGGAACAGCAGCTTTGCGGTCTGGCTGATGTCGCTGGCCGTAATTTGCTGATAATTATCTACATCAGTGTTAATCAAGTTGGCGTCGCCGAGCATCTCAAAGTAGGCCAAGTTCATGGCTTTGTTGAGCACGTTGACTTCTGATATTGTTTTCTTTACTTCGATGTTGTTCTTTACTTTGGTCAGTTCGGTTTCCGAAATGGGGCTGTTCCAAATCGATTTCAGTTCGTTGCTGATGCACTCTTCGGCTTGCGCGAATGTCACGCCGTCGCTCAACTTTCCTTCAACAATAAACAGTCCTGGGTCGATTTCGCCGGTGATGTAGGCGTTCACGTTGGTGAATATTTTTTGCTCTTTTACAAGATGTTGCGTCAGTCGTGATGATTCGCCGCCCGACAAAATGTCCGAAATCAAATCGGCAGCGTGATAGCGCGAACCCAAGCGCCCGTCCATGTGGAAGCCTTTGTAGATGGCGTTTAGCGGCTCGTGGCGCTTTAGCAGCAGAAACTGTGGAATTTTTTGCTCGGGCTCGGTTGGCAGCGGGGCGATGCGGGTGTCGCGCCGCGGAATCGGACCGAACCATTTCTCGGCCAACTGCCTGATTTGCTTTGTCTCAACGTCGCCGGCCACCACAAGAATGGCGTTGTTTGGCGCGTAGTAGTTGTAGAAGAAACTGTTCACTTCGTCAAGACTGGCGTATTTAATTTCTAACGTGTCCTTGCCGATGGTTGGCCACATGTAAGGGTGCTTTTTGTATGCCAAATATCTCATAATCAGCATCCAATCGCCGTATGGCTTGTTCAAGTAGCGCTGGTTGTACTCTTCAATCACAACACCCTTCTGGATTTCGAGTTTCTCTTTGGTGATACCGAGTTCCAACATACGGTCCGACTCGAGCCAAAAGGCCGTCTCAATATTCTGCTTTGGCAGTGTCAGATAGTAGTTTGTGTAGTCGTTGTTGGTGAATGCGTTGCACTCGCCGCCGGCAAGTTGCAGTTGTTGGTCGAAGTCGCTGATATTTTTCGACCCGTCAAACATCAGATGCTCAAACAGATGCGCGAATCCGGTGCGTTCGGGGTTCTCATTGCGCGAGCCCACCTTGTACAGCAGATTGACCGCCACAATCGGGGTGGTTTTGTCTTGATGCACAATTACTTGCAGTCCGTTTTCGAGTTCAAATCTGTCAAAGAGTATCATTTTAATGTCATTTGAGCGGCAAATTTATCATTTTACCTGTCATGAGTTGGATTTGCGCAGTTTTTTTTGTCGCCATTTTGAGCGGGTTCCGAAGTCTGAAAAAGTGGTGTCGGGCGGTTGCTACAGAACTCGCCAAAAGGTTATCTTTGCCGTTGCATGAAACGTTTGTCCGTCATACTGTTCCTGTTAGTCGCGATGGCTCTTGGCCTGTCGGCGCAGCCGTCGTGTGGCGGAAGGCCGCTGTCGGTTCGCAAGGCGATGCCGCGTCTGCACGATGTTTGCCTGTTGCCGTCGCGTCAGCAACTGGCGCAGAGCGGATTCTGCGGTTTGGCTGGCAACGCCGACGCTTTTGCCGCACCCATTGCCACCGACTATAATCCATGCAATAGCGGACAATGGGAAACCATTGGCGACACCAATGTGTGGCGGCTTGTCGTTAGCTCGCCTAACGCTTTCTCTCTCAATGTTTTGTTTGCCGATTTTTTTATTCCTGAAGGGGCGCAACTCTTTCTCTACGGCGCTGATACTACCGAAGTTTTGGGCGCTTACACCGCTGAAAACAACGCCCCATTGCTGCCAACACCGCCTGTTAGTGGCGATGTGGTAGTTGTAGAGTATAATGAGCCTGTAAATGCTGATTTTCAGGGATTTTTCAATATCGTACAGGTGGCGCACGATTTCAAGGGCGCTTTCGCCGATGAGCCAACGCCCGGCGCGTGTCAGGTTGGGTTGACTGACGAGCAGAAGAGCGAGTGGGGCAATGAAAGGCGTGCCGTCTGCCGGATTTTGGTTGGCGGAACTGTTTTATGCACAGGCACTTTGCTTGCCACTGCCGACCGTTCGTTTGAGCCGTATATACTCACGGCACGTCATTGCATCTATTCTGAAAAACAGGCGCAGTCGAGCATTTTCTTTTTTAACTACGATGATTATGATATTCCTGAAAAACAAAGCGTTGCGGGCTCAACTCTCGTCGCTGCCAAAGATAACGACGAAGGGTTTCTCGATTTTTCTCTTGTTCGGCTAAATAATTCAATACCTGACTATTACAATGTTTATTATGCCGGTTGGGATGTTGGCGGCGCAGTGCCCCGGGGCGGGGTATGCCTTCATCATCCCGAAGGCGGCACTGTGGCTATTGCCGTCGATAGCGATTCGCTGTCGGTGACTTCGTACCGCAATTTCGATGGCAACACATTCTTCAATGTGGCAGAGTGGAACGAAGGTGCAACCGAGCAGGGCTCGTCTGGCGCGCCGCTTTTCGATGCCAATCATAGGGTAGTGGGGTTGCTGGCTGGCGGCGATTCCGACTGCGATTATCCGATGAACGATTACTTTCAGATGCTGTCAGTTTGTTATGACCGTTATCAGTTTGATTCATTGCAACTTGCGCATTGGCTCAATCCTGATGGACTGCCAATAACCGCCATCGATGGCATTGCCGGCAGAGCAACATCCATCGGTTCAAAAACGGTTGCTGCACAAGTTTCGGTCTATCCTAATCCGGCCACGACCGAAATCCGCTTGACGGCTGAAAACGAGTCTATTGCTGCTGTCCGGCTGACCGATATGGATGGCCGCACAGTTCTCAGCGAGCGTTTCGGCAGTCAAAAAAACGTTGTGCTCAATGTTGGCCGTTTGCCCGCGGGCGTGTATGTTTGCAACGTGGAATTTGCCAGTGGCAATGCCACCAAAAGATTGATAATTAAAGAGTAAATGGTAAAAGGTGTAATTTTCGATTTCAACGGGACAATGTTTCTCGATTCGCCGCTGCACGAGCAGGCGTGGATTGATATGGCAAAAAAACTACGCACTGAGCCACTCGGCATCGAAGAGTTTTATGCCAATCTGCAAGGACGCACCAATCTGCAAATAATCACATATCTGCTTGGACGTCAACCTTCTGCGACTGAACTTGAGAGCATAACCGAAGAGAAGGAATTGCTCTATCGCACGCGTTGTTCGGCGCCCGATGGTCTGCACACGCTTGCGCCCGGTGTTGAGAATTTTCTTAATCAGCTCAAGCCCACAGGCATTCCGTTTACAATCGCCACAGGCTCGTATCTTCTTAATGTTCAGTTCTATTTCAGCCATCTGCATCTCGAAAAGTGGTTCGATTTTGAAAAGGTCATCTACGACGATGGCACCTATCCGGGCAAACCGTCGCCCGACATTTTCCTGAAAGCTGCAGATAAAATTGGCGTAAAACCCGCCGACTGCCTGGTTTTTGAAGATTCGTACGCGGGAATCCGCTCGGCAGTGGCAGCCGGAATCGGGCGCATTGTAACCGTTGAACGGTCGCTCGACGCGGAAAAAGTGGCGCAGATAGGCCGAGTTTTTGCCATGCGCGACGGTTTTGTCGGGCTCGACACCGACATCCTGCGCTGAATTGTTGATAATTAAGTTGATTAAAAAGATGGTGTGGCAACCTAAAGCCTGCTTGTGGCGGTTACCTTTGTCATAAAACGCAGGAAGATGCAAAAACAGGACCCCAAATTGAAGCGCACGCACAAGCTGACAATTATGTTCAACGATTATGAAGCTGCTGCTTTCGACCGTTACTGCAAGCGTTACAAGGTTGAAAACCGCGCTAAAGTGGTGCGTGAAGCGATAATCACCAAGGTCTTTGCCGATATCGACCGCAACCATCCAACACTTTTCGACAAGGAAGAACTCGACCGGCTTGAGCATCGGTTTTATTAGATGGCTGATTGTTTATGCGTTAGTATTCGTGTTTTGCGTTTGCGTTTGCGTTTGCGTTTATGTTTTTAGTTAGTGTTTATTATGGCAAACTTTAAAGATTTGGTTCAAATTCGCTATTCGTGCCGCAACTACAGCCCGATAGCCATCGATCGCTCAATTATTGAGCAACTGCTTGAAACTTCGCACTTTGCACCATCGGCAACCAACGCTCAGCCGTGGCGCGTGTTTGTGCTCAACACCCCTGAAAGTCTTGTCAAGGTGCGTCGGGCGTACAATCGCGAATGGTTTGCCACTGCGCCCGTGGTGCTGATGCTTTGCGCCCAAACCACCAAAGCTTGGACCCGTGCCGACGGCAAGAACCACGCCGACATCGACCTTGCCATTCTTGCCGACCACATCACTTTAGCCGCCGCCGATATGGGGCTTGCCACCTGTTGGGTTTGCAATTTCGACGCCGCAATGCTCTCAAATGATTTCAACCTTGATGCCGACTGCAAACCGGTGGTTCTGTTGCCGTTAGGCGCCCCCGCCACCGACGACATTCCCGAAAAGAAACGCAAAGCCATTTCCGAATTTGTGGAATGGATGTAGTTTGTGGTGAATTGTTTTATTGGTGAATCGGTGTCCCGATAGCTATCGGGATGGTGAATTAGTGAATCGAGTTCCATTTTTTCAATCCATCAATCCATCAATCCTTCAGTTATTCAATCCTTCAATCCTTCAATTATGCGTGAATTTGAACTAAAACCAATGCCCGACGGCTCAGAGCCGTACATCGAGCTGAATAAACTTATTAAATTGCTAAGAATCAGCGAAAGCGGGGCTCAAGCCAATCAGTTTGTCGAAGACGGTATTGTCAAGCTCAATGGTCAGACCGAGAGCCGCAAACGCGCCAAACTTCGCCACGGCGATGTGGTTGAAGTGCTGGGCAATACCATTAAGATTGTATAGGCATTTTTCGCCAAAACATCAAGCTTGCGCAGAAATGCTATAAAACACGCAGAGCCGCGCCGTAGCGCAGCCCTGCAATGAACTATACTCTAAATTTCAATTTTTTATAATTTCCTTAAACGCCAGTCCGAAAATCAGATAGCCAGTGTTGCCGGCGATGGTGCCTTCGTTCTGTCCCCAAAGGAACGGCCAATCGTCGAAGTTTTCAAAGTGGTCGGGTTTGCGGAAGAGGATGCCCGGCGCCATATTTCCAGGAATGAACGAGAAGTCGGCGCGGTTGTTGCCGTAGAAAACCGCCTTTGGACGGGTGGCGCCCACCACAGCAACCAACGAATAGTTGTGGTACGGATGGCAGCCAAAGAGCCAGGCGGCTGTCTTGAAGGCGTATTCCTTGCCGATAATGTCTGGGAAGTATTTGTGGGCATAGCAAACGGTGGTGCCGTACGATACCGTTTGGCCGCCGCCAGCCCAGTTGCCCAATCCGATTGGAATCCCGTAAGGGTTGACGATGTCGAGGCTGTCCAGATAAACCTTGTATTTCTCGATGTATGGACGGAGTTTCTCTTTGTAACTGTCTGGCATATAAGCAACTGCGTCTAAAGCGGTTTGAATCGCGTAGTTAACGTTGTTGTCTAATGCCCTCCAAATCTTCTTCTCAAAATTATCCAGATACTGCTGCTCGTGAGTGGCGGCGTAGAGTTGAATGTCGGCGGCCACATCGCCAAATCCGCGGAGCGAGAGCTCGTCGTGCTCGCCGCTTGTGAAACGGTTGTTGCTGCGGCGTTTCGCAATAAGCTCCTGAGCCTCTTTAAACAGACGTTTCGACTGCGTGAGGGCGCGGTCGGCCAAGTCATCGTTGTAGCCTTTAAGCACACGGCTTGCTGCGGCGAACATTGTGGCGGCGCGGTTGTCGAGCATCGGGTTGCGTGTCGTGAACGCCCACATATCGTCCTTAGTGCCAGAGCGTTTGCCGTCGGCCGATTTGGTGTATGGCGGCAGCGACGGGTCGTAGTGCAGACCGTCGGTGATTGAGGCCGCATCGCCAAGGTGGTGGTAGTTGTCGAGCACACCGTTTGAAAGTGTTGACGACATATGCCCGATGTTTTCGGCCTGAGCCACAAGGTTGAGTACGCCGTGCTCGATATATTGCAGAATGTCAGGCACTCCGTCGGGACGGTGGAGGTCAACGTAGCGCTGTTTCTCGTCAACAAAGGTCTCATCGCGCTCCGAGCGGAACAGCTCCCACACGCGCACAAGGTTCTGAACCACACTGATGTTGGAGCCGGTTTCGATGTCGAAGTCGCCCGCGTCGAAATATCCGCCCACGTTCAGGCCCGGAATCAGCTCGTAGGGCTTGTATTTGGTGTCGGTGGTCTCGCCTTGGTGGTGAAGGTCGAAGTGGTCAGATGGCGGCGCCTGAATGTAGCCCTCTTTGAAAGGCTCGCCGTGCCAGATGCGGTAGCCCTCGTTCACGGTGATGTGGTTCATATGGATTGGAATCCAAATGTCGCTCGTGGCGTCGGTGATTTTGTCATACACGTTGTCGTTGATGATGAAATGCCCGGTTTTGGTGTCGCCGTACTCAATGCAGTAAACGCCCGGCTCTTTCACCGTCGAGAAATCGAATTTCACATAATTATATTTGAAATAGGCGCCCCAGAAATCGGTTTTGCCCTCGTAAGCTATTGTCTCGTTGGCGTTTTCGTCGATTTTCAGGATTTTTGCTGTGGGCAGAATCTTGTCGTTTTTGTCAAGTTCGATAACTGCCGTTTTGGGCTGCGACGGGATGTAACCCACTTGCGAGAAACCGATGTTTGGCTTGCGAATCCAGCCTTCGATGGCGTTCGGCTCGATGGTCCACTCAACCACTTTGCCAGTTTTGCCCGCCGGCAGAACGCTGCGGAGCACGAACCAGCCGTTTTGCGCGAGCATACGGCCGTCATACAGGTTGATTTCGTTCTCTTTCGACGAGACTTTTATCAGCCGCTCCGGGTCGTCCGATGCCATCACGAAAGTGTGTGCGGTTTCAATCGGCAGCGGATCAACAAATTTGCCGGTTCCGCGGTCGTCGTAAGTCCTGAACCCTTTGAACTGCTTGGGTTTCTGACTGTTGTCGCGCGTTGTGGTGGCGCTTGCCGCGTATTTCGGCAGCAGTCCCGGACGGTTGTCGGCCAGATAAGTTTTCGACCAGTATTGCGACGGCAGAAACTCGAGGTTGAAACCGGCTTCGCCCGCAAGTACCTCAGGCACAGGATTGTCCAGATAAACCGAGATTCTCACCGCGTTGTCTTCGGCCTGCGCCACAATGCGCGAGTTGAAATCATAATCCTCATAACGCAGCGTCACCTCAATGCTTTTCGCATCGGTGTCAACCTTGCGCTTGATGGTTTTGGGCACAAGGTCCCACTGCTCAGGCGTGTTGTTGAGCCTCACGGCGCCGCCCTGCACGGTGCGCACTCCGTGGTGGATGATTTCTATGCCCGAGTTTTTCTCGTCGTTGAATCCTCCGTTGAAAGTGTTGCTGTAAATTAGTATGTTAACTCCTTGACGTTCAAAGTATTCTAGATCATTGATCTTGAACCCTGAATTTTCTTTAGCAGTGCTCTGACCAGCCATGGCTAACACAAATGCTAATGGTAAAACTGATTTTTTCATAAACACAACTATTATTAAATGTTTGGCTAAAAGTACGATATTATTTTCACTTTCTAATGCCTGCCGCTTAGGTGCTTTTGCGGCTTAAAGCCGATATGCTGTTGTTGCAAATGTTTGCAATTCAGCCGCTTTTGCGATATTGGTTTTGTTGTCGATTGGAGGGTGCTGGTGCCGATTTATCGTCCAAGCGCACAAAACTAACGACTGCCGCCGAGTTTTCTGTGTCGATGATTTTCCGCTATTTATCGATATGGTAGATGGGTAAATATCAGGTATTCAGAGTGTTGCCTCAAAATGCATCTGCGTTGCACAATACATTTCAGAGCCGGAGCATAAAAACAAAAAAGCCCGACTAACTTTCGTTAATCAGGCTTCTTGCGGTGCGGACGAGACTCGAACTCGCGACCCCCGGCGTGACAGGCCGATATTCTAACCGACTGAACTACCGCACCATTTGTCAGAACTTTGTTGCTGTATCATTTCTGAAAAGCGTTGCAAAAGTAGCGCCTTTTTTCATATTCGCAATAGCCGTGGGCGCAAAAATCAAAAAATATTTTTCCGACCGGCGTAACCCATTATTATTCAAATTTGTTGGTTTTGTGGTTTGGCTCAAAATCGGGTTTAAAATGCTGCCGGCAGTTGCTGATTCCCGCAAAAAATGTATTTTCACGGCATATTTTTATCACGTAAAACTCAAAATTATGGAAAAGAGAATAGGTTTTGGCCCGCGTTTGGGCGCTTATGTTATCGACATTGTATTTGTCTGGATTCTATCGCTGATACTCAGCCGTGTGTCAACATCGTGGATGGCCGTTTTGGCTCAGCAGCAAGTTGATGGGTTGGTTTCGTCGAATCCGTTTTTCGCGCAGATATATACGCCCGAAATGCTCAGTATGGTTGTTGCAGCCACTCGTATCTCGCTGATATGCATCTTTGCTGAACTGATTTATTTCTCAACAGAGATTTTCCTTGGCGCATCGCTGGGCAAGATTATTCTTGGACTTAAAATTGCCAACGCCGATGGCGGCAACGCTTCGGTTGGGGCGCTCATAGGACGTTATCTGCTGAAGCACGTTAAGAGAGCGTGCACAGTGTTGTCATTCTTCGCTTTAGCGGCAGTGTTCAATTTCATTGGCTCACTTTTCGGTTTCGTCATCTTCATCGGCTGCTTCTTTGCCGCTGGCGACCATCATCAGGCTCTGCACGATATGCTGTGCCATACAGTTGTGGTGAAGAAAGGTGAGAATATAGAAGGGTAGGAGTTGAATCGATGATTTATAGAAAGCCTCATTCGAAATATTTCGAATGAGGCTTTTTTCAATCCACGCCCCCGTGAAGGGAGTGACACATTCAGCGCGGCCCGAAACTCACAGCATACAAGTTTCAATCCACGCCCCCGTGAAGGGAGCGACTTATCCTCTCATCCTCGCTCTCTTTGAGTTCGGGGTTTCAATCCACGCCCCCGTGAAGGGAGCGACTACGGATTCATTACGACAAACCCCATTGTTCCGTGTTTCAATCCACACCCCCGTGAAGGGAGCGACGTCAAGACTCCGACATTTCCGTCAGCCACGGCATAGTTTCAATCCACGCTCCGCGAAGGAAGCGACCAAAATACCATATCTCTGCCGCTCCGGTTGCGGTGTTTCAATCCGCGCTCCAAAAAAAGGAGCGACAATCCTGAATTGCACCTATAGCACCATTCTCATCGTTTCAATCCACACCTCCACGCAGGAGGCGACTCGATATACGGAAACCATACGACATCCCAATCGTGGTTTCAATCCACGCCCCCGTGAAGGGAGCGACAGATAAAGTTGCCGAGACCTTCGACATTCTGCTTGTTTCAATCCACACTCCCGTGAAGGGAGCGACAGCATCATAACAGCAAATGTGTGACGTCCGCAGTGGTTTCAATCCACGCCCCACGAAGGGAGCGACATCATAAGTCACCTTGACTTGGCGGTTGCCTTGGTTTCAATCCACGCCCAATAATGGACGATATAAAGCCTAAATCAAATACTCAACACTAACGCCTTGAGGAATAGACGATTCGTTCACTTTGACTGTATAATCGCCAAACGAGCGAGGCGCTTCAGCCGTATTTTTCTCAATGCTTACCAAATCGAATAGTTTGTTGGCCGGAGCGTTGCCCAAAACTGAATCGTGTTTGAAGACAATGAGTTTCTGTGCGCTCATCAGTCCGCGAGCCGCCGAGCGGTCAACATCGAACATATTCTTCAGCGCATCCCAAAACAGAGCAAGGTCTTCTTCGCTGAAGCCGGTTTGGTTGGCAAGGTTGGCCGAGATGAAGCCGTGGCAGACATAGAGACCGTAGAGCACAGTGGCTTTGCGTCCCATAGTATGGTTTTCACCTTTTTGCTTCTTTTCTTCTTCTTCTGTTGCAACTGCAATTCGAGTAATAGAGTGTTCCATTGCTGTTATTGGATCAATGGAACGAGCGAAAGTTAGTTGAATTGGGCCTCTAACTTGACCAGCGTTCTTTCCCGTAGTCATCAATGCTCCAAATGTACGGATATCATAATATTTCCGGCACATAATAACTCTTGCTTCTGAAGCTTTGTCTTTTTCATCAGCCTTTTTCACACTTTCATCTTCATGTGCAGAATCTATAGCTCTATTCAACACGGCCTTCTCCTTAATAAAGATGTCATAGCCGGCTTCGCAGTTTTTAGCCACCTGCACATAGTTACGCACCTTACGTTTCAGGCAAACGTCTGTTACAAGCC
Organism: uncultured Bacteroidota bacterium; assembly: GCA_946186925.1. Taxonomy (GTDB): domain Bacteria; phylum Bacteroidota; class Bacteroidia; order Bacteroidales; family SZUA-534; genus RUG13583. Next base: position 111 of record CAMHPA010000051.1, on the reverse strand, counting down.
CCATGCCTGTTTCTGCATCTATACGGGGAAGATTACCTGCATCGGGATCACCATTGGGATTACCATCCTGTACATCAAAGATGTAAACGAAATCGATTCTGTTTTTTAATT
>CAMHPA010000050.1 GCA_946186925.1 uncultured Bacteroidota bacterium | reverse complement strand
CTGGGCGCCCGACCGATAAAACGGCTGATTGAGCGCGCCGTGCTTAACCCGCTCTCGACGGCGATAATCAGAGGCGAGGTGGACAAAACGAAGAAGATTGTGATTGATACCAATAATAATGAGATTGTACTGAGAAATCAATAAAAGCCACCAATCGCATTATTAGTTTGATACAGAGAGAGAGCCGCTAGCGCAAAAGCGTTCCGGCTCTCTTTTTTTTAATCGGTTCAAAATATTTTCATTTAAGGCCAAAAACAAAAACGCACGAACATTTTTTTTTGTAAGATTGTAAAAATTAAAATGAGAATAAATGGATAATAAAGAACAAGGCCAATTAATGAAAAAACGCAAAATTGGCACCCAACTTACCGTAACAATAGTATTGCTTTGTACAAGTGTCTGCGTAGCGCTAACAATAGTGGCCGGGAAACTGAGTCACAAAGCTATCAGCAATGAGATGCTTCAAACCTTGTCGCGTGAGGTGGAATGCATCAGCAACGAAGTATACCAGCTAACCGTTGCAAGACAGAAACAAGTGGCGGTTATGGCCAATGTCGATCAGATAAAAGCATTGCAAGAGATTGATCGCGATGACGACGCTACTGTTGATGTGGTTACAATGCTAAAAAACTCACTTGAAGGTGACAGTGACATCAACCGATTTGTCATTATCAACACCATAGGCGAAGGCATGACAACCGAATACAATCCGGTTAATCTGTCCGAACGCCTATACTTCAAGCAATATAAAGAGGGCCGCTCACCAGAGCCAGATTGCATTATCAGCAAAACATCAGGCAAACAAACAGTTATGTATAGTGCCCCCATACGCAACGCTAACGGAATAAATATCGGTTTGCTTTGTACCGGAGTTGATGCGCACGTGTTCTCCGACATCGTAAAAAATATCAATGTTGGTACCGAGCAACCCGTTATCATTAAATACGATGGCCAGTTTATTGCCCATAAAGACGCCGAGCTGGTATTATCTGGCGCAAACCTTTTTGAAAAAAGCGCCTGCGGAGAGACTTTAAAAACAATGATTGGCGACACAACAATAACAGCAGTTGTCAATGATGGGGATATTGAAAAAATATACTCCTTCACTCCTGTCAAGAACACACCTTGGTATGTCGGCATCAGCCTGCGCACCGATGAGGCATTAAAAGGATACGAGAAACTATCAACCCTACTTATTATAATATGCATCTTCCTGATCGCGATAAGCGTAATAATAGCCCAATTCCTTGGCAAAATGATAAGCAAGCCCATTACAACGATAATTGATAGGCTGAAAGACATGTCACTTGGTATTTTGGAGAAAGTAAACTTGAAAAAGAGCTGGTTCAAGGAAATAGAGGAAATCTACGACACCACCAATGATGTTATTGATGGCTTGACAAAAGCCGCTGATTTTGCTGATAATATAGGAAAAGGTAATTTGAATGCCGAGTTTGAACGGCTCAGCGAAAATGATAGCTTGGGAACAAACCTTCTGCTTATGCGCAAACGCCTGCAAGAAGCTGATGCCGAAAACACCAAACGCAAGATTGAAGATGAAAAAGTTAACTGGGCCACACTCGGCCTTGCCAAATTTGGTGAGATTCTGCACACCGACAATAATAACATCAACGATTTATCTTACGAGATTTTGCGAAATCTTATCAAATACATAGATGTGAACCAAGGCGCGATATATGTGCTTGACGATACCGGTGAAGAACCCGTTTATGAAATGACGTCGGCTATTGCTTACGACCGCCGCAAGTTTATGCAGAAACGCTTTGCCGTGGGCGAAGACCTGGTGGGACGCTGCGCATACGAGCGCAAAACCATCTATATGACCGACATACCGAAGGATTATATAAGCATCACATCAGGAATGGGAAGCGCCACAGCCTCTACCCTACTGCTTGTTCCTCTGGTACTTAACGACGACATTTTCGGCATAATTGAGCTTGCATCGTTCCATCCACTCGAAGATTACAAAATCAACTTTGTCGAGAAAGTTGGCGAAAGCATCGCATCAACAATTTCGACTGTGAAAATCAACGAGCGCACCAACAACTTGCTGAACCAATCGAAGATTCAGGCCGAAGAGCTGGCATCGAAGGAAGAGGAAATGCGGCAGAACATGGAAGAGCTGCAAGCCACACAGGAAGAGGCCGCCCGCCGCGAGAACGAGTCGAACGCCATTATGAAGGTCATCAACGACAAAATGATTGTTGTTGAGTACGATATGAACGGAACCATCACCAATGCTAACGAGAATTACGCTGCCCTTCTCGGCTCGACTACCGAACAACTCATCGGGAAGAAATCGGATGACGGTGTTGATTTGACCGCCGAGAAACGCGCCGCCCATATTCAAATGTGGGATAAACTACGCCGCGGACAAGTTGTTACCGAGACCAACCACATAACACTCAACAACAAAGATTTGTGGATTCAAGAGACATACACTCCAGTTCTCGACCAGAACGAGAACGCTCCTTACAAGGTGATGAAAGTGGGTATTGATGTTACCGACCGAATGAAAGCCGACAGCACTATCAGCAAACTTGAGAAAGAGAACGCCGACAGCTCTGCAAAAATCATCGACCTTGAGAACCAACTGAAAGGACAACCGACAGCCGCACCCGCAAAAAAAGCCGGCAAACAAGCCAAAAGCGAACCAGCGGACACCGCCAACGAGTTCGACGCTGAGGTTGGCGAGCAGGAACTGATTGCCTGGGACAGCGCTAACGAAACCGGCATTATTGAGATTGACGAGCAGCTGAAACAACTCGCCGAACTGGCCAACACCGTCTACACCACTTTCCGCGCCAACAAGCCGAAGAAAGAGATGAAAGACACGTTGCGCAGCCTGAGCGATTTCGCCGCTTACCATTTCGGAACTATCGAAGGTTATGCCGACGAATCGGGATTCAGCGATGCAAAACAGATGAAACAATCGTTCAAGGACTTCAGCGCGAAAATCAACGACTTCGCAAAACTCTACGCCGACGGCAAGGTGAAATCGGCCGACGCCCTGATGCTGTTTATGAACAACTGGATGAAAGCCGATTTTGCACAGATGAAACTACTGGCAGAAAGCTTGAAGAAATAATCGGCAACCGCCATAAAACAAATAAGGCCGCCCCACTCGGGAACGGCCTTTTTTGTTTATCAAGCGAAATGTTTACAACGCACACAACTCACTTTCCGTCAGGCAATTCAAAGAGTTGCGACGGATAACTTCGTGAGCGGCTTCCATATTGTTGGGACGCAAGATGACCACACCGCTGGCATTGTCAGAGAAGCAGTACATATACTCGATGCTGATGCCTGCTTTGGTGAAAAACTCAATTGTCTCAGAGAATTTGCCGACGGTGGCGTCGGTTTTCACGGCCAAGACGTCGCTCAGGTTGGCTGAAACGCCCTGCGCCTTCAGCAGTTGGAAAGCCTTGTGCTGATTGGTGGTTATCAGGCGCAAGATGCCGTACTCGGTGGTGTCGGCCACGGTTGCCGCAATGATGCGGATGTTCTCTTTGCTCAAAAATGAGAGAATCTCGTTCAGACGTCCGAACTTATTCTCAACAAAAACCGATATTTGACTGATTGTCATAGTTTTATAATTTTAGAGTTTTAAACCAATTTACGCAAATCCTTCACACGTACAGCCTTGCCTTCCGACTGCGGAAGCGAGCCGCGCTCAACAAGTTTCACCTTCGGCGTAACCAAAATCTCGTCTTTCAACCGATGGGTGATTTCCTTTGTCAGGCTCTGCAGCTTGCCGAAATCGTCGGTCTGCAGGTCGCCCAATTCCACTTCCACAATAATCTCGTCGTTGTTGTCGACGGGCTGGATGGTGATAAGGTAGTTCGAGCCCAACTCGGGGAACTGCATAAGAATCTTCTCAATCTGCATTGGGAAGATGTTCACGCCCTTGACAATGAACATATCGTCGCTGCGGCCCTTCATACGGTCCAAGCGGCGGTGTGTGCGGCCGCAGGGACACGGACCTGTCAGGATGCGGGTAAGGTCGCGGGTGCGATAGCGCAAGAGCGGCATACCTTCGCGGTCGAGCGTGGTGAGCACCATTTCGCCCACTTCGCCGTCTGGCACTGGCTCAAGTGTCTCTGGGTCAACAATTTCCACAATGTACGAATCTTCCCAAATGTGCATTCCGTTTTGCTCTTTGCACTCGAAAGCCACGCCTGGGCCGCTCATTTCGGTCATACCGAAACTGTTGTAGGCCTTCACGCCGAAGCGCTCTTCAATCTTGCGGCGAGTCTCTTCGGTATGTGGTTCAGCACCAATAAGAAACGTGTGCAGGTGAGTATCTTTGCGCGGGTCGATGCCTTCTTCTTCAAACACGTCGGCAAGGCGCAGCGCGTAACTTGGTATGGCGTGGATGGCGGTGGTGCCATAGTCCATAATGCACTTAATCTGACGTTTACTGTTGCCTGCCGCGGCGGGAATCGACAATGCGCCGAGCCACTCAATGCCCGCCTGCATTCCAAGTCCGCCTGTGAACATTCCGTAGCCCGACGAGTTCTGAATCACGTCAGTGTCGCGCAAGCCCACCATATAGAAACTGCGAGCCACGCGGTTTGCCCAAGTGTCGATGTCGTGCTTGGTGTGGCAGATGACAGTTGGGTTGCCCGTGGTGCCGCTCGACGAGTGCAAACGGATGAGTTCTTTCTTGTCAACTGCCAAAAAACCAAACGGATAGTTATCGCGCATATCCTGTTTAACGGTGAACGGCAGTTTGCGCAGGTCGTCGAGCGTCTGGATGGTGTCGGGCGTGATACCCAACTCACCATAGAGTTTCGAGTAGAAAGGCGACTTAAGCGCCTGTTTCACAGTCCATTTCAATCGCTCAAGTTGCAAGGCTTCAAGTTCCTTGCGTGGCATTTTTTCAATTTCAGGTTGATAATAAAATCCGTCCATTGTATTGTGTTATAAGTTGTTAAGTTATAAGTTTAAAGTAGAGACGTAGCGCGCTACGTCTGTACAAGTAGCGTCAATTTCTAAATCCAAATACTCAATGATTCTCTGCAAACAGTTTCATTCTCTCGTCAAGCAGCGCATAGTGGTGCGGCAGAATATTCGACGAGCAGGCGCGGATGCCGTTGCGGGTGCTGCCCGTGGTTGACAGGTCGATGCCGCTAACTCCGTAATACAGAAGTTCTTTCAGCAGTTCGGCGCCTGGCATATTCTTGTAGCCGATGGTGAAGAAGAAGCCGTCGCTCACGTCAACGGTGTTGTCCTTATCGTAAACAACATTGAACCCGTGGCGCTCCATTATCTCCTTGATTTTGCGCGCTCTATCGCCATACTCCTTAATGTCGGCCACAAATTTGTAGGTGCCGTCGCAGGCGGCTTTCAGCATTGCGGCCATTGCGCACTGCGCCGAGTGCGACACGCCCGACGAGAATGTGTAAAGGAACACATAGCCGAAGGCGGCGCCAAAGCGCGGAATATTGTATCGGTCTTTAAGCGACTGATAATGACGCTGATAGAGTTTGTCGGAAATGCAAGCCATTGCAATGCGCTGGCCTGCGTAACTGAATATTTTCGACGCGCTCATAAGCATAACATAATTGTCGGTGTAGTGCGACACGCTGGCCACGTAAGGCGGCTGGAACGGCGTACCAAAATCCTGACGGAAGTCCATTGTCATATACGCAAGGTCCTCAATCACAACAACGTCGTACTTTGTGGCAAGGCGGCCGATGACTTCCAACTCCTGGTCGTTCAGGCACATCCACGACGGGTTGTTCGGGCTCGAATAGAGCACCGCGCAGATGTTGCCCTGCTTGAAGTAACTCTCGATTTTGGCCTCGAGTTTGTCGCCGCGATAGTCGGCAATGTCGAACGACGCCACCTTGACGCCGATAACGCCCGCCTGCATTTTCTGCACGGGGAATCCTGGGTCGATGTAGAGCACGGTGTCCTTCTTTGGGTCGAGTTGCGAGCAGAGCATAAGCGACGCAAACGACGCCTGCATTGAGCCCACAGTCGGGATGCAGCCCTCGGGCTTGATGTCGGTGTTGACAAACGCCTTGATGAAACGCGATGCCTGCTCCTTCACTTCTGGAATGCCGTCGATAATCGGGTATTTCGAAGCCACGCCGCGGCGCAGAGCCTCACATTCGGCCTCAACGCCCACAGCCGACGGCGGCAAGCCTGGCACACCCATTTCGAAATGGATGAATTCGGTGTCCGTCTGCTTTTCGGCGGCACGCACAATAGCGCCCACCTGGCGTATCGAAGCGGTCTTTATATCGTTGATTTCCAAATCTTTCATTATTCCGTCGATGACTGACGGCTCGATGACTGTTTTCATTTTATATACTTTTGACTTCAGACTTCAGACCACAGACAACGGACGCGCTCGGTGCGTCCCTACCGCAATCCTAAATCCTGACTTCTAATTCCTAAATCTCTGATTACCTTTCAATTGTTGCTGTGCGGTCCGGACCAACCGAAACAATCTTCACCGGCACACCTGTCTCATTTTCAATGAATTTGATGTAATCGGCAAACTCTTTCGGGAACTGGCTTTCCGATGTGATTTTGGTCAAATCGGACTTCCAACCCTTGAATTCCTTGTAAACGGGCTCGATTTTCACGCTGTCAATATCGAACGGGAAATCGGTGGTTTCCTGACTGTCGATTTTGTATGCGGTGCATATTTTAATGGTGTCGAAATCGTCGAGCACGTCGCTCTTCATCATAATGAGTTTGGTGACGCCGTTAATCATAATGCTGTATTTGAGCGCTACAAGGTCGAGCCAACCACAGCGGCGTTTGCGACCCGTTACGGCGCCGTACTCGTGACCAAGTTGGCAGATGGTTTCGCCCACATTATCAAACAGTTCGGTTGGGAACGGACCTGCGCCCACGCGGGTGCAGTAGGCCTTGAAAATGCCGTAAACCTCGCCAATCTTGTTCGGACCGATGCCCAAACCTGTGCAGGCGCCCGCACATATTGTGTTTGAAGAAGTTACGAACGGATATGAACCAAAATCGATGTCGAGCATTGTGCCCTGCGCACCCTCAGCCAGAACCGATTTGCCGTCGGCAAGCAGTTTGTTTACAACGTGTTCGCTATCCACGAAAGTGAATTTCTTCAGATATTCGATTCCTGCGAACCAATCGGGCTCCAAAGCCTTCAGGTCATATTCAAAATTCAGCGATTTCAGAATCTGCTCGTGACGAGCCACTGCAGCGGCATATTTCTCTTTGAAATTCAGCAGAATATCGCCTATGCGAACACCCGTGCGGCTAACCTTGTCGGTGTAGGTTGGGCCGATGCCCTTGCCTGTTGTGCCCACCTTGTTCTTGCCCTTAGCGGCCTCGTAGGCGGCGTCGAGCAAGCGGTGAGTCGGCAGAATCAGGTGCGCCTTCTTTGAGATGTAAAGGCGTTTGGTCAGGTCGTGGCCCGATTGCGCAAGCGCCTCAGCCTCAGCCTTGAACAGCGCAGGATCGAGCACCACGCCGTTGCCGATGATATTCACCTTGTCGCCTTGGAAAATTCCCGACGGAATCGACCGCAGCACATATTTCTCGCCATTGAATTCGAGCGTGTGCCCAGCATTGGGGCCACCCTGAAAACGAGTTACCACATCGTATTTGGGGGTGAGCACGTCAACAACCTTTCCTTTTCCCTCGTCGCCCCATTGAAGTCCTAACAATACGTCAACTTTCATTTGTTTCAAATTTTGCGGCATAATCTGCCGATGTTTCTATTAAATTGTAACTGTGCTTTTTGGCCTTTAGAAGCCGCCAAAAAAGCGTTCGAAGGTAATAAAAATATGCATGCGGTTGACAGCAAAAAAACATTAAGCAACGAGCAAGAATTAATTAAATGAAGCTTATACGTTAAATGTTTACGTGCAATAGTTCTGTTAATAGCACAATTTCGCTCTGAGCTAAATTATATTACCTATCTATATTTCTGATATTCACTATCCTAACCCCTTTGTAGTAGAAGTTGATGATGTCGAGAAACGAATAGTTGCGGCGGGCCATCTCCATTGCGCCCTCCTGTGAAAGGCCGACGCCGTGGCCGTAGCCGTAGCCAGTGAAGTCGAGCACCTTGCCGCCAGGTCGGGGGCTGATTGAGAACCAGGCCGACTTGAAACCAAAATCGGCGCGGATTTTCTTGAGCGGAATGGTGTCCGTCATATAGCGGTAGCAGCGGTCGCGGCTAGTGGGCGAATAAACCAGATTCGCCGCGCGCGACTTGCCGTCAACAATCTTTATCCCGTTGTTTTGCAAGTATTTAATCCATCGGTCAACCGAGACCGTGTCGCGCCAGATTGAGTTGTGCTGACGGATGCTGAACGTGTCGATGACCGATTTCAGGTAGGGCAGCGACGAGAGCCACACATCCTCCGAATTGGCCGTCTGACCGCCTGAGTTTGAGTGAAATACAGCGGTTATCGGGGTATTGGTGGAATCAACAATGATAAGGTCGGTGGTGTGCGAAACGGCCTGACGGATAAGGCTGTTGCGGTGGCAGCGGTTGAGATAGACCTGATGGCTCACATCGTCCATCAGACTGTATTTCTCAACACCTTCGCGCCAAATTTTCTCATAAAGATAGGTGCGGCTGATGATGGCCTGCGTCTTGTAATATTCGTAAGGCGCCTTCGGCCCCGCCTCGCTCTCCACAACGCCTGACAGATAATCATTTACATCGACGTAATTCTCAATTTTCAGATTTCCGCCATCGGTAGTAACCTTCAAATCGCCGTCGTAAAAACGCGGCTTGAGCGCGGGCACGGCAGGCTCCACTTTGAAAATGCTCTTGCGCGTTGACGCCGTCAGATAGAGTTCGCTGAAGATGCCCAAATGCTCGTCTTGGTCCCAAACGCTGATACCCTTGCCCACGATTGTGAAGTAGATTATCGCGTTCTTTTTCAGCCTCATAAGCATTCGGTTATCGGCCACAAGACTGTATTTGCCCTCGTCGGTGGTGAAGACAAGCGTTTTGATTTTGCTTTGACTGAAGATGTTGACACGCACAGTTTCGGCTCGTGCGCCCAACGCCGCAAACGCCAACAGAAAAACCAAAACCAAATATCTATTTCTCACTGATTTGCAATTATTTGCACTCCACTATCCGATAGCAGAGCCAATGCCAAATGTAAATGAATTTCAACAAAGTTTGGCGGCAGTTTCTGCATTTTGCAAACACAGTGCGGTTAACTTACGCCGACACAAACTTAATCACCGCCTGAGCTGCCCGTTGCGACGCCCCAGCGCTTCCCATACGCTGCCGCAGTTCGGCGTAATTGCGCTGAAATTCAGCGTCGTATTGCTTATCATCAAGTATTTTGCGCAACTCATCGGCAATGGTGCGCGGATTGCAGTCCATCTGCACCAACTCACGGATAATCTCGCGGCCAACAATCAGATTTGCAAGCGATATCCATTTTACTTTCAACAACTTGCGGCCAATACGATAGAGAAAATCGGGTGCCGAAATCCGATATAGCACTGCTTCGGGCACGCCGAAAAGTGCTGTTTCGAGCGTTGCTGTACCCGAAGTCACCAGCGCTGCACGGCTGAATTTAAGCAAGTTATATGTCTGACCAAAGACAATCGGAATGTTGCAGTCTGCACCAATCACTTTGGTGTAATAGTCGCGGTCGAGACCAGGGGCGCCCGATATAACAAACTGATATTCGGGAAATTGGCGGCTGACTTCAATCATCACGGGCAGCATAAAATCAACTTCCTGCTTGCGGCTTCCTGCTAAAAGTCCGATTATCGGTTTGTCGGTCAGGTTGTTAGCCTTGCGGAAATCGGCCTCGGTTTGGTGGTCACCCGACCGAAATTCTTCGATTGCGTCCAGAATCGGATTGCCGACATACTCCACGGGATAGTCGAAACGGGCGTAGAATTCCGTCTCGAACGGCAAGATTGTCAGCATTTTATCAATATACTTCTTTATCTTTTTTATGCGGTTCTGCTTCCAGGCCCAGATTTTCGGCGAAATGTAGAAAACGGTTTTCAGCCCAAGGCTTTTGGCAAATTCGGCAATGCGCAAATTGAATCCTGCAAAATCAATCAAGATAACCACATCAGGCTTAAAATCAACAATATCAGCCTTGCATTGTTCCATATTGCGACCGATTTTGCGCAGGTTCATCAGCACGCGGACAAAGCCCATAAAGGCCATCTCGCTGTAGTGCTTGACGGGTGGTACTCCAGCCTGCGCGGCCATCAGGTCGCCACCGAAAAAGCGAAACTGCGCCTGCGGGTCCTGCAATTTCAGCTCCCGCACCAGATTCGACCCGTGAAGGTCGCCACTCGCCTCGCCTGCTATCAGATAGTAACGCATTGGTTATTTAGGATTTAGGATTTAGAAATTAGGATTTAGGATTTTTGAACGCAGTCCCGATAGCTATCGGGAACACAGATTCAATGGATTTTAGCAGATTTTTATTGCTCATCGGAAATTTGTGTCAAAAATTCGTGCGAAGTCATAAGGGGCAGTTTGCAGAAATCGCGGAAATCTTTAGTGTTGTTGGTAACAACCACATCGCAGCCAGCGGCAAGGGCGCATTGGTATTGCAGCATATCTTCGAAATCTTTACAATGGTTGCCGATTGCACAACGCAATTGCCGTTTGTCCATCGACAGAGCCGTTATGCGTTTCTCGAACTCGTCGAGAGCCGTATAGACATCTTCCTGCGTATGACCGCGCTTGGCTACGTATGCGAAATTGGCAAAAGTCAGAATTGAAGCAAAAACCGCAATGTCACCATTATAAGCCGCGGTGAATATTTTTTCAGCATCGTCGGCACCTTCCCGATTAAGATAGTAATCGAGAATGACATTAGTATCGACAAATACCTTTTTCATTTGCTCAAAATATAGGCCAGGCGGTCATCGTTGGCAATATCGTCGGGCGTTACGCGCCCCATTCCTCGTAAACGCTTAAAAGATTCAGGCAACTGTTTCGTCGCCTTTTCGTTTTTGTTGCCAACTTCTTGATTTATAACATCATCAGTCAATTTACCAGCAAGCCACTGCCGTTCGTTGGCGGTGAGCGTCAAGCCGTTAATGTAAGCCCACAAATTGTTTAAAGCCGCGGTAGTCATAGCAAATTGTTTTTTGTTTGTAAAAATACGAAATAAAAATCAATAAATTAAACCATTAACAATTCACCATTTCAACCCGCTAAACATTCTAAACACTAAACTCTTCCCCCTCACCATTAAACAAAATAAATCGCCAATATCGCCACGCCATAGAGCAGGCACATTGCAAGCACGCCGCGAGCAAGGCTCAAACGGTTTTGGCGGGTCCACCAGAAAAACAAGCCAGCATTAGGCATCAGGCTCAGACTCACAATCTTATACAGCACGCCAAACCGCTGAAAATGGCTGATACAATCGGCCACCGAATCGTACCCTTTTCCATAGGCAACCAATGGCAGAAAAATCGCAAGGCAAATGATAGGCAAAAGAGCGCCGATCAAAATGCCAACTATCGGTTTATCAGTGAGTTTCATAGCAGATAATCGATTTTTTTGAGCCGCGCGTAGTCGGTTGAGTCAAGGTTGATTGGCACAATCGACGCGTAGCCGTGCGCTAATGCCCATTCGTCGGTGTCGGGTGCATCGGGCTCATAATTAACCAAATCGCCTGACAACCAGTAAAATGGCCTATCCCAAGGGTCTCTATATTCAATGAAACGCTCCTTCCACACGCCATTGGCCTGACGACAAATTTTTATTCCGCGGAAATCGGCATCAGGCACATCAGGGAAGTTTATGTTCAGGCAGAGATTCTTGTCGGTATTTGTGGCTAAAAGTCGCTTAAGTATTGGTTCAGTGTATTTTACAACGATCGAAAAATCGGCGTCCAAGTCGAAACTGCAAAGCGAAACGCCGACCGACGGAATGCCGTTCATCGCGCCTTCGGTTGCCGCACCCAAAGTACCTGAATATATGGTACATACAGTTGAATTTGTGCCGTGATTGATACCCGACAGAAGAAGGTCGGGCTGACGGTCGAGCAAACGGTTGATGGCCATCTTGACGCAATCCACAGGCGTTCCAGTTACCGAATAAACCTTAAGATTCGGCTCATCGGTTATGGTTTTCACGCGGATATAATTGCTGAAAGTTATGGCGTGCGACTTTCCCGACTGTGCCGCGTCGGGCGCCACAACCACCACATCGCCAATGCGTTGCGCCATTGTAATGAGTTCGGTTATGCCTTTCGACGAATAGCCGTCGTCGTTGGTTACGAGAATGAGCGGACGGTTGTTTTCCATATCAATACTGCTCGTTTTCGTTGGGGAAATCACCCTGTTTGACATCGGTAATGTATTGACCCACAGCATCGGTGACAACCGTGTTCAGGTCGGCATAGCGGCGCAGGAAGCGCGGGCTGAAACCTTGCGTCAGACCGAGCATATCGGCAAAAACCAGCACTTGGCCATCCACCTGACCGCCAGCGCCAATGCCGATTACAGGGATTCTCAGTTCTGAAGCCACACGGGCGGCCAACTTGGCGGGTATCTTCTCAAGCACCACGGCAAAGCAGCCAGCCTCTTCGAGCAAGTGCGCGTCGCTGACAAGTTTTTCGGCTTCGGCATCGTCTTTCGCACGCACAGCGTACGTTCCGAAAGCGTTGATACTCTGCGGTGTAAGTCCCAAATGACCCATCACGGGAATGCCTGCGTCGATAATCTTTTTCACCATCGGAATAATTTCCAGACCGCCCTCAAGTTTGAGCGAGTCGGCACCCGTTTCCTGCATAATGCGAATGGCGTTCTGCACGGCCGAAGTGGGGTCAACCTGATAGGTGCCGAACGGCATATCAACAACCACCAGAGCGCGTTTGACGGCTTTGGCCACCGCCCCAGCAAAAACAATCATCTTGTCGAGCGTCATCGGCACTGTGGTTTCGTTGCCCAGCATCACGTTCGACGCGCTGTCGCCGACCAGAATAACATCGAGCCCCGCCGCATCAAAAATTTTTGCGGTTGTATAATCGTAGGCGGTCAGCATCGAAATCTTCTCGCCTTGTTTCTTCATCTCAATCAGCCGCAGAGTGGTCACCTTGCGGTTGTCGCTACATAAATATGCTGCCATTTCGTTAGTTTTAAAATCGCGCGAATTTACGATTTATTCGGAAACGATTAAAAAAAAGGTCGGCAGCGCAACGGCCGCCAACCATGAATGCACGTTTGCACGAAAGGAAACGGCGGCTGCGGAAAATGTTGAAAATCAAGCCTTCCGCAACCGCCACAAAACTAATCAGCAACCGTCAAATCAACCTTCACGCCGATTTTTATCCAGCGCCCAGGCAGTTCGAGACCGCTGAAATCGAACGATTTAGCATTGCCGATATTGGTTGCCTCAACAAACTGCGTCACGTATTTGCCGCGGTGCGAAATCCCCGCATCAACGGTTGCAAATCCTTTATATGGCTGTGCATCAACCTGTTTAGTCTCGGAATTGACCACATCGTAACTTCCGTTTCGGTGCTGATAAACAAGCCTGACGTTGGCCTCGAAACCGCCAACCGACCGCAGCGTGGCCGACGCCGTCAACTTGTGGCGCAAATGGTCGAGCGCGTAAAGCGACTCATAATCGCCTGTTGATTTTTGAATGCCGATATGACTGTAGCCGCATTTTAATTCGCTAATTACCAAATATTTTTGCTTGAAAAGCGACGCAGGCTTCACCGTAACGTCAAATTCCTGTCCGAAGGTGTTGACTTCCGTAACGTTCTGTGCCACATAAAGTTCCTCGCCTGTCAGACGCGCCCAGTCGATAATGTTGCGGCCCTGCTTGAAATAGACTGCCGCCCGAGCGCTGAACAACCGCTTATCGGCCTTGAATCCGACCTCGTAAGTTGTAACTTCTTCCGATTTAAGATTCTCATTACCAACATTTTTCGGGCTTTGATAGAACAAATCGGTAAACGTGGGCTGACGGAAGGCCGCATTGGCCGACGCAAATGCGCATAATGAATTGGAAATCATATAAGTGGCATCGATTCCAGGATAGAAGTTCACCCCGTCGTCAATAAGCACCACGCCGCCTGCCGACACTGCAAAATGCTGTGCCACAAACTTATGATTGGCCGAAACGGTGGTGAATTTGCGGTCGTAAAAATGGTCGTAAAAGATTGAATCGCGGTCCTTCACTTCCACCTGCTTGCCCGTAACGTGCCCCAGACGCGTACTTTTGATTTTTTCGGTGCGGTTTTCGAGCCCGAATGTGGTTGTGCCCCAATTGGTTACGAACGACGCCTGCAAGTTCGCCCCAAAGGCATCGGTTTGGTGATAGTTCTGATAAAATGCAGGATTACTGCGTTTTAGCACGTAATAATCGTTCAGTCGCCGCCAATAGGCATTGACCGAAATCTCGGGACCGAAGTTAATGTCGGTGCCAAGGCTCGCCAGCCACGACTCATTTTCTTCATACTGATCGGGATACGAGAGCGAATAGAAGCCGTTGCTACCGAAGTGCTTTTCGGTGTAGCCCACCTGCGCGTTTATGTTTGACTTTCCTATCGCCAGAACGCCACGATAGAAAAGGTTGTGAATGTCGAAATCGGTATTGGTGGTGTAACCATCAGAATGTGAAATAGATGCAGCCGCAAAGTTGTTAAGTTTTCTACTGCCCATTAGCGCTGTGGCAGCAATTTTGTAAAGACCGTTGGCGCCGTTCATCACAGTCACCTTGTAGCGGTCCGTGGTATCGGTTGGCGTAAAGAAGCACAGCGCGCCGCTCAAAGCCGCCACCCCGCTCGCTCGGCCAGTCTGCCCAACAATAATCTCCACCCGTTCCACATCGTCAATATCGACGGGAAGCGTAAAATTGTTGTGCCCTGTTTGCGGGTCGGTAATGTTTATTTTGTTAAGGATTATGGCGTTTTGGTCGGTGGTTCCACCACGGATCGACAGGTCGGACTGAACGCCTAAAAGTCCGCGCTGACGGATGTCAACTTGCGCCGTATATTCCAGCGCGTCAATAAGATTCTGCTGCGGGGCGGCCGCAAAATCATCGGATTTTACAATTGCAACCGGCACAATCAGTTGCGAGAAATTGCTCGTCACCCTGTCCGACGACACGGTTATTTCTTCAACTGTGACACTGTCAGCAATTTCTGCCGATTCAATCAGTGTCGAGCACTTTGCCTGCGTGGCCGCAATTGTCAGTGTGTCAACAAGAACACAAATCTTGACCACTTTTCCTAAACTGTTGTAAATGGCGTAGTTCTTACGCGTCCACTTCGAGAAACAGACCATCCGTTTCTTGAATCTGCTGTTTTTAAATCTCATTTTTAAAATTTTTAGAAGTTAAACGCGGCGGCTCAAAGCAAACAATGTGCCAACATTGCCAATTGGGGAATCGGAAAAATCACTTATCAAGCAATTGGGCGCTATGATTTTTGGTGTCGACTTTGCCTATTGCATCGATGATAACGCCCTTTTCGTCAATCACATAAGTAGTCCGAATTGTGCCGACAGTCTCTTTGCCGTACATTTTTTTCACGCCCCACGCCTCGTAGGCCTTCAGAATAGTGCAGTCGGTATCGGAAATAAGATGGAACGGTAATTCATATTTGGCGATAAACTTCTGATGCGACGCCGCCGAGTCTTTGCTGACGCCAAGCACATTGTAACCTAGCGACAGAAACCGTTTGTAATTGTCGCGCAAATCACAGGCTTCGGCTGTGCAGCCAGGCGTACTATCCTTCGGGTAGAAATAAAGGACAAGTTTGCGACCGGCAAAATCGTTCAGTTTCACAACGTTACCATTCTCATCGATGCCCACAAAATCAGGGGCTTGGGTTCCAATCTGCAACATAATCTCTTATAAATTAATTGTTTATTCTTTTCTTTTCGGCTCGGGCGGCTACCAGTATTCCCAACTCATAGAGCAGGTAGATGGGCAGCGACACAAGGCTGAGCGTGAACGCATCGGCAGTGGGCGTTACAACTGCCGCTGCTATCAGAATAGCCACAATGGCGTGCCGGCGGTAACGGCGCATGAACGCGGCCGTGACAAACCCCATCCGCGCAAGCAGCCACGCCACCACGGGCATTTCGAACATCACACCAAGCACTAGGCTGAGCATCAGCAAGGTGGACATATACGATTCGAGCGAAATAAGATTGGGGACGTCGGTGCTAACCTGATACGTACCTAAAAACCTGAATGTCAACGGAAAAATCAAAAAATAATTAAGTGCGACGCCCATCAGGAACATTACGTATCCGCTACCCACCAAGCATGCTGCCACACGCCGCTCACTGCGGTAGAGCGCCGGCGACACATAACTGTAGAGCACATGCAAAATATAGGGCGACGCCAACAAAAAGCCAACGGCGAAAGCCGACTTCATGTGTATCATGAACTGCTGAGCCAGACCGGTGTTAATCATATTCACTGAGAAATCATCGAAACTTACACCCGCCAGTCTTTCCAACACCCGATAGGTTACAAAATCGTGATTTTTAGGGGCGAGAAGCACACAGAACAACTGCTCTTTGAAAGCAAAAACCACAATGCCAAGCGCAAGCGCTGACACCAGAATCCGAAAAATGCTGCCTCGCAATTGGTCGAGATGGTCCCAAAAAGTTAGTTGGTCACTATTTTCCGTCTTGCGCGCCATCGGTCTGATTCTTTGGCTCACCGTCAGCCTTATCGTTCATTCCGTCTTTGAAACTGCGGACTCCCTTTCCCAATCCACGCATCAGCTCAGGAATTTTCTTGCCTCCAAACAGCAACAGCACAACCAAGGCAATAATGACAATTTCGGTAACTCCCAGATTCATAAAAAGCATTGATTTCATATTCAATAAAATTTATACGCCAAAAATAGTTTTTTCAGTTGAATAATTATAGCGGTGATTAATGCCTATTTGCCTACAACCAAAAAAAGCCACCTGCAAGCAGATGGCTTTTCTATAAATCATTATACTATTATTCAGGCAATTTAAATTCTTTCGACCATTCATAGAAATCCTGGACATCAGTATCGAAATCTGCGGATTCGAATATCATGCTACCCTCGGCATTCACTAATTTCATTATGATATTATTGTGCACCCACAAATCATCTTCGTACTTTTGTATTTTTATACCATTAACAGTAGCTTCTTCAAAAGAATATCCATCACCGGGTTCAGAAAGATACATAGGTTTGTCTTCCAGTCTTGATGGTTGATTTTGTACCCACATATCATTAGCATAAATGTATGTTTTATTTATAGAAGATTCTCTATCTACATAGGAAATAAACTTTCCCTTTTCCGATTCCATCAAACAATACTCTTTATTTCCATAATCAGTGAAATAATAGTTTATTGTTAGTTTTGTTTCTCCTTCATCGCTTTGGGTAGTAGTATTATACTTAATATATCCCTTTTCTTCGCCATAGTACTGCGAAGTGGGTTTAGGCGTTATTTTGTCTGATACGATCCTAACCTTTTTGAACAGATATGTTTCTTGTTGCATATGAGAATCCCAACCTGACCAAGCTAAACCAAATTCAGCTGAGAAGCCAGTAAGTTTTTCGGTCAATACTCTTACATTAATAACATAGTTGGCCACCCAATTACCCTCATCATCTTCATCCCAATTTTCAAGTAAAGAAACTGAAACAACAGCATTCTTTTTAGTAGCTACAAACCCGTTCACATCGAACATCAATTCATCATATACTGGGACGTATGTATTGTCGTTGGTACGCAGCAATATATAGCGACCATCTTGGCTACCGCCCGACAATTCACCATCAGCGTCAATCGCTGAAACAAGAGTAGTAACTTCTGTATCTGTGAGCTTGATTTCATAAACATCGTCATTCAAAGGCTCTGCGTCAACAACCTTGCCAACCTCACCTGTCATCAACAAGTCAGAGTTAACTTGCACGTTTCCGTTGGTAACGGCCAGCACTTTCTCCGAAGAGTTCTTATCGGCTACGTTGAACGATGATGAGCTGAAATCGATGCTCTCGCCAGTAACTGAAAGATATTGATTAGCTGTAGTGTCTTTAGTGGCTGATCGGCCTGTTACCACGAATCCGCTGCGACGAGCTGCCTTGCCGTCAGTATCGTCGATGATGACTTGTGTGCCCTCACCGTCAACAACAAACACATCAACATCGGCATCTTTGGTTGCTGAACGGCCTGTTACTACGAAACCGCTACGACGGGCTGCCTTGTCGGCGTCAAGATCGACATACACTTGTGTGCCTTCGTTGCCAACTGCCAAATAATCGGCCTGGCCGTCTTTGGTGGCTGAACGACCGGTTACTACAAAACCGCTGCGGCGAGCTGCCTTGCTGTCTGTATCGTTGATGAAGACTTGTGTGCCTTCTCCATCGATTTTAAATACTTCGGCGTTGGCGTCTTTGGTGGCCGAGCGACCTGTTACTACGAATCCGCTACGGCGGGCTGCCTTGCTGTCAGCGTCGTCAACGTATACCTGAGTACCCTCGCCATTGACTGCCAAATAGTCGGCTGCTTCGCCGTCTTTGGTGGCAGATCGACCGGTTACCACGAATCCGCTGCGGCGAGCTGCCTTGCTGTCAGCATCGTCGACATACACCTGTGTGCCTTCAGCGTTGACTGCGAAATAATCGGCTGCAGCACCATCTTTGGTGGCTGAGCGGCCGGTTACCACGAAGCCACTGCGGCGAGCCGCTTTGCTGGCGTCTGTGTCATCAACATATACTTTCACTCCATCGGGGAAGACTGCGAAAACCAAGTTTCCGTCTTTGTCTTTAACTTCAAAGATGGGGTCATCAACCGAAGCGGTCTTTTGTGATGCCTCAATCTTGCCGGCCGACTGAGCGTACATGGCATAAGGCACTGAGAGCAACTGGGTCTGTCCCAATTCGATATAATCGGTGCCGCCTTTAACGTCGACTTCAATCTTGAGCATGATATTCATTGAGCTCCAAGGAACATCAGTAACGAAATTGCCTTTGGCATCGCTGCCACTGCCAATCATTACCGATACATTGCCGTACTCGTTTGTTGTGGGTGTCTGTACTTCGCTGTAGTACTCCTTGCCTTCGCTGAGCAATGTGAAGCGCATTCCCACTTTCTGGTTACTTACCACGCTACCGTCGGTTGAACGGATAACCGCCTGATATGCGAAACTGCCTTGTGCCAAGGCTGCAGCTGCCGTAGTAAATAATACTGCAATGGCTGCCAATAGTTTGATAGTGATTTTTTTCATAATTCGATTATTTTTTTCCGTGCAATGCTGGTCTCAATTAATGAGGTGACACGCCAACGCACGTCAGTGTTAAAATTCGTTTTCAAATAGCAACTGCTAATATTTCATAACCTTACGGTTGACCACAGCTTTTTCGTCAACAAAAATCTTGACAAAGTATGCGCCTTGTGGCAGGGCTGCAACATCCAAAGCCGCACGAATGTCACCATCAAAGCTGGTTTCACCGACCACACGGCCAGTCATATCGTAGCAGCGGACAAAGCAATCACCCTCAGGCACCTCACTGAATGCCACAAACAATGTTGTGCTGACCGGGTTTGGGTAGATGCTGACATTGGTAGCCAATTCTTCGTTAACGCCAACGCCAGGATTAACGGCAGTGGTGTAACCCTGCTGGAAACCTTGTACAACAATCAAATCGCCAGCTTTAAGTGTACCTGCCACTGGCTCGCCAATTGTATAGCTGACCGAATAGCCGTCTTTTACGTCAAATCCGCCAGCAGATGCCACAACCTCGCTCTGTTTGAACTGCGAAAATGCGGGTACTGTAATCATCAGTAATGCCGCGATAGTTAATTTTCTTTTCATAGAATTAATCTTTTTATACAAATCACAAATATATAGTGTTATTTCTTTACTGCAAAATAATTAGCAATTTGTTTTCAACAATTTGTGTAAAAATAACGTTTCCATCTCCTTCTATGTTTGTGGAACTTATACTTCTATTAAGGAGCAGGGTATGTTCCGCAAACCCAAGTAACTTTTTCTGATTTAAGTACATCATCCTCATCAAGTTGTTCAAGCAAAGCATCTCTCTGCAGCTCGGTACCGCCGAAATACACAGTTTCAAGGCTCGAGCAGTCATCAAATGCATCAGCAATTGTTGTAAGAGTTGCAGGTATTGAAATAGTTGTAAGGTCTTCGCATAAGTAAAACACATCACTTTCTATTTCTGCCACATTACTTGGAATAACAATCTCAGTAAAACCACAACCTTGGAATGCTTGAGCTTCGATTTTAGTCACGGTTTCTGGTATCGTAATATTAGTAAGAGAACTACATTCCATAAAAGTAGAGCCCGGTATAGTTTCTATGGTTGACGGCAGATTCACCTCTTCTATAACAGTATTTGACTGGAACAGATGATATCCCAATTGAGCACCATCGGGGATGGTAACGCTCGTAAGATATAGACACCCGCCAAAAGCTCCATCATACAAAGAGTTCACTGACTGTGGCACCACAAACGAGCCACCCGATCCTGCAATCGGGTATCTTACAAGTGTTTTTTTATCGATACTGTATAATATTCCATTTTCCGAGCTAAAATGATTACTTCCTGCGGCAACATTTATCGCCTCCAAAGAGTTGCTTTCATCAAATGCATAAGAATCGACAATTGTTACTGACGATGAGAGTGTAATTTCCTCCAAACCTGTACGAGCGAATGCATCGTATCCTATTTTAGTAATGCCGTCGGGTATCGTAAACGAAGTGCCACTCTTCGCTCTTGGGTAGCACAATATAGCATTTTCTCCATAATCATCTCCGTACAATACTCCACCATCGGATCTATACTTTTCATTTTCCGAATTAACATTAATCGCTTGCAGGTTCTTGAGATAAGAAAGATCATTAATACTAACAATTTCCGTGACGGTCTTTGGTATTGACACTTTAGTAATATTAGGACAATTATTAAACG
>CAMHPA010000049.1 GCA_946186925.1 uncultured Bacteroidota bacterium | reverse complement strand
CAAAAAAAGGGCAAGAATTGTCAGGCGACGACCTGATATTAAAGTTATATCATAATGATTATGGCAATTTTATACTCTACATAACCGATTTTGCTGGAATAACCTCAACAGCACTTCTAATGCAAACAGAGAATGTTGGCGGAAATAAAAAATATGTAACTGTCGTCAAGGCAATTAATCTAACTCAATTGGAACGTTAATATGAAAAATCTGATTATATGTGTAGCAATAATGCTCGGTAGTTGGATTGCAATTGCCATTGACTACTGTAGGCTGTCACACTGCAGCAACCGTGATGTATGCGTTGTTGATATATTGCAATGCTATTCGGATGCCACAATGTGACATCCCCACAAAATCGGAGGGGGTATAACATCGGTCAGAAAATGCATCTGTAGCAAATAAACGATTGATAATGTGGCAAAAACCACGTTTTGTATGATTTTGAAGCCCGATTGCAATTCTGTATAAAAACCACAAAACGAAATCTGTGCCTCGGCTCCGCCGAGCCTGTGTAATCTGTGCGAAAACCCTAACCGCAAACACAAAAAAAAAGCCAGCCCTTGCGGGTTGGCTTCTTTCGTTTATGCTGCTAAAACGTTAAGCGATAGCGATTTGGCGCATTGGTTTCGGTTTGGCTTCTTCGCGTTTCGGAATCTCAACGTTCAGGATGCCGTTGTCGTACTTAGCCGAAATCTTGTCGCCATTGGCGGCCTCAGGCAGCGTGAACGAGCGGCTGAACGATTGGTAACTATACTCGTGGCGTGTGAAGCGCTCACCTTCTTTGGTCTCATTCTCAACTTTTTTCTCTGACGAGATGGTCAGAACATTGTGGTCGAGAGCAATCTTGAAGTCCTTTTTGTCGAACCCAGGAACGGCCATTTCAACATTGAACGCGTCGGCGTTCTCTTTAATGTTCACTGAAGGCACCGTGGTGTTGGTTTCAGAGTAATTGCGGTTCGACCAGTCAAACAGGTCAGTGTCAAACAGTTGGTCGAACAACGACGGATAATTGTTAAATCTTGCGAGTGTCATAGTTCAAATCCTCCATTTATTTGTTAGACATTAATTTTCAATCTTTTAAGCAATAGCGATTTGGCGCATTGGTTTTGGTTTGGCTTCTTCGCGTTTCGGAATCTCAACATTCAGGATACCGTTGTCGTACTTAGCCGAAATCTTGTCGCCATTGGCTGCCTCAGGCAGCGTGAACGAGCGGCTGAACGATTGATAACTATACTCGTGGCGTGTGAAGCGCTCACCTTCTTTGGTCTCATTCTCAACTTTTTTCTCTGACGAGATGGTCAGAACATTGTGGTCGAGAGCAATCTTGAAGTCCTTTTTGTCGAACCCAGGAACGGCCATTTCAACATTGAACGCGTCGGCGTTCTCTTTAATGTTCACTGAAGGCACCGTGGTGTTGGTTTCAGAGTAATTGCGGTTCGACCAGTCAAACAGGTCAGTGTCAAACAGTTGGTCGAACAACGACGGATAATTGTTAAATCTTGCGAGTGTCATAGTTCAAATCCTCCATTTATTTGTTAGACATTAATTTTCAACCTTTTAAGCGATAGCGATTTGACGCATTGGTTTCGGTTTGGCTTCTTCGCGTTTCGGAATCTCAACGTTCAGGATACCGTTCTCGTATTTGGCCGAAATCTTGTCGCCGTTGGCGGCCTCAGGCAGCGTGAACGAGCGGCTGAACGACTGATAACTGAACTCGCGACGGGTGAAATGCTCGCCGTTTTTGTGCTCATTCTCAACCTTTTTCTCCGACGAGATTGTCAGAACGTTGTGGTCGAGTTTGACGTTGAAGTCCTTTTTGTCGAACCCCGGAACAGCCATTTCAACGTTGAACGCGTCGGCGTTCTCTTTAATGTTCACTGAAGGCACTGTGGTGTTGGTTTCAGAGTAGTTGCGGTTTGCCCAATCAAACAAATCGGTGTCGAAGAATGGGTCGAATACCGACGGTTGGTAATTGTTAAATCTTGCGAGTTTCATAATCAAATCCTCCATATTTTAGTTTTACATTGTTTCTAAATCGAAAACGCCCATACATTTTCAACTTTTGTGCCAATGCCCGAAAGTGGAATTATTGTCCACTTTTCGGACAAAATTTAATGCCAATTTGACAGATAGAATTTAAAGTGGATTATATTTTTATTGATAATAAATTAGATACAAACTGAATTATAGTGTCAATTTGTCACTAGTAATAATATAAAGGCTATCGTTCGACAAAAAACATTTCTGCGAATTGAACAATTGTCAGAAAGACAACATTTTCATAACCGCGGGTAAGCGAAGCGCAACCCGTGGGAAAGCCTCACAGAAAAAACCAGTATGAAAGACTGAACCTTTATATAGTTCACTCTTCCAGAGTGTTGTATGAGTTATTAACGACCGGCGGCTGCGCTACGCTTGCGGCCGGTTATGCAAATTCAGTCCTTCGGACTGCTTTTTAGGCAAAAAAAACGCCGCAATCAAGCTTCTAACTCAATTGCGGCGTCAAGAAAAAGGTTGGCAAACTGCCTTATACCCTATTATTTATTAAACTTCTTCGAAATCAGATATTCAGCAATCTGCACAGCGTTCAGAGCGGCCCCCTTGCGGATTTGGTCGCCAACGCACCAGAAGGTGATGCCGTTGGGGTTGGCAATGTCGGCGCGGATACGGCCTACCGACACATTGTCCTGACCTGCGACGAACAATGGCATTGGGTACTCTTTGTTGGCTGGGTTATCGACAACCGTCACACCAGCGGCTTTCGCGCAAGCGGCACGGAAATCGGCGGGTGAAACAGGTTTCTCTGTCTCGCACCAGATGGCTTCAGAGTGAGCACGCATAACGGGCACGCGCACGCAGGTGGCGCTCACGGCAATGTCGGAATGCATAATCTTCTTGGTCTCGTTATACATTTTCATTTCTTCCTTCGTGTAATCGTTGTCGGTGAAGACGTCGATGTGCGGAATGACATTGTAGAGCAATTGCGATGAGAATTTATTGACAGTCAGTTCTTTACCTGCGGCATAATCCTTAATCTGCTGGTCGAGTTCGGCCATACCCATTGCGCCCGCGCCGCTCGCGCTCTGATAACTTGCCACGTGCACGCGCTTGATGTGCGACAACTGCTCTAAAGCCTTCAGAACCACCACCATAATGATGGTTGTGCAGTTCGGGTTGGCAATCACGTTGCGCGGTGCGTTCAGTGCGTCTTCGGGGTTCACTTCGGGCACAACCAAAGGCACGTCGGTGTCCATACGGAACGCGCTCGAGTTGTCAATCATAATGCAGCCATATTTTGTAATGGTCTTCTCGTATTCCTTCGAAGTGCTGGCACCCGCCGATGTCAGGGCAATGTCGATGTCCTTGAAATCGTCGTTGTGTTTCAACTCTTTAACCACAATTTTCTTACCCTTGAACTCGTAAGAAGTTCCTGCGCTGCGGGCCGACCCGAACAGCACCAACTCGTCAATCGGAAGATTTCGCTCGTTCAAAATCTTCAAAAATTCCTGGCCAACGGCACCGCTGGCACCAACAACGGCTATCTTCATAGTCTAAATTTTTTATTAATAATTTTCTATCTTTAACTCGATTCGAAATTTAAAATCGATGTTTTGAGATGCCTTGATTATCAAAGACTTATGCTCTGACGCACCGATTTTTTGAAATCGTACAAAGATGAATAAAAAATTTTCTCTCTGTTTATTTTGGCTGGCAATATTTTTAGGTAGTGCCAATAGCGGGTATGTTTTTGCCAACGATATAACTTTCAGTCAGTTACCCGCAGATACGCTTTTTTGCGACAATCGGGGTGGCGATGCGCTCGACAGTTGGGATAATGCAACCGACTGGATTTCAGATGGTTCGCTGATTAAGCACAATCTTGAAGGCGTTGCTGGAAAAAGTTTCCTTTCGGCTCATACCGATGGCTTATTTGCCAATGGCACAACCACTTGGACGTTCCGATTATCGTCAGGCTTCGAGCCGACAGCAAGCAACAAGTTCTGCTATTGGCTGATGGCTTCCGATTCCAACCTATCTGACAGTAAGATAAGCGGTTACGCGGTCGGTGTTTGTCAGGCGGCAAGTGAGAAAAATCTGACGATGTACCGCATTGACAAAGGTTCGAAAAAAATTCTCTATCAAACCCGTTACCAGTGGACGGCCGAAAAAGCGGTTGAAATGGTTGTAACTCGCACACCCAAAGGCAGTTGGACGTTGAGTTACATTGTCGGTCCCGAAACTTCGACCGACACCATTGCTGGCGACGACTTTATCGATAACACTTACAGCGATTTACAATATCACGGCTACCATTTTGTCTATTCAAAAACACGTGCTGGTCAAATTTGGGTTGGCAATACAACCATTGTGCGGCATAAATCGCCAATCGCCTTGCAATCAGCCGTTTGCGTCGATGAAAAGACCGTCGAAATCCAATTTTCGGGTGCGCCCGACTCGCTGTCGGCGGTCAACGCGGCAAACTATACGATTGACGGCGCGGCAGTCTCAATCGCGCAGTTCAATTCCGCTGAACCACTGAAAGTTACAATCAAAACAGGCAGTCTTGCCGCTGGCACGCACACGCTGGCCGTTTCGGGCATAATCGGGCGCAACGGCCTGACAATGGAACCGCAGCAGATTGACTTCGAGGTTATTCCGCCCGCCGAACCTTTCGATTTGGTATTCAACGAGATAATGTACAACTCGACCGACGGCATTCTGCCAAACTACGACTACTTGGAACTCTACAACAGCAGCAGTCGCAGCATTTCGCTTGGCGGTTGGACTCTCGACATAAGCGGCACCGTCCGCAAACTGCCCGACTCGACTATTGCAGCGGGCAACTATTTGATTATCACCACAGCAACAGCCGTCGATACATTCTCGGTTTACGGCAAGGCTGCGAGCGGACTGACTTCGACAAGTCTGACAAACTCGGGGCGCACCCTGCGGCTCGTCTCGCCACAAGGCCATACTATCGACAGCCTAACTTACTCTGACAAAGTGATTTCTGATGCTGAAAAATCCAACGGCGGTTGGGCGCTCGAGCGCATTGACCCGCTAAACACGTGCAGCGGATGGAACAACTGGGCCTTCTCAACCGACCTGCGCGGCGGCACGCCTGGGCAGCGTAACTCTGTGTATGCCAGAAATTTAGACAAAACGCCTATCAAAATCGAGAATCTTGTTCCGTTGACCGACAATCAGTTACGACTAGAGTTTTCGGAAACGCCCACGACGAAATCGTTGACAAGCGCCGCCAACTACCTGTTGGACAGCAAGTGCAAACTTGACTCTACAACATTCGAGAACAACAAGTTAACGCTTGTTTTCGACGCGCCATACAGCACCGATGCACCGCACAAAATCCGCATTGCCAATCTTGCCGACGAATGCGGTAACATAATGAAAGACACCACGATACAATTCGTTTATCACCCTGCCGCACTCTACGATTTGGTGATTAGCGAGATTATGGCCACGCCCGAACCGTCGGCGGGACTGCCTGAAAATGAATGGATTGAACTCTACAACCGCAGTCCGTTCGACATTTATCTGGTTGACTACAATATTATCATTGGCAACAAATATTACAATATCGACGATGGGATGATTGGCGCGAAAAGTTACGCGATTCTAACCAAAGTGAGCGGCGATAACGATATGCAGAAATACGGCAACGTGGTGAATGTGAGTAAGATGCCCGCTTTGCCGCAATCGGGCAGCATCACCATTTGCAAGAACGGTGCCGACCCCATTTGCCAAACCAATTACAAGCAGAGTTGGTTTGCCGACGACCTGAAGGCTGCGGGCGGCTACTCGCTTGAGCGAATCGATGTTGACAATGCCGACGAATCGGCGGCCAACTGGGCTCAAACCGAAAACTCGGCAGGTGGCACACCTTGCGCGCAAAATTCTATAAATCAAACGATTGTCGATAACATTAAACCGCGACTTTTGCGTGCCGTGCCTGTTGACGAAAACACTCTGCAACTCTATTTCAGTGAGCCAGTTACAATCGATGGTCATCACGAAATGCTTAATATTGAGCCTGTTGGCTACCATTTCACTTACGCATACACTTCGGCCAAAGACTTGACTATGGTCATTACCATTCTTAATGATTTTCTATCTGAAAATGAGACGTATACGCTGACCGTTGATTCCACTTTGACCGACATTGCAGGAAACCGAATGGCCGCGAACACCGTTCGATTTGCCTTGCCGCGGAAAGCGGAAACTGGTGATTTGATAATCAGCGAGATATTGTTCAATCCATACCCCAACGGTGCCGATTTTGTGGAACTCTACAACCGCTCTGACCACGCCATAAACATTGCGGGTCTGGTGCTGGCCACCCGTGCCGACGGCAATCTGAAAACCCCGAAAACAATCGACGGTTTTGGCTCTATTTTGCTGCCAAACAGCTATATAGCCATTTCGACCGACATTGCAAACATTGCCGCAACCTACCGTCACGGCGAGTTGTACCAAGTGGCTGCTCTGCCGTCGATGCCCGATGGCGAAGGCAACATTGTGCTTGCCGACACCGCTGGCAACATTTTCGACGAAGTGAATTACTCGAGCAAAATGCACTTCGGACTGCTGAAAGATTTGAACGGCGTCAGTCTGGAACGCATTGACAATGAGCAACCTGCCGACAATCCTGGCAACTGGCATTCGGCTTCGGAACAGGTCGGCTGGGCCACGCCTGGCTTGCCAAACTCGGCCGCGCGTTCCATTTCCACCGACAGCGAATCGCTCATAAGCCTTAACAGCGAAGTCTTCTCGCCCGACAACGACGGCTTTGAAGACCAACTCGAAATCGCATACAACGTCGATGAAGCGGGATATATGGCTAATGTCACCATTTTTAACGCTAAAGGTTTGAGAATGCGCGCATTAGTCAATAACCAACTGCTTGGCACAAGCGGTTTCTGGGCTTGGGACGGCCTTGACGACAACAATCGCCGCGTTCCAACGGGTATCTACGTGATTTACTGCGAGTTGTTCGACCTTGACGGCAAGGTGAAGAAAGAGAAAAAAGTTTGCGTTGTGGCCACAAAAATGTGATTTTTGCGCAACCCAAAAAGGCGAATCCGATGAACTCAAGCATAGTCAAAAACACTTCAAAACTACTGACAGCCAATATTATAGCGCAGGCTATCGGGCTTTTGGTCTATCCTATTCTGACGCGCCTTTACACGCCCGACGACTTTGGCACACTCAACATTTTTCTGACTATCGGCGGCATTGCCACGCTGTTCGCCACTGCCGAATACCAAAACTCGATTATGCTGCCGAAAAGCGAGAAAAGCGGTGTGGCGTGCTTTCACGTTGGGTTTGTCATAACGCTGATTGTCAGCCTGATATTCGTGCTGTCGATTCCGTTTGCAAGTCAAATTTCTGCCTTGCTTAACGCACCCGAACTGACCGCAAATTATTGGATGCTACCAATTTACATTTTTGCCATTTCACTCTGGACGCTACTCAACTACTGGCACACGCGCAACGGGCGGTTCACTTCGGTAAGTGCTTATCAGATAACACAATGCACCACAGGCGCGGGGTTGAAATGGGGGCTTGCAGGTTTCCTGCGCAACGGTCTGATTGTGGGTTCGGTTTTGGCGCCAATTATCGCACTTGCCACCAACGTTGCCGCCACTTTCCGCACCGCTATTCGTCCGCTGCTCACTTTCGACCGCGCCGAGTGCCGCCTGATGGCCCGCGAGTATGCCAATTTTCCGAAATACTCGCTGCCGCGGACTCTCATCAACAATGTGAGCGGCAACTTGCCCGTGTTGCTTCTCGCACCTTTTTTCGGCGTGAGCCATATCGGATTTTTCGGAATGGCGCTAACGCTTGCTTTCCGTCCGCTGAATATGATTTCCGCATCGCTTTATCAGGTTCTTTTTCAACGTATTGCAGAACAGGTACAACGCAACGAAAGCATAAAACGCTTTTTCTGCAAATTCATTCGCAACACATTTTCTGTGGTAATTCCAGTTTTTGCTGCGCTGTTTTTCATTATGCCATGGCTGACAAAATGGTTTCTTGGTGATGGCTGGGATGATACTGCATTGTATATCAGACTTATGCTTCCGTGGCTTGCTGTAATTTGTGTCGGCGCGACCATCGCTTTTATTCCCGACATATTTCAAAAGCAACGCACATCTGCAATCATCGAAATCATATATCTGATTTTAAGAATTTGCGCTTTACTGACAGGCATTTTAATGAATAGCTTTGCAATTGCCGTTGCACTTTATTGCGCAGTAGGATTCTGCGTTGTTGGATATCAGATTATCTGGTATCTGAGAATCATAAACCGATACGAGCGCAGTTTATAATTCCAAATACTTTAAACCTGATAATAAAGTTATTACAAGTAATTTTTCTGTTGATGTGCCACTATTATACAAACTACAAATGGCATCTTTCAACCCTGTTGTCGCACACAAATCGATGTTACCCTCAAAATAGCCATCTATATATGCGCTAAGTGAGTCATTTTCAGCAAGCCACGAGTCTATCGGATTCATAGTCCTGCCGTTTTCCAATTTGTCGTAATTATGAATATGGCACTTTTTCAGAACATACATCGCGATTCGCTGTGGCAAGGTTTCCAACGGAATGCCGCGGCCAAAAATTGAAACCACACGTGTTTTTCGGCCAATTCTGCGGGTGCCATTATGCATCCAACGCGCGACTTCAGGATACTTTGTCAGAATCCACTGGTCGTAGATTTCATTTCCAATACGCTGCGAAACGGGAATTGTGTAGGCAAACTCAAGAAAATCCGTGTCGTAGAAAGGTGAAAATGATTCTGTAAATTCCTGAAAAACAAGTGGGGAGCCAAGATTTGCACAATTAAATCCGCGCACATATAAATAGTAAATCTCCCGATTCGGGAATTCATCCAAAAAATCACGGCTCATTATTTGCTGAAGCCGTGGCAAAAGCTTTTTCGACAAAGCACCATCACCAAACGTAACAGACTGATTGCTATTATTTTGTGTATATCCCGTGCCAACAATTATGTCGCCAAGCATTCCCGTTGCTATGACACCGATTCTATCCTTGCCGCCCAAATCATCAAAGCTATCAATCACTTGCGAGGCGCCGCTATAATTAACCAAGCCATTTGTGAGCTGTACCGACCTTTCAACATTTTTCAGATAATCGCCACCATCAAGCGGTTTGAAGTGCATCACATTATTCAAAGTTTTTGCGATATCTTTCGGGGTTATCTCATCGTAATACCCACTTTGTGAGTATGTTACGTTTTCTATGGCATCACTGATAAGCTGACGGGCAACCCAAACTGTCATCCGCGAGTCGAGGCCAGCACTCAGCGGCATCACATTCCGATAGTTGTATCGCTTGTTCTTGTCCAAAATGCGTTTCACCGCGCGGCGAAACAGTATATCCAGTTGCTCAATATTTTCTTTTTCAGTTCGAGCATTGGGAATATTGGTGAAACGATGATAGCGGATTTGTTCAACCTTGCCTTTTGATATTTTCAGATAACAGCCTGCGGGAATTCGGGTTACACCGTCTATAAGTGTATGATGATTAGGCGAATAACCATATGAAAGCATACTCAGCACAAACTCTTCATCGATTTTTTTTTCGTAAGATTTTGGCAATAACTGCGTCAGATGTTTTAGATTGGTGGAAAAATAGAATGACTCACCCATTTGTGTGTAAAATATCATTCTATCGCCGATATGATCATTGTAAATCAATAAGATATCATTACGCTTATCATATAAGAGCCCCGAAAAAGAACCGCGAATTCCGTTATAGAATGTTTCGCCTTTTTGCTCATACATAAATGGTATCAGTTCAGTCAAATTATTGACACCGTGCAATTTGCAAAGTTCTGCGCTATTAAATATGACTCCGTCCGTTAGGTAAAGATATTTTTCTGTATCGACGAAAACTTTGTCCTCGCAGAACTTGGGCATTGGTGAAAAAGCAACACTAAATTTCTCATTATCAAATAAAAAACTTGCAGATGAATCTGTTATCTTTTCTGCATGCACACCGTTTCCATATTTCCCCCAGTAACCAAACATATTCTTAGACAATCACTTGCAGATAGTAGTATTTGTTTTCATAATTATTTGATAATAAACACCATACAGCCGCTTTCCGACATTTTCGTAAGTGAATCTTTGTGCCGTCTGGCGGATTTCGTCAGCATTGAAATGCTTGTGATTATCAATCATCCACGACATTTTTGCGCAAAGGTCAGACTCGTCTTCCATTGCCACCAAAACGCCATTTGTGTCTGACAAACAATCGGGTATGATGCCAACCGACGTGCTGATGACAGGCGTGCCTGTTGCCCAACTCTCGCAGAAAGTTATGCCCGCCGTCTCGTACCGCGAAAACATTACAAGTGCATCACTTTCAGTAAAATAACGGCAAACTTCGGCTGGTGTCTGCTCACCGACAAAGTGCACAACATTGTCGGGTAGTCTCAACTCTTTGGCGTATCGGACAACTTCTTGCCAATCAATTCCCGTACCGACAAGAATTAATTCAAAATCAGAACGTTGCCGTAATAGCAACTTGGTGGCATTCAATATTCCCTTGACATTTTTATGTGGCTCTTCGAAACACGAAATATGAAGAAATCTGAATCCACGTTCCGTGTTGGATTTTTGTTCTTTATAAAAGAAATCATCTACCACATTGTCAATAATTTGAAAGTTGCCGTTTTTTAATCCGCACTTTTGCATTGCATCGCGCAGCATATTGCTGACAGCCAAAACGCACGATGCATTTTTAACGCAAACACGAGTTAAAAATTTCCGCACAATTCCCTTATAATTAAAATTCTGCGGCAAATATCTTGTCCAATGCTCTACTATTATATATGGTATGCCGAATTTACGCTTGAGCCTGTGCGCCAAAACACCGCTGCGTGTCAGCACATTGGCCTGCACCACATCGGGCAACCCGAATTTCTGCCGAACAACCGCAAATCCGCGCCAAAATGCCCTAACGTAGCCGATGGCCTTTGTCAGTGGTCGCAAAACGGGCTTGTTTGTGAACGGATAATAGACGTAAACCTCTAGTACACTGTTGGTTGTCTGTTCTACAACATCGAATTGCCTGACGTTTTCATCGGCAAACAGATAAAGCACGCAAACATCGCAGAAATGTGATGCTGACTCGGCATGCTTACGCACAAAAAGCCCTGACATCGCATCGTAACGATGTGGATACCAAGCCGATAAATAAAGCACTTTCATTTCATGCAAGTTCCATTAAAATGCCACAAGATACATCTTAAGCTTAACAATACATATTAAAATATCATCTCGCTTTCCTTACCGAAATTGAGAACAACAGCACCACCACAAAGCACACCATCGGCACCAGATACGAGATGTTGATGTTTGTTGCGTCAGAAATGGCACCCTGAAGCGGGGGAAGAAGAGCACCGCCTAAAATGGCCATTATCAAGCCTGAAGCACCAATTTTGGCATCTTTACCGACGTTTTCGAGCGCGATTCCGTAGATGGTTGGGAACATCAGCGACATAAAGAAACTAACGCCGATGAGCGCCGCAATGCAGACCGCGCCTGTGCCACTGCACAACGCAACTATCAGACACAGAACAATATCGGCGGCCGAAGCCCAAAGCAGAAGTCGTGACGGCTGAATCCATTTCATCAGCCAGGTGAAGATGAATCGAGCCGCGCTAAATCCAATAATACTAAACAGATAGATGGTTGCAGCATCGGCTTCAAGCAGGCCGAGTTCCTGCATCACAATGCGGATGGTGAACGACCAAACGCAGATTTGCGCGCCGACATAGAAGAACTGCGCAACAACACCGAACACGTATTTCTTATTCTTAAACAATCGTTTAAACGAATCGAGCACGCTATCGCGGCTGCTATCACTGCCTTCGGGCATACGCACCAAAAGCATCACAACCATAATCACCAAAAGCACAAAACCAAGCGTCATATAGGTGCCTGTGATGGCGTTCAGCTCGTGCGACTGCATTGCGGAAAGGTCGGCGGCGGACATTGCGGCGCGGTCGGACGCAGTGGCGCTCGACAGTTGCGAAAGAATGAAAAACTGACTCATCAGAATGCCTGTTATCGAGCCTAATGGATTGAAAGCCTGAGCGATATTCAATCGGCGGGTGGCTGTTTCGAGTGAGCCCATCGACAGAATGTACGGATTGGCCGTGGTTTCCAAAATTGAGCATCCGCCAGCCAGTATGTATATGGCTATCAGGTAGAAAGCGTAGGAAGCGGCTTTCGACGCGGGGAAAAACAGAATGGCGCCAGCGGCGTAGAGCACAAGGCCCAGAATGACACCGCTTTTGTAACTGTATTTGCGAATGAACAGCGCGGCAGGCAGTGCAAAGCAGAAGTACGAGCCGTAGAACGCAAACTGAATGAGCGACGTCTGCGTGTCGGTCATCGACATTATGCGCTTGAAGGCACTTAACAGCGTGTCTGTCATATTGTTAGCCATTCCCCAAAGCAGGAACAGAAGTGTCACAAGGCAGAACGGCACCAGGTATCTTTTTTCGATTGTCTTCATTTTATTTGTGGTTTTAGTGGTTAAAAATGTGGTTTTTAAGAGTTTTTCCAACTTACACGGAATTGGTCGCCAATGATTTGACGAACCTTTGCAACAACTTCAGCATCAGCGGGTTCGCTCACAAAATCGATATTTTTCAAGACGTTTTGCGGATTGGTTGTCGAGAACAAGTTCGAAGCGATTCGGCTGTTGCCAAGACTGTATTGCATTGCAAGTTTTTCTATCGGATAACCGATTGACTCGCAGTATTTTGCCGCTTCGGCGCAAGCCTTGCGCAAGGCTTCGGGCGCAGGGTGCCAGTCGGGGGCGCCACGCATTGTCAAAAGACCCATCGACAACGGACTCGCATTGATGACACCTATGCCTCGGCTTTCGAAAAAGTCAAGAAAATCAACAAGTTTGTCATCGCAAAGGCAGTAATGGCAGAAGTTCAGAACACTCTCAACCGTGCCTTCGGGCGAGTGCTCGACAACCCATTTCAGGTTCTCAAGTTGCAAGTCGGTAATGCCAACGTGCCCCACAACTCCCTTCTCGCGAAGTTCGACAAGCGCAGGAAGTGTCTCATCCACAATCTTTTGCAAACCGACAGGCATGGCCGCCTGAAACTCAATATCGTGCACATTGATTATGTCAATATAATCAACATTGAGCCGCTCCATGCTCTCGAAAACGCTGTCGTGAGCGCGTTTTGCGGAATAATCCCAAGTGTTCACGCCATCCTTGCCGTAACGCCCCACCTTTGTCGAAAGAATGAATTTGTCGCGGGGAATCTCTTTAAGTGCCTTACCCAGAACCATTTCCGCCTTCAGGTGGCCGTAATAGGGCGACACATCGATAAAGTTGATTCCGTTCTCAACCGCAGTGTGCACCGCACGAATGCCGTCGGCTTCGTTCAGCGAGTGAAAAACGCCGCCCAAACTCGACGCGCCAAAGCCCAAAGCCGACAACTTCAGGCCCGTTTTTCCAAGATTTCTCTGTTCCATTTATTAGTGGTTATAAGTTTTAAGTTTTAAAAGTTGAAAGTTGTATATTGTTGATTATCTTACCATTTAACAAGAATTCTGAAGACTTTTCCAGGTGCTTCGGCCCAGGTTTTCAGCGCTTCGGCGGACTGCTGCGGCTCAATTATTCGGCTGATAAACTTCTCAACGGGCGCGCCAGAGTTTGTTAGATATTTGATAACCGCTTCAAAATCAGACGGATTGGCGTTTCGCGAACCCATAATGTCGAGTTCCTTTTTTACAAACAGGCTAGTAGTCAGCGAAATATCGGCTTTGGCATAGCCAATGCAGACAATGCGCCCCGTGAAGGCCACCTTGTTGACGGCCAACTGATAGGTGGGCGCGGCGCCAACGGCTTCAATCACAACGTCGGGCGTGGGCAGATTCCACTCGGTGGCGGTGTTGTAGGTGTAAGTGGCGCCAAGTTGGCGGGCAATGGCAAGTTTCTCGTCGTCAAGGTCGGCGGCAATGACGGTTGCGCCGCGCATCACGGCACGCACCACTGCGCCTAGACCGACCATTCCGCAGCCGATTACCATAACTGTGTCAGTATCAGTCACTCGGCCACGATCGACAGCGTGAAAACCAACACTCATCGGCTCAATCAGGGCCGCGTCGCGCACCGAAACCGAGCTGCACGGAATGATTTTCTGCCACGGAAGGCTGATAAATTCCTGCATCGCGCCATTGCGCTGAACGCCAAGCGTTTCGTTGTTTTCGCAGGCATTCACACGGCCGCGGCGGCACGACGCACAATGTCCGCAGTTGGTGTAAGGATTAACGGTAACCGTCTGTCCCACTTTGAGTTGCGACGGCACATCGCTACCAAGTTCAACAATGGTGGCGCCAATTTCGTGCCCAGGGATTCGCGGGAATGTCACCATTGCGTTTCCGCCGCGATAGGTGTTCAAATCAGAGCCGCAAAAGCCCACGTAGCCGAGTTTCAGCAGCACTTCGCCGCTTTTTGCGGTCGGTTTTTCAACATCGACAACCGCAACGTTGCCAGGTGTTTGAATTTCAATTGCTTTCATATTTATACGATTAAAATTTTAGGTATTTCTTATTCTGACATATTCTTAATGTAAGGTAACTGTGGTAAATTCTTGAATCCGTAGAACTTAACCGCATTCTCGCCAAGGAAGGCCGATTTTTCCAAGTCGGTCAACTCGTTGGTTTTCAGTACAAAATCGTACGACATTCGATAGGTTATGGCGCAAATGGTGCGCGGATAGTCGCTGCCCCACATCAGTTTGCCGATACCAACCAGGTCAGCCGCTTCGCGAATGGCCTTCACCGCCGATGGGAACGGATAGAACTCGCTGTTATACAGCCAGGTAATGCCGCCCGACTCGATAAAAACATTCGCGTTTCGCGCCAGAAGAATCTGATTTTTCCAATTTTTGGTGGTCGCCAGCCCGAAGTGCCCGATTGCTATTTTCAAGTTCGGGCATTCCGCTATAAGTTGCTGAAATTCTGCAATCTGCCTTTCGTCGTCGGCAAGGCACATCGAGAAAATCATTTGGTTCGCTTCCATAAACTTCATTGCTGGCAGAAGGTCGGCCAGCGGACGGCGGACGCGGTGCCCAGGAATAGCAATTCCCTTAAAACCAAGCGAATACAAGGCTTTGACATCGCTCAAAATATTGTCGGCGGTAATCAGTTTTTCGGCTTCAACCGATTCCAAACCAAGCCGCGGCATTCCGCAGACGAAGAAGCGTTCGGGGTATTTTTGCGCAACTTCGGCAAGGTAATCGTTTTGGTAACCGTCGATAACTTCCTGAACCACAACAGCTCCGCCCACCTGCGCATAGTCCATATTGGCAATGAAAATTTCGGCGGTGTTGCGTCCGTCGGCCATAAACGGTGGCAGCATCTGACGTTCGCCGTCGAAAAACATCGAGCGGCCACGGGTGGTGGTGTAAATCCGCTGCCCGTCAACCACGGTGTCCTGTTTCAGCCAAAGGTGGCTATGTGCGTCTATTATAGTCATTTATGCGTTTTTATGTGTTTGTTGTTGGCCGCCTGACGGCGGGTTTTTATCTATTTAGAGTTATTTTTTTTAAATTCATATCTGCGAAAATCTGTGTTCCCATCGGGTCTGTGTCATCTGTGCGATTCATAAAATTTCTGTCCGTCAGGACACACCGTTATAAAGTCACCCCAGTTTTAAAAATTGCAAACTCGCGATACTCGTTCCGCTCGTTATTTGTCGGTGCGCCTTCGAGCACGCTCGTCACAAATTCGATAAAACTCTGCAACACGCTCTCAATTGAATCATTTTCAGCAATTACGCCCGCGTTGAAGTCAATCCAGTTTGGCTTGTTGGCGAAAAGCGGCGTGTTGGTCGAGATTTTCAGCGTTGGCGCAAAAGTGCCGAACGGTGTGCCGCGGCCAGTGGTGAAAAGTACTAACTGACAGCCACTTGCGGCCAGTGCGGTGCTTGCCACAAGGTCGTTGCCAGGGGCGCTCAAAAGGTTCAGACCGCGGCGCTCAAGGCGGTCGCCGTAGGCCAGCACGTCGCGGACGGTGCTCTTGCCGCATTTCTGCGTGCAGCCGAGCGATTTTTCTTCGAGCGTCGATATGCCGCCAGCCTTGTTCCCAGGCGACGGATTCTCGTAAACAGGCTGATTATTAGCGATAAAGTAACTTTTAAAATCGTTAATGAGAGCAACCGTTTTGTCGAAAATGGCGCGGCTCTCGCAGCGGTTCATCAGGATTGTTTCGGCGCCGAACATCTCTGGCACTTCGGTCAGGACGGTTGTTCCGCCCTGCGCCACCAGCCAGTCGCTGAACAGGCCCAGAAGCGGGTTGGCCGTAATGCCCGACAGCCCGTCGGAACCGCCGCATTTCAAGCCCACACGCAGTTCCGACATAGGCACATCTTCGCGGACATCCTTTGAGCAGACGGCGAAAATCTCGCGCAAAAGCCCAAGTCCGTATTCCACTTCATCGCCACTAACTTTCTGTGCTTCAAACATTTTTATGCGACTTTCGTCGATATTGCCGAGCATCGGGCGGAAAGCCGACATTTGGTTGTTCTCGCAGCCCAAACCAACCACCAGCACGCCGCCAGCGTTGGGGTGCAGCACCATATTGCGCAGGATTTTGCGCGTGTTCTCGTGGTCGCCGCCGAGTTGCGAGCAGCCGTAATTATGTGGAAATGCAACAATTGCGTCAACGCTGCCCATCCGCCCAGCCACTTCGGCGCTGAAACGCTCGGCAAGTTTCTGTGCGATTCCGTTCACGCAGCCCACCGTCGGGATTATCCAGATTTGGTTCCGTATGCCGACATCGCCGTTTGCACGCTTAAAGCCTTTAAATGAGCGTTTTGCGGCGACAGGTTCAATTCCAGTAAGATTCGGTGTGTAAGTATATTCCGATACGCCTTCAAGATTGGTTTTCAAAATGTTATGGTCGATATGGCACCCAGCATCGACCGAGCGTGTCACGTGCCCGATTGGAAAGCCGTATTTCACAACGTTTTCGCCTTGAGCGAGATTGCAGAGCGCGAACTTGTGCCCTGCGGGAATATCGTCGCGCAAGACAACGCCGTCAATGTCGATTGGCGTGCCAGCCTTAAGCGGCGCAAGCGCAACCGCCACATTATCAGCCTGATTGATTCGAATATATTGTGCCATAATTACAAAACCGATTTAACCGTCTCGCGCATCCCCGACTTTTGAATCTGTTCCAAATAGTTGGTTAACAAGTTGGTAAGCCCAGGAATCGAGTTCAAATCTTCGCCCCAAATCAAATCTTTTGCGGCCAGAACGCCCTTCGCAACTTCGGCGCAACTACCTGTTGCCCAAAGTGTTTTGAGCAAATCGAGAATTTCGGGTGCGTCGTTGGGCACGATTTCATCGTTACCGCGGCGGCCACCTTTATAATAGGTGCAAATGGCCGCCAGACCAAGTACAATGCATTTCGGCAACTCGCCTTTGCGCTCAAGATAGGTTTTCAGGCCAGGCAGGTCGCGCGTCTTGAATTTCGGGAACGAGTTGAGCATAATGCTTGTAACATAATGTTTTACAAACGGATTGTTGAAGCGGTCCTTCACGGCCAGCGCAAACTGCCGCAACTCATCTTCGGGCAGATTCAGTGTGGGCAGAAGTTCGCTAAACATCACGCGGTCAACAAATTGGCCAATCAGTTCGTCGGTGCAGCATTCGCGCACGGTGTTGAGCCCCGAAAGGTAACCGACAGGCGACAAAACCGTGTGCGGACCGTTCAAGAGCGTCACCTTGCGCTCGTGGTACGGCGCTTCCGACGGCACAAAACGCACGTTCAGCCCCGCTTTGTCGGCAGGGAACTCTCGCGAAAGCGATTCAGGCGCTTCAATCACCCACAGGTGGAAAACTTCGCCCACAACCAACTGATTGTCATCGAAGCCGATACGTTCCTTAATCGCGTCAGCGTTGTCTTTCGGATAGCCAGGCACAATGCGGTCGACAAGCGTACTGTAAACCGCGCACGCCGTCTCGAACCACGTTTTGAACCCGTTGCCAAGATTCCAATGGTCGATATATTGATTGATACATTCGGTTAAATGCCTGCCGTTGTGAAAGATAAGCTCGCACGGCAAGATAATGAAGCCTTTCGAGACATCGCCTTTGAAAAACTCAAAGCGGTGGTAGAGCAACTGCACGAGTTTTCCAGGATATGAGAGCGCAGGCTTATCAGTGAACTTGCACGCAGGGTCGAAGGCGATTCCTGCCTCGGTGGTATTCGAAATGATAAACCGCATTTCGGGTTGCTCGGCCAGTTTCAAGTAGGCATCGAAATCTTTGTACGGGTCAATGCCGCGACTCACAACGTCAATCAAATCAATGGCGTCAACCGTTTTGCCGCCGTCAAGTCCTTGAAGGTTAAGGTGATAAAGCCCGTCTTGAGCGTTGAGCATCGCCACTTTGCCGCCCGCCCGCGGCTGCACCACCACAACCGACGCGTTGAAATCGGTCCGTTGATTGGTCCGCCAGATAATCCAATCCGCGAAAGCGCGCAAAAAATTTCCTTCGCCAAACTGAATCACCTTTTCGGTGTAGGTTTTGGCCGTGGCTGTGTTTCTATTGAGTTGTTTCATATCGTTTTCCAATTATGCGTTTATCCAAAATTACACAAATATCGGTAACGGAAACGAGTTGAAAAAGTATTTTTTACTTTTTATTCTGATTGTTTGGGAAACGATTTACGAGACGCAAATATGAGTTTTATACAATATTGATATTCAGAAGCTTACTTTTACCGCTAAATTGCTGATGCGATTTTTCCCCTTTAATCAAATCATATTCATATTAAATAATTATGTTTGTAGTCATTATCAATTTAATCAGCGTTATGAAAAGGATTCACAACTTAAAAACACTACTCTTAATGCCTATAGCAGCAATGATAGCATCATGCAGCCAGCCGGAACAGAAATCAGGCATCCGGCTTGAGAATTTTGATACATCGGTGCGCCCCGCCGACGATTTTTATCAGTTCGCCTGCGGCGGTTGGATGAAAAACAACCCGCTACCCGGCGAGTTTTCACGGTATGGTTCATTTGAAATGGTGGATGAAATCACCCGTCAGCAAGTTAATGATCTGATAACAGGTCTGACCAGCCAGCCACAAAAAAAAGGGTCGGTGGCACATAAAATCGCCATGCTCTACAACCAAGTGATGGACAGCACCAAACTTAACGCTGACGGCATCAAACCTATTGAGTCTGACCTGAATACGATTCGTGGCATCAAAGACAAAGACGAACTGCTCGCCACAATGGTCAAATTCATGCACAAAGGTATCTCTGGATATTTTAACTATGGAATTGAAACTGACATCAAAGACAGCAAGAATTACATTGTTTCAATAGTACAAGGCGGTTTGACGCTCAACGAAAGGGAATATTATACCGACACCGATGAGAACACTCTCAATATCATGAAAGCGTTCAGGGCTTACGTGCAGAAAATGTTTGAGATTGTCGGTTACGACACCACAACGGCAACACAAAAAATGGAAGATGTGCTGAAAATTGAAACCCGATTGGCAAAAGCATCAAAATTCCGTGTCGAACTGCGTGACCCTGAAGCCAACTACAACAAAATCAGCTACGCGACATTGCAAGACACATACAAAAACATTGATTTTGACGTTTTTTGCAATGAGATGGGATTCATT
Source organism: uncultured Bacteroidota bacterium (assembly GCA_946186925.1). GTDB lineage: Bacteria > Bacteroidota > Bacteroidia > Bacteroidales > SZUA-534 > RUG13583. The sequence goes on along the minus strand of CAMHPA010000049.1, from coordinate 2,630 downwards.
AATCTTGAGTATTTGAATTTGGGCCAACCTGATTTTATGGCCGAACTGAACACTCTGATTGCCGATGAAAGTGTCGAAGCCCAGAAGTCGTTTCTTGAATGGACATACATCGATGCATCGGCTTCATACCTGTCGGATGAAGTGCGCAGTGAACAGTTTAATTTCTATGGCAAGGTGTTGAGCGGCCGCTTACAGGAACAACCGCGTTGGAAACGCGCCGTGGGCATATGCAACAACAATTTGGGTGAAGCCATTGGGCAAATTTATGTCGAGAAATATTTCCCCGCACCGCATAAGGAACGTATGGTGAAACTCGTGCAAAACCTTCAAACCGCACTGCGCGAGCGCATCCAGGCTCAGGATTGGATGAGCGATTCAACCAAAAACGTCGCCATTGACAAGCTGAACACATTCCACACAAAAATCGGTTACCCCGACAAATGGCGCAGTTACGAGCATCTGAGCGTTTCGCTCGACAAATCGCTGTGGGAAAACATGATGAATATCAATATTAACGAATTTAACTATTTCGTTGAGAAACACTACAATAAGCCCGTAGATCCTGACGAATGGTTCATGACGCCGCAAACGATCAACGCTTACTACAACCCGACCACTAACGAGATTTGCTTCCCGGCCGGCATCCTGCAATATCCGTTTTTTGATATGGAAGCCGACGATGCCTTCAACTACGGCGCCATCGGCGTGGTTATCGGCCACGAAATGACTCACGGGTTCGATGACGAAGGCCGTAAGTTTGATAAGGACGGCAATATGCACGAATGGTGGGCCCAAGGCGATGCCGAGAAGTTTGACGCGCACGTAACACCTTTGGTTGAGTTCTTCAACAACATTGAAGTGCTCGACGGCCTGAAAGCCAACGGCAAGCTAACTTTGGGCGAGAATCTGGCCGACCACGGCGGTCTGCAAGTCGCATATCAGGCTTTTCTGAATGCTACTAAAGACGCGCCACTGCCCGTAAAAGACGGTTTCACACCTCAACAGCGATTCTTTTTGGCATATGCTACCGTATGGGCCAACAACATCCGCGATGAAGAAATCCGCGTGCGCACCAAGAGCGACGTGCACTCGCTTGGCCGTTGGCGCGTGAATGGCACTCTGCCGCACATCAAAGCGTGGTACGAAGCCTTTGACGTGAAGGAAGGCGACAAGATGTTTGTGCCTGAAAACGAGCGCGTTGACATTTGGTGATTGAAGCCCCGATAGCTATCGGGATGAATGAATGATTGAATTATTTGTCGATTAGCCAGTTAGCTGATTAAATATCAAATCAACAATACAACAAAAAAGCACCGAAAAATCCGGTGCTTTTTTGTTGTGTCTTGAGCTTGTCGGCTAAAACTTGAAATGCCCTGCCAATTCTATTCGGAAGGTGCGCCAAGTGTAATTGTCGCTGCGGATGCGGCTGCCGTCGGTGCGGCTGTAGAGCGTGCCGCGGTGCGTCATATCCTTGGTAATTGGGATGTAGAAGTTGTTCGACACGGCAAAATGCTTGCTCAAATCGATGCGCATACCCGTGATGATGCCTAGCGAGTGCAGGTCTTTCAAATCGTTGTTCATCGCCATTCGGATGTTGTATTCAGCGCCGATATAAGGGTTGAATCTGCCTATTCTGAAGCCTAAGCGCGCCGGCACGGCAAACATCACATAGTTGGTTGTCGATTCCACCAAACCAACCGAATCCTCGTAATGCCCGGTGCTCTCGTCCTCATTCCAATGCATATCAAGGCCCTCGCCGTGGCCTTTTTCGCCTTTTTCGATGTTAAAGGTGGCGATACTTATAGTGTATTTTGTGTCGCCAGAGCAAAAGCCGCAGTCGGGATAGTTGCAAGTGAATTTTCCTTTAAGTCCTTCGTTTTCAAACAGAAAATGAATAGCGGCACCCGTACCCAAAGTGAACCGGCTGATGAATTGTGTCTCGTAATTCACACCGAAGTTGACAGTGGCGTTTCCTCCCGGATTCCACGCCAAATGGTCTTCAACCACTATCGGGCTGCAAATGCTTGTCCACGCGCCGGCACCCAAAAACATATCGAGTGTGCTTTTGTCGATGAGCATATTTTTAACGGCAAAAGCCATAAGATTCCAAAAGCCCACACTGTTTGTGCTGTCGTTTTTCTTAACATCCTCACCGATAACCACATTGTCGATGGGAATGGTTGTGGTTTTGCCGTTGCCGATAATCAGCAGGTTCGATGTGTTGGTGAGCGTGTCAACCTGAATAATTCGCATTGCCTTGGTGTCTTCAAACGGGTTGACTCGCTTCTCAATATACTCATACACAGTGTCGTACACAATTACTTCCTCGTAAATGTAGACTGTATCTTGCGCGAAAAGACCGCCCGACAACAGGCAGCCTGCAATAGCTAAAAGAATGGTTAGCAGCGATTTCATAAATTACGGATTGGTGGTTGATGTGCTCACGGTGTCGGTCACCACAACCTTGCGGTGACGGATGATTTTCTTTTTGACAACCACGGTTTTCTTCTCTTCCTTCGGTTTCGTCTTGACGGCCTTTGGCACAGGTTCGGGCGGCAGATTTGCCAGTGTGTCGGCCAGATTAAGAGTGTCGGTCGGAAACTCGTCAACGATTGTATCAGTCTGAATAA
>CAMHPA010000048.1 GCA_946186925.1 uncultured Bacteroidota bacterium | reverse complement strand
CGGTTTCAACGTGGCTTGCATCGCGTGAGCAAACTTTTGTGGCGGTGCAGGTTGCGTTGTCGGCGCTCCACTCATATGTTGCTGCTCCAAAATCGTGACCAAGAGCCGCATCGGTTGTAACGGTTTTCTCCTGTGCGGCAAAACCTTCTTTGGTGAACGTTGCAGTGTAGGTTGCCGAGCCAGCGGCTTCGCAGGTTGCGGCTACGGTTACTACGGTTGAGTTCACAGTCTCGGTTTCAACGTGGCTTGCATCGCGTGAGCAAACTTTTGTGGCGGTGCAGGTTGCATTGTCGGCGCTCCACTCATATGTTGCTGCGCCAAAATCGTGACCGATGACAGTTACAGTAAAGTTGCCCTCCACCGTCTCGTAATTGTCAGCATCAGGATTGTAGTTAAGTGCGACGGTATTTTCGCCGATTGCCAACGCTGCGCCCGCATTCACGAAAGTGTAACCCTCTGGAAGAGTCACATCATCCAATGTTTGATTGCAGTTAATCGTTTGGTTTTCAAATGCAACAAATGCTGGCGTAGCTTTATTGATTGTCAACTTGCCTGCAACATACGTTACGGCATAATTGCCTTGCACGGCATCACCCGAAGGTGTGATTGCGTATTCACCAGCGTTTGCACCCTCGGCGCGGCTGATGGTGTAAACTATTTCATCAGTGCCGATAACGCCATCTACTGTAGCGGTCAGTTCGGGGTCGGCTTCACCATAAAGCTTCGACTTGTCGGCGGCTGTTACGGTTACTGCCTTCGGATTGATGGTGAAGGTTTTTTCCACCGTTCCTGTGTAATTGCCCCTGCCCTTGGCGGTTAAAGTGTAATCGCCGGCATCGACCCAGCCGCCCTCGGGCATCGACACGTAATAGTCGGTGCCGAGTACAAGGATCTTGTCGCCATCAGTTACGGTTCCAACGGGCATGAGTGCCGAGCCAGTGTAGGTTTGAGCGGCAATATCAGAAACGGTGCATTCGGCAAGCGGTTTGCGGTTGATGGTGAAGGTCTTTTTCACCGAACCCGTGTAATTGCCTGTGCCGGCAATTGTTATGTCGTAATTACCCTTATCGGTGCAACCGCCTTCGGGAAGTGTTACAGTGTAATCAGTGCCTTTTACGAGCAATGTTTCTCCATCTGTTACTGTAACTTCAGGTTCGAGTGCCGAACCGGTGTAGGTTTGATCGGCAATGTCAGAAACAGTGCAGTCGGCAAGCGATTTGGGATTGATGGTGAAGGTTCTTTCCAACGTTCCTGTGTAATTGCCCAAGCCCATGGCGGTTAATGTGTAATCGCCGGCATCAACCCAGCCGCCTTCGGGCATCGGCACATAGTAGTCGGTGCCATATACAAGGGTCTTGCTGCCATCGGTTACGGTTCCAACGGGCGTGAGTTCCGAGCCAGTGTAGGTTTGAGCGGCAATGTCAGAAACGGTGCATTCGGCAAGCGATTTGGGATTGATGGTAAATGTCTTTTCCACCGAACCCGTGTAATTGCCCACGCCAGCGATTGTTATGTCGTATTCATCTCTGTTGGTGCAACCGCCTTCGGGAAGTGTTACGGTGTAATCAGTGCCTTTTACAAGCTGGGTTTCTCCATCAGTTACTGCAACTGCGGGTTCGAGTGCCGAGCCTGTGTAGGTTTGATCGGCAATGTCAGAAACAGTGCATTCGGCAAGCGATTTTGGATTGATGGTGAAGGTTTTTCCCAACGTTCCAGTGTAATTGCCCAAGCCCTTAGCGGTTAATGTGTAATCGCCGGCATCGACCCAGCCGCCTGCGGGAACCTCCACATAGTAGTCGCGGCCGAGTACAAGGGCCTTGCTGCCATCAGTTACGGTTCCAACGGGCGTAAGTTCCGAGCCAGTGTAGGTTTGAGCGGCAATGTCAGAAACAGTACATTCGGCAAGCGACTTGGGGTTGATGGTGAAGGTCTTTTCTACCGAACCCGTGTAATTGCCTTTGCCATTAGCAGTTATAGTGTAAGCTCCGGCATCGACCCAGCCGCCTGCGGGAACCTCCACATAGTAGTCGCGGCCGAGTACAAGGGCCTTGTCGCCGTCTGTGAGAGTTGCAGCGGGTATGAGTGTCGAACCCGTGTAGGTTTGTGCGGCAATGTCAGAAACGGTGATGGCAGAAAGAAACTTCGGATTGATGATGAAGGTCTTGTCTACAGAGCCTTCGTAGTTGCCTTTGCCTGCAATAGTTACCGTGTAAATACCTGCATTGGTGCAGCCGTCGTCGGGAAGAGTTACAGTGTAGTCAGTGCCGTTTATAAGCGTTTTGCTGCCGTCCTTTACGGCCACAACGGGCGTGAGAGCCGAGCCGGTGTAGGTTTGCGCGGCAATGTCAGAAACGGTGATGTCAGAAAGCGACTTCGGGTTGATGGTAAATGTCTTCACTACCGAACCCGTGTAATTGCCTTTGCCTGTGATGGTTGCTTTTGCTGTGCCAGCATTGGTGTTGGCAGAATACGAAACCTCAAAATCCGTTCCGAGCGTAAGCGTTTTGCTGCCGTCTTTGACGGTTACAACAGGCGTGAGAGCCGAGCCGGTGTAGGTTTGCGCGGCAATGTCAGAAACATTTGAAGCGGTTAAGGCTTTGGCATTGATTGCGAATGTCTTATTCACAGTTCCGCTGTAATTGTCTTTACCAGTGATTGTTACAGTGGCTGTGCCAGCATTGGTGTTGGCAGAATATGAAACCTCATAATCTGTTCCGAGCGTGAGCGTAGTGCTACCGTCTTTGACGGTTACAGTTGGCGTAAATGCCGAGCCGGTGTAGGTTTGAGCGGCAATGTCGGAAACATTTGAAGCGGTTAAGGCTTTGGCATTGATTGAAAACGTTTTTTCTATCGTTCCGCTGTAATTGCCTTTGCCTGTAATGGTTACTTTTGCTGTGCCGGCATTGGTGTTGTCAGAATACGTTACGGTGAAGTCAGTGTTTTCGGCAAGTGTTGTTTCGCCGTCTTTGATGGTTACAGCGGGCGTGAGTGCCGAGCCTGTGTAGGTTTGTGCGGGGATTATTGTAACCGCTAGGTCTTTGAGGGGCTTGCGGGTGTCGATGAGTTTAACCGTCAAGGTAAATCCTTTGTCATATCCAGCATCATTTGCATAGAAGTAAAACAGAAGTTGGTTAGATGTGCTTTTTGCCGAGACTTTTACTGGATAAATAGGATCTTTAGGTGCAGTAGTTGTTTTGCCTTTGCACCAAAACTGACCCAAACAGTTGGCACTAGTAGTGCTACCGTCGAATATATCCAAATGGTCCGTCCCCGCCATCGATGACCATTTATAAAGATACGCATTTCCCGACACAGTCATAACATATTTTTCGGGGGCGGTCAACAACAGATAGCCGTTGTTATTGTTGTTATAGTACCCTTTGTATTCACCACTTGTGAAGCTAGAGCTGTTCTTCACTGTGTATGTTGCGGTGACATCGGTGATGGTGTATGTCTTTTCGCCTGTTTTCGGTATTTCAATGAGTGTCTGTGCCGATGCTGCCATCGCGTAGAATAACAAAACCACTGTCAGAGCGGCTTTTGTAAAGTGTAAAATCAATTTTGTTGCGTTCATTACTATTTTTTTTGTTTGTTATTTAAAATGATATTGTTGAATTGCTATAAAAAAAAGAAAAGCCGCAAAAACGGCTTGGCGCCAATGGCGCTATCCGTCTCACGGCGGCGGTAACGACGAAATGTAACGGCTAATTATTGCGGAATAAAAACCACAATGTGTTGATACATAGTGATTTGTTTCCTCTAATTCTGCCACAACTGCATACGTTGCGCAGCATACCGTTTTATGGGTAGTTTGAGGTGCTACTGTTAACATTGGTTGATATAACTTTGTTGTTTTTCGGGGCGCGAAGGTACAATTTTTCTTCAAAAACAAACAATGTAAAAACCGAAAATTTGTGCGTATTTCACACATAGAGGGCAGCGGGAGCCGAGGATACGGAGGGGTTGTGGGGAGCGCTGGCACGGGAATTATTAGGAAATCAGATTTTTGTCTCCATCTAAACGCATCAACGATTTTGGATTGTTTTGGATAAATTTGGTTAGAGATTTTTTTCGCTAACCGATTTTTCTCGCAAGCGAGAATTGGATGGGGGGCGCCCTAACGGGCGGAAATGCGATTTTTTGGTTCTAACCACAAAAATGTTTAACCACGGAACTCACAGAAAACACGGAAATTTTAAAAACGCAAGCGTTTTTGGGTTGGGGTAGCGCCCTGGCGGGCGGAAATTGTTCGAAAATTTGGAAATAAAATTTTGCAAAATATCCCCATAGGGGATAAATATCGGTAGATATTGCCGTCAATCATTGGGTTCTACGCCGTAGGCGTTGCATATAAACATGCGCCGTGGCGTTTGCTATGCAACCCCTAGCGGGGTTGTTCTGGCGGGGTGATTTGTTCTTTCTACCGATATGAATGTCCTACGGACATTTGTTGTTGTGCACCACGGAGAAACGTCTGAAAGACGTGATTTGCATAACCGGCTGTAAGCGAAGCGCAACTGCCGGATTGAAACTCACATGGAACAACACTCTGAAAGAGTGAACCTATCTGGGGTTCAGTCCTCCGGACTGCTTTTTCGTGGTGTGACGAGCCACCACGGGTTACGCTTCGCTCACCCGCGGTTATGAAGATTAAGTCCTAGGATTTTTTTATATTGGGTGTTGGGATACAGGCATTAGGCATTAGGCACTAGGTGTTGGTAACGCTTTAAACTCCTAAACTTCTAAACTTCTAAACAATTCACCGATTCACCGATTCACCGATTCACCAAATAATGGGTGTTGGGATACAGGCATTAGGCACTAGGCATTAGGCACTAGGAATGTAATGAGCGCAACTCATACCAATTTTATGAATTGCCCCTATAGGGCGCTTTCCCTTGGTTCGTATTATCCAAGGCGCCGCTGCGCTTGCCTTGGGCTATGTTGTTTTGCGCCTTCAGCGCGCCATGTTTGGATATATTCGGATTCGTTTGGTTAGAGAAAAATCTGTGTTTTCTGTGTAATCTGTGCGAGGTTTTTAATTGCACGCCCTAGCGGGCGGAAATTATTCGAAAATTGATTCAAAAAAATATTCAAAATCAATTGATTATGAATTTTGTTTAATTTTTAAATCTAATTTTCTTATAATTTCTCGCGTAAGCGATACTTCAAACCATCCTTGCTATCTGTACCTTTGTGTGAAATCACTCCACCGCATCAAACAGATGATTGAACCCCGTCATTGCGAAGATGTTCTTCAGGTCGGGGGTGAGACCTGTGATGCTGACGCGGCTACCTTTGGGTTTGGCGTTTTTCAGCACGCCGAGAAAAATGCGCAGGCCGCTCGACGAGATGTATTCAAGTTTCGAGCAATCGAACACAATGTTCTGGCCGTTCAGGTCGTAGAGCGGCTGAAGTTCCTTTTCGGTTTCGGGTGCGGCGGCGGTGTCGAGCCTGCCCTCGAGAATGGCGGTGACGGTGCTGTCTTGCTGTTGGATTGATGTGTTCATTTCAGTAATTTTTTATTTGTCAAATATACATTGGATACAAAAGATTTACAATGGCCAGCATCGCGACAAGCAGAACAATGTGAAGCCACACGCCCACACGTGCGAAATCGGAAAAGCGGAACGAGCCTGGGCCGAAGACGAGCATATTTTGAATGCTGCCAATGGGCGACGAGTAACTGAACGTGACGCAGAGCATCAGCGAGACGACAAACGGCATCGGGCTGCAGCCCAGCATTTCGGCCTGACCGAACATCACGGGGAAGAAAATGGCGGCCGCGGCCACATCGCCTACAAATTCAGTCACAACCGACGCTATCAGGCACATCACGGCCAGTATCACGTAGGGATTGGTGCCGAAAACATCGATAATGTTTTGTGCCAGAGCGCCCGAAATGCCAGTTTTGGTTATGGCCGTTGAGAAGACCACTGTGGCGCCCAGAATGAGCAGAATGTCCCACTCAATGTATTTCACCACATTGTCGAACCTGCAGCACTTGAAAATCATCATCAGACCTGCGGCCAGCATTGTGGTGGCCATCAGCGGCATCACGTGAAACGACGAGAAGATGAACATCAGCACCAGTATGGCGGCTGAAGTGATTGTTTTTGAGCCTATTTCGGGCACGAAATGCGAATCGAAGAATGTCAGGCTGCGGTGGTTGTTGCGCTCGAGTTGGTTGTCGCTTTTTGCGGGGCACTCAAGCAGAAGCGTGTCGCCCGCCTGAAGGATAATCTCGCGCGGCTGTCCATCCACTCGTTGTCCCTGACGGGCCACGGCCACAAGCACCACATCGTTCTTCTGCTCAAAATCGCTCTGCGTCATCGATTGCCCGATAAGGTCGCTGCCGAAGGTTATATATGCGGTGCGCATTTTTCGGCTGGTGTCGATATCGTTTATGCTCCACACGTGGTGATCGGCGGCTGCAAGGCCGTGAGTGCGTTTGAGTTCAAGAATCTCGTTGATTTGGCCTGCGTAGATTAGTCGGTCGCCGCCCAGAATCCATTCGGTCTTGGGCACGGGCATTATCACTTCCTTGTCGAACCGCACAATCTCAACCAGCGAGCCGCCTTTCACGTTGTAAAGTCCAGCTTCCTCAACCGAGCAACCAACGGCAGGATTGTCAGTCGGCACAAGCAGTTCGACGGTGTAGTCGCTTGTGGTCTCGAAGGTGTGCTCCGAAGATTTGCGTTCAGGAATGAGCCTTTGCAGAAGAATAACCACGGCGGTACCGGTAACGGTGAGTATAAGTCCTGGCACAAGCGGTTCGAACACGTTCATCGTCTCACCAGTCTGTTTCAGATAAAGGCCCGCAATCACCAAGTTCGACGAGTTGCCGAGCAGCGTGCACATTCCGCCCATCGCGGCAGCGTAACTCAACGGCAGCAGCAGTTTCGACGGCGCCACGCCGAGTTTGTGAGCCCAGAGTTTGACGGCGTCGATGAGCAGTGCAACAATGTTCACCGAGTTCATCAGGGCCGAAAGCACGTTGGCGGGAATCATCAGTCGCAACAGTGCGCCCACGCGTGTTTTGGGCGTTCCAAGCACGTTTTTCGACAACCAGTAGAGCACGCCCGTGTGAATGAGCGCCGCAATGATGACGAAAAACGCCGCGTGAACCACCACTGGCTCCGACCCGAATCCCGCCATTCCTTCCTCCTCCGTCACCACGCCCGTGACGAGCAGCACCGTGAGCGCGCCCAGAAAGACAACCTCCGCCCGTATGCGTGTCCGCGCCATAATGACAAAGATGCCCGCTATGGTGGCGATTGTTATCCAGGCGTAACCGTTCAAGCCGAGAAAGATGATGCTATTCATTTTTTGAGTTTAATTTATGGCTTTAATAATACCCCATAAGTGCTTATAATTGAATAGTCCAATGTCCGAAAGTCTTTCCTCCCTCGCGATTTATGACACCTAAATTTCTCATATCAGCAAAATCGCGTTGTATTGTTTTGATAGAAACATCAAGTTTTTCTGATATTTCACGCCACGCAATATCGGGTGTTTCTTTAATCAATCCGATAATAACTATCTGTCTTTCGGATAATTTAGAGACTATCTCGCTTGGCAAGCCATTTAGGACATCCTTTGAGACATTCTTTAGGACATCCTTTGAGACATTTTCGGGGACATCAGACTTTGTTTCCGAGTTATTTGCATTGTTGTCCTCGGCAACCTTGAATGGCAGAACCAACTCCACCTCGTCAATATCGGTTTTGTTTATCAATTCTGGCTCACACCAGCCCGATTCCTTCCAAGCATTCAAAATCATCGGGAATCCAGAGCCAAGATTCTCGCCATAGCCAATCAATCGCAACATATTCTGAATGCGCGGGTTGCGGGCTCTCGACGTGCCGCCTTCATAAATTTGATATACAGGCAGTTTCAGTGTTCCTGGGTTGCGCAGACATAAGCGGTCGTCATATTTGTCAATTCGCAAAACGCCTCCCGACAAAAGCACATCGGAATGAATGATTGCATTGGCAAATGCCTCGCGCACAGCCTTTTGCTGCAAGGTGTCATCCTCGCGGCGGATTCCTGGCATACGGAACGGGCGGGGTAAGTCGAATGTAAGTTTTGGAATCACAAGGTGAAGAAACTGGTAGAGATTGTTCTCCCAGCGCCCGTCATAGGTCAGACGGTCGTGATAGCGCTCATCGCCAACCAAATGGCTCATATCAACATAGTCCATTCGGAAGTTCGACAGACGCTCGCGAATGGCAAGCCCTGTGCCAAACATCAGCAGACCTGCCAACGACAAGCCATCCTTACCATTCTCACGGTCAACAATATAGGCTCCGAAACTCCGCAAAAAACTCTTGTCATCGTAGCCGTTCCAAATATGGTCTTTGTTCACGTCGCGGAACTCTGAGCGGTACTGGCGCAGCGTGTTGGCATCAACATCGTCCATTCCGTAATGTTCCATCAGCAAACCATCGTTCCCTTCATCGTTGGCATCGCGAATAAACGCCCTGACCTGCTCCTCGGTGCAGTGGTAGTCGCCCTCGTGGTTGCGGCGGAAAGTGCCACGTAACATATTATCGTTCAAATAGACTGGCTTGTTGCGCCAATTGGCCTGCGGAACTTGGATACTCACAATGCGCCTGCCGTCAAATTCAACTATCGAAACATCTTCGTCGCGCAAAATATTATGACTCACCTTATTGCTGTTGATTGTGTTCCAAAAGTCCTTAACAATTTTATCGGCATTGTCCACACCAACAATTGTAAAGCGTTTGGTTGGGTCTTTCTCTTTTGGGTGCTCCTCGACACCAAGCACAATTGTGCCGCCAACGGTGTTGGCAAAAGCCGAATAGGTTTCCCACACCGATTTTGGCACATCAGTTTCGGCGCGTTTTGCCTCAAACGTTACGCGCTCGCCCTTCTGCAGCAAACTTTTTATGTTGTCGATAGTCATAGTTAGATTTCCCTCGTAACGATACTTCAAAATCCATTCAAATATAAAAATCTTTCCTACATTTGCATTGTTGACTCCCACCGTGCCACTGACGCAAGTTAAGCCGGTGGGTTTAGTTTTTTATAGCCCTTTATACTCCTAACTCCTCAATTCTAACTCCTAACTACTTCAACTTCTTCCTCAACGACAGCACGTTTTGTCCATCAGTATATTCATAGTTGATGGTGTCCATCAGTTGGCGCACAAGGTGAATGCCAAGTCCGCCAATGGGGCGTTGCTCGGCAGGCAGCGAAATGTCTACATCATCCTTCACCGTTGGGTCGAAGGGGGTGCCGCTGTCAATAATGACGAATTTCAAACGCTCGTCGTTGGCTTGGGCCTTGATATTGATAACTCCGTGTGTTCCTGGCGGATAGGCATAGTTAATGACATTCACCACGGCCTCCTCAATGGCAAGATTCATCTGCATTGTCAGGGCGGCATCGAAGCCCACGGCCTCGCACACGCCTTCGACAAACTCGGCCAAATGCGGAATCTCGTCGATATTATTGTGAAGCGTCACGCTGCGCTGGAATTTCTCGTCAATCTGCGGCTTGGTGTATTGCACGGCAAGCATTGTCAGGTCGTCGCTCTGGTCGGCGGTGCCCACAAAGGCGTGCACGGCATCCATCATCTGGCCGATAAGCACTTCGGGCTGAAGTTTTTTTGCGGCCAGAGCCTCACGTGCCGTTTGCATCATTCGGTCGTCGCCAAACAGTTCGTGCTCAATGTTTTCGGCTTCGGTCAAGCCGTCGGTAAACAGGAATATTGTTGTGTTGCAGTCGATGTGCGTCTCCTGCGCTGTGTACTTCCATCCCGACATCACGCCGATTGGAATGTTCGAGCCGCATTTGAGCGGTCCCACGCCCGAGCCTATGAGCAGCGGTGAGTTGTGGCCCGCGTTGCAGTAGCGCATACGGCCTGTGGGCAGGTCGAGCACGCCAATGAAGAACGTCACAAACATATTGGCGTCGTTCATTTCGGCCATCGCGTCGTTCATTGCCGTGACAATGCGGTCGGGCGACGACTCGTGCGCCGACAGCGTGCGGAACTGCGCCCTTGTGACGGCCATCACCAACGACGCTGGAACGCCCTTGCCCGACACATCGCCTATGCAGAAGAACAGTTTCTCGTCGCGGATATAGAAGTCGAACAGGTCGCCGCCAACTTCCTTGGCTGGCACCAGGTGGCCGAAAATCTCAATATCGTTGCGGTCGGGATAAGGCGGGAAAATCTTCGGCAGCATACCCTTCTGAATCTCGCTGGCAATGTGCAACTCGCTGCCAATGCGCTCCTTTTCGGCGTTCACCTCCTGCAGACGGTTAATGCTGCGAATGGTGCGCGCTATTATGAAGCCCAGAAGAATCAGGCCGATAATCATCATCACAAACAGGTTGAAGGCAATTTGGCGAAGACCATTGTATATCTCGCGGTCGCGGCAGATTACGGCCATCGACCATCCCGTGCCGTTGTCGACGGGGGCGTAATAGACGTAGTTCAGGTCGCCGTTGTCGTCGGTGACGGTGGTGCAGCCGCTTCCGCCCGCCATCATATCGCGGTTCAGGCTCTTGACCGAAGTGTCTTTGATTCCTGCCGACAGGTCGATAATGTTGGCGCGCATCACAAGGCTCTCAACGGGGCAGGCCATCATCTGGCCAGTGCGCGAAATCATCATATTCACCGACGACGGATAGATTCGGTTGGCGTTAATAACCTCGCCCAGCCAGTCGAGCGACACATCGGCGGTGAAAATGCCCACCGTTTGGCCGCTGGCATCGTGAATGGGCATTGAGTAGGTCGACATCATCATCTCGCCTCCGCCCTCGTCGTAGTAAGGCTCGCTCCAGTGCGGACGGTTGTTGCGCATTGGCACGGCGTACCACTCCATATCGTGATACTCATAATCGTCGGTGCCGAGTTGCTTGCTGCGGATAGTGCCGTCTTCGGTTTTGTAAGAGTATGGCGAGAATTGGCGGCCTTTTTTAGGATAGTAGTTCGGCTCGAAGGCTACGGCGCTACCAACAATTATATCGTTGCAAGTTAGCATCTTACGCGTTACAGCGTACATCGAGTCGGGCTGATTGAGACACAACTCAACAATCCACTCCATATTCTGCACCGCCACTTCAACGGCGCTCATCACGTTCTTAATCTTCAGGTTACGAACTTTCAACTCGCTCTCGGCGCGCTGCTGCACCTCCTCGCGGATTCCATCGCTGGCAAATTTGTACTGAACCACCGACGTGGTCTCAATCAGCACTGCGGCCGTGATTATTATGGCTAGTGTCGATTTGGTTTTCAGCGACTTGCGCCATTCTCTGAATCTTGTGCTCATCTCGATAGTTTATTTTTTAGCGCCCTGACGGGCGGAAATTTTTAGAAAATTCAATCAAAAAATTTTACAATTTTCATTTCTAACCAAACTTATCCAAACGGAATCCTAACATTATGTTCGGATTAATTCGGGTTGTTTTGGTTAGCGATAAAATTTTGAAAATCATTTTCTTATAATTTTGTTATAAATTTTCTTTCAATTTCCCGCGAAGCGGCTCGCCTTAATATTTTATTCCAACGTCCAATCCTTAAAGGTGTCGCAAACCGAGAGAATGTAGTCTTTGCGCTTGGTGACGCGCTCGGCAAATATCTCCTGACAGTGGCGAATCACCTCGTCGGGGAACGAGTTGCTCAACGAGAGCCACGTGAAGTTGCGCAGACAGCCCACCACTGCAATCTGCTCGGTGCGGTGCTTGATAAAATCGGCGCTCTGGCCTTCGAAATAATATTGTATCATCCTCAACCATATATCGTTAGCCAACTGTTGCGGCAGCCCGATAATCTGCTCGTAATCGCCCACGAGCGACACCATTGCCGAATAGGAATGTCCCAAATCGATAATCGGGTGCCCGTAGCCAACCTCGCCCATATCAATCAGCATCAGTTCGCCGTTCTGCAACATTGCGTTTTTGGTCTGAAGGTCGCAGTGCAGAAGTCGGTCGCCCTGCGGGATTGCCTGAACAATGCGCATCATAAGGTCGGTTGATGGCGCGTCGAAATAGCGGCTGATGATGCGCACGGCCTCTTCCTCACGCTCGATGCACGACGGGATGCTGCCGCCTTTTGGCACCTTGATGTCGTGCAAGTGGCGGAACAGGCTGGCATAGAGCCTTGCAAACTCGTCGATGCGCTGCGGCTCCCGCTTCAGACAGGCTGTCAATGTGTCGGCCTTAAGCAACTCATACACAAGCCCGTACTGACTGCCCACACGCACAATGTCGAATGAGATGGCTGTTGGCATTCCAAGCACAAACGACTCTTTGGCCATTGTTATTTCAGTCTGCACCTCGTCGATGGTGGTTCCCTCGCGGAAAACCTTGATAATTGTATCATCATCAATGCGATAAACCACGCCCACGCCGCCGCGGCCAATCACCTGGCAGCCATCGACACTGAAGCGCCGCATTGCCTTCTCAACGTTCATTATCTTTGTAAAGCCCGTCATTTCAAGCACTTGGTAAACGTCGGAACAAACTTCAGTCACACGGAAGCCCGGGTAGCGTTTTGCCAACCCCAACAGAATACGCAAGCCTGAACTCGATATGTACTCGAGCCCGGCGGCATCGCACGTCAGAATGTCGAATTTGCCGCAAGCCGCCAACTGGCTGTCAATTTCAGCAGTGGCCTGGGCTGTAGCCGAAGTGTCCATCCGCCCACTGATGGTTAGCGTTGCCTGTCCGTTGCGGTTGTTTGCTGTTATCTTCATAGTCGCTTCGTTTTAAAACATTATGGTAAATGTAGTGAAAAAATATTGAGGGCGGTGCCTTTTTTACGCTGCAAATGAAAAGGCAATCAAATTGGCACGAAAAAGGGAATGAGCAATATGGTAAAGTGTTGGAATATGCCAATGCGGATAGTGAAAAATAACTTTGATTTCAAAAAAAAGCCACCAATAGTATCACCCAATCAAAAAATATTCTACCTTTAAAAGACGCTTTCGAGCGGAAAATTACGTAGTCGTTCCTGATTCGCCAAATAGGTGGTCTTTAAGCAACTACGCCAAACTTGAATATTATTTTGATGATATGGGACTTTTAAAATCATTGGTTGCAACGTGCCTTTTGTTGGCGGCAAACCCGATATTTGCGCAAGATACCGTCGAATCTGATACAGCAAACGCCACCGTCGCACCTGCCGAGAAAGGTTTCGACGCGGGCGAAGTCATAATGCACCACATAAAAGACTCGCACTCGTGGCACTTCTACGACCGCTCGGCACCCGACGGCAGCGAGTCGGCAGTGGCCATTCCGCTACCTATTATATTATATAGCGACGGCCACCTTGACGTTTTTATGTCGTCGGCGTTTGACGAAGGCAAGAAGACTGTTGTGCGTGGCGGGGGCAGCCGCGAGTACATTCTGCACCACGACAAGATTTACTTTGCCGAGAGCGGCCAACTCAAGCACGACGAGCACGGCGCCATTCTGAACGCCGCACCGCTCGACCTTTCCATAACCAAAAACGTGGCTTCGATGATGCTCTCGGCCATTCTGCTGCTCTGGATTTTCATTGCCACCGCGCGCGGCTACAAAAAATACGGCGAAGTGCCCACAGGCCTGCGCGGATTCACCGAGCCGCTCATTCTGTTTGTGAAAGACGAGATTGCAGTGCCAAACCTTGGCGAGGCGCACTACCGCAAGTATCTGCCCTATCTGCTCACGCTCTTCTTCTTCATTTGGATAAACAATATGCTCGGCCTGCTGCCAATGGGCGCCAACCTGACGGGCAACATTGCCGTAACAATGCTGCTGGCCCTGTTTACATTCATAATCACCAATGTATCAGGCTCGAAGCACTATTGGAAAGAGATTGTTTGGATGCCTGGCCCGCCCGTTCTGGTCAAGCCGATAATGACGGTGATTGAGTTGATTGGCCTGTTCACCAAGCCCTTCTCGCTGATGATTCGATTGTTCGCCAACATTACCGCAGGGCACATTATTGTATTGAGTTTCATTTCGCTGATATTCATATTCAAATCGGTGCTGATTTCGCCCGTTTCCATTGTCTTTGTGCTGTTTATGGACGTTCTGGAGTTGCTCGTTGCTGCGCTTCAGGCCTACATTTTCACAATGCTGACGGCAATGTATATTGGTATGGCGGTGAAACATTGATTAGTTAGGAATTAGGATTTAGGAGTTAGAATTTAATAATTAACAATTTAGGCAAATGTAGGGACGTGGCGTGCCGCGTCCGTTATCGGATAAAATCGAGTTAAATCGGTTAGAAAAATGAAAAAGATTCTGTTATCGGCGGTTTTGGTTTTTGCGGGTGCCGCGCTTTGGGCGCAGGCATTCACGGGTAATGCCGCTTTTGATTCTAAAATTAAAGCCGAAAGCCAAAAGTTGGACGACGGCGGTGTCGCATTAATCGACGAGGCAACAGAGACCGCCTTGCAGCGGGACGACGAGGAATTAGAAGTATCAACCAAATTATGGCCAAAGAATAAATTGACAGAGAATGTGGTGCTTCCGAAATTTTACAATAAGGATGAGGTTGAGGCTTCGGTTTATATGACCACCAAACTTGAACTGACGTGGTTTTTTGCTTATGTTAGCAAGTGCGAGCGTGCCGATTTTGAGAAATATATTGAGGAGTTGAAGGCCGCAGGTTGGAATAACGATGTTTCATTGTCGCGTGGTGAGAACGTTTGGGTGTTCGATGCCCGAAACGAATCGGGGTTGAAAATGCACCTTTCACACGACAAAAAAGACAATTGGGTAAAAGTCCAGATTAATTCGAGAGACGAAGAATAACATTTGGAAAGTTATAATTAATTAGAAAAATAAAGAAGTGAGAAGGAAAATCGGGAAGTTTAAACTTGTTAAACCTGTTAAACTTTAAACTATTACAGTTCACCGATTATCCGATTCACCGAATAAACAGATAGAAGAACTTACGTTTAATTTAAAATTAAATTTTATGGAACCATTTTCAGTAGGTGCGGGTTTGGCAGTATTAGGTGCTGGTCTCGCAGTAATTGGTGCAGGTTTGGGTATCGGCCGTATCGGCGGTCAGGCAATGGACGCCATTGCCCGTCAGCCAGAGGCTGCTGGTCAGGTGCAAACCAATATGATTATCTCGGCTGCATTGGTTGAGGGTTGCGCACTGTTCGCAATCGTTGTATCACTGCTTGCTTCGTTGTAATCGGCAAACACCAAAAACAACTAAATGCCACTTGCAGCGATTGGCTGCAAGGGCATTTTAAAAAGGAAACTAAAAACGAAACAATATGGATTTAGTAACCCCACAAATCGGATTGCTTTTCTGGACCGTCCTAATCTTCCTGGTGCTGGTCTTCCTGCTTGCGAAATTCGCCTGGAAGCCAATCCTGAAAATGGTTGAGGAGCGGACAAAGAACATTGAGGACGCGCTCAACTCGGCCGAGAACGCCAAAAAGGAAATGGCTGGTCTGAAGGCTGAAAACGAGCAAATTATGAAGGAAGCACGCGCCGAACGCGACAAAATTGTGCGCGAGGCCCGCGAAATGAAGGACAAGATTATCGAGGAATCGAAAGAGACGGCCAAAGCCGAAGCCGACAAGATTCTGGCGCAGGCCCGCAAACTTATCGACGACGAGAAGCGCGCCGCAATGAACGAGTTGAAGGACCAAGTGGCTTCGCTCTCAATTGAGATTGCCGAGAAAATCCTGACAAAGGAACTTTCCGACAAGAAGAAACAGGCCGAACTCATCGACGACATTCTGCAACAATCAAACCTGAACTGATATGGACCAAAGCAGAATAGCCGTCAGATACGCCAAGGCACTCTTTGAACTGGCACAGGAGAAGAAACTGGTGGAGCGCGTGAAAGCCGACACCGACCTTGTGGCTCAAGTGTGCGCCCTGCCCGAAATGGTGCAACTGGCCGAAAGCCCCGTCATCAAGCCGTCGGCAAAGGCAAAGGCGTTCGACAAGATTTTCAGCGGCAAGGTTGACGCGCTGACACTCGCATTTCTGCAAATGGTGGTGGCCAACCGCCGCGAGCGCTACATTGGCGCAATGTGCCGCAATTTTGCGAGCCGATTCTACGATTACGCCAACATCCGCCAAGTGCACATCACCACGGCCGCGCCCATCGACGAAAAGACGACCGAACGCCTGCGCAAGGCCATTGCCGAACTGTGCAAGTCGGAGGTGGAAATGACGGCGTCGGAGGACCCGAGCCTGATTGGCGGTTTCGTGCTTCGCATTGGCGACCAACAGTTGGACGCAAGCGTCAGTTCGAAACTGAACAACCTGAAACAGAAATTTACTCAAACATCGATTAATTAGATAAAAACCAAAATATTATGGCAGATATCAAACCATCGGAAATATCATCGGTTCTGAAGCAGCAACTTGAGGGCTTCAAATCGGCAAACGAATTTGACGAGGTGGGCACCGTGCTGACCATCGGCGACGGCATCGCCCGCATCTACGGGCTGTCGAACGCGCAGTCGAACGAACTTATCGAGTTCGAGAACGGCGTGAAAGGCATTGTGCAGAACCTTGAGGAGGACAACGTGGGCGCCGTTTTGCTGGGCCCGTCGGAGGGAATCAAGGAGGGCGACACCGTGAAGCGCACCCGCCGCATCGCGTCTATCAACGTGGGCGAGGGGCTGCTGGGCCGCATCATCAACACCATTGGCGAGCCCATCGACGGCAAGGGCCCCATCACTGGCAAACTCTACGAAATGCCGCTGGAGCGCAAGGCGCCTGGCGTTCTGTTCCGTCAGCCTGTGAAGGAGCCGCTGCAGACAGGTCTGAAACCTGTTGACGCTATGACACCAATCGGCCGCGGACAGCGCGAACTTATCATTGGCGACCGTCAGACAGGAAAAACGGCCATCGCCATCGACACCATCATCAACCAAAAGAGTTTCTACGACGCTGGAAAACCCGTTTACTGCATCTATGTGGCCATCGGCCAGAAGGGCAGCACCGTGGCCAACATCGCCAAAACGCTTGAGCGTCACGGCGCAATGGCCTATACAATAATTGTTTCGGCAACGGCTTCGGACCCTGCCGCAATGCAGTTCAACGCGCCGTTTGCGGGCGCCGCCATTGGCGAGTTCTTCCGCGACACTGGCCGTCCTGCGCTGGTTGTGTACGACGACCTTTCGAAACAGGCCGTGTCGTACCGTGAGGTGTCGCTGCTGCTTCGTCGTCCGCCTGGCCGCGAGGCTTACCCTGGCGACGTCTTCTACTTGCACAGCCGTCTGCTGGAGCGTGCCGCGAAAATCATTGAGAGTGACGAGGTTGCGCGCCAAATGAACGACCTTCCGCCTGTGCTGAAGGACGCCAAAGACGAGAAAGGCGAGCCGCTTGTAAAGGGTGGAGGCTCACTCACCGCGTTGCCAATCATTGAGACACAGGCAGGCGACGTTTCGGCCTACATCCCGACAAACGTAATCTCAATCACCGACGGACAGATTTACCTTGAGTCGGACCTGTTCAACTCGGGCATCCGCCCTGCCATCAACGTGGGTATCTCGGTATCGCGTGTGGGTGGTAACGCGCAGATTAAGAGTATGAAGAAGGTGGCTGGTACGCTGAAAATCGACCAAGCGCAGTTCCGTGAGTTGGAGGCGTTCTCGAAATTCGGCTCTGACCTTGACGCCGCCACAAAGGCCGTGCTCGACAAGGGCCGCAAGAACGTTGAGATTCTGAAACAGGGACAGTACGCCCCAATGCCCGTGGAGAAGCAGATTGCCATCATCTACTGCGGCGTGAAGGGCTTGCTTGCCGACGTGCCAATCAACAAAGTGCGCGATTTTGAGGCCGATTTCCTTGAGACAATGGAACTGAAGCACCGCGACGCTCTTGACGAACTGAAGGCGGGCACATTGAGCGAGAATACTGAAAACGCTATAAAAGAGACAGTTAAAGAAGTATCGGCTAAATACGCAAACTAAAAGTAAAACGCTATGGCAAACCTGAAGGAAATCAGGCAAAGAATTGCTTCGGTGCAGACCACGCGGCAGGTCACAAGTGCAATGAAACTTGTGTCGGCGGCCAAACTGCGCAAGGCTCAAGACGCCGTTATCAAACTTCGGCCTTTTGCCAACAAACTGGCCGAAATACTGGCGAACCTGTCGGAGACGCTGAACGAGTCGGGCGAGTGCGCCTTCACCAAAGGCCACGGCGACGGCACCCGCCTGCTGGTGGTTGGCATCAACTCGAACCGAGGCTTGTGCGGTGCGTTCAACGCGAATGTGAACAAGGCTATCAATCAGGTGATTGCGGAGCAACGGGCGCAGGGACTCACCAACGCCGACGTGATTGCAATCGGCAAGAACGCCTTTGAGTTCGCCAAACGCAGCAAACTTGAGGTGACGGAGTTCAACGAGTTGTACTCGACACTCGACTTTGCCCACGCCCTGCCCATCATCGACCAAATAATGGGCGACTTTGCCGCAGGCAAGTACGACAAGGTGGTGCTGGTTTACAACTTCTTCAAGAACGCGTCGACGCAGGTGGTGACCACCGAGCAACTGCTGCCGATTGTGCCCGCAGCCGAGGCTGGAGGCAGAAACACGGCCACAAACTACATCTTTGAGCCGTCGGAGGAGAGCCTGGTGGAGAAGATTCTGCCAATGTCGCTGCGAATGCAGTTCTACAAGGCCGTACTCAACTCGTACGCCGCAGAGCACGCCGCGCGAATGACAGCAATGCACAAGGCCACCGACAACGCCACCGAACTGCTGCGCACACTCAATCTGCAGTACAACAAGGCGCGTCAGGCGGCCATCACCAACGAGATTACTGAAATTGTGGGCGGCGCCGACGCTCTTAAAGATTAATTGACAGAGAATGAATAAGATATTAGTGACAGGAGGAGCGGGATTCATTGGGAGCGCGTTGGCTGAAAAGTTGATTAGCAACCCCGACAACTATGTTGTGATTGTCGATAACCTTTCGACAGGCAACATTGGCAAACTGCCCAACCTGCCGAAAACCAACTGGAGGTTCATCAAGTGCGACGTGAACGACTACACCGAGATTGCGCCCGTTATGACAACCTATCAGTTCGACTATGTGTTCCACTTTGCCGCCGTGGTGGGCGTTCTGCGCACGCAGCAATACCCTGTGAGCGTGCTGCGCGACATCGACGGAATAAAAAACGTGCTGTCGCTCTCGAAGAACACAACCGTGAAGAGGGTGTTTTTCTCATCGTCGTCGGAGATTTACGGCGACCCCGTGGAAATGCCGCAGAACGTTTACACAACGCCGCTCAACAGCCGTCTGCCCTACGCGGTGGTGAAGAACATCGGCGAGGCCTTTCTGCGCTCTTACAAGCAGGAGTACGACCTTGACTACACCATTTTCCGATTCTTCAACACCTACGGGCCCAAGCAGAGCCGCGATTTTGTCATCAGCAAGTTTATGCTTGCCGCGCTCAACAACCGCGACATCACCATCTACGGCGACGGCCTGCAAACGCGCACCTTCTGCTACATCGACGATAACATCGACACCTGTCTGACAGCCTTTTACGAGAACAAGGTGGTGAACGGGGTGATAAACATCGGCGGAAACCGCGAGGTGACAATCAAGGAGTTGGCGGAGATAATCATCCGCGAGACGGGCTCGAAATCGAAAATCGTGCACGTTGACCCGCTCAAAGAGGGCGATATGCGCCGCCGCCAACCCGACAACTCGGATATGAAGGCGCTGCTCAACCGTCCGCTCATCAAGGTTGACGAGGGCATACGCAAGATAATTGAAAAAGGACTTTTTGAACTGAACATTCAATAATGGAAAGCACGGCCAACATATTGAAAACCATTGAGCAGCGCATTGCCGCACTGCCTTTGCAGCGCGAGCCGCAGGGGCTTTACGAGCCGATTGTGTACTCAATGGGCAACGGCGGAAAACGCATCCGTCCGCTGCTGACGGTTCTGGCCTGCCAAGTGTTTGACGCTGGCAAGGTTGCCGACGCCTACACGCCCGCCATTGCGTGGGAAATGTTCCACAACTTCACGCTTCTGCACGACGACGTTATGGACCGCGCGCCCATCCGTCGCGGAAAGCCCACGGTGCCCGCCAAATACGGCGACAACACCGCCATTCTGTCGGGCGACACAATGCTGGTTGAGGCGTTCAGCATTCTGCATCAGACTAAAAGCGAGAATTTCAGCAAGATAGCCGAACTGTTCACTCGCACGGCGCAGGAGGTTTGCGAGGGGCAAATGTACGATATGGAGTTTGAGGAGCGGGCTGATATTACTGAAAATGAGTACATTGAAATGATTCGGCTGAAGACATCGGTGCTGATTGGCGCCTGCCTGAAAACGGGCGCGCTAATGGGCGGCGCATCGGACGACGACGCGCAACTAATGTACGACTTCGGCATCAACCTGGGTCTGGCGTTCCAACTGCGCGACGACCTGCTCGACACCTTCGGCAACCCCGAAACGTTTGGCAAGCGCATTGGCGGCGACATTGTGTGCGGCAAGAAAACCTATCTGCTAATCAATGCGTTGAACGCGGCATCGGCGCAAGACCGAGCCACTATGAACGACTGGCTGGGGCGCACCGAGTTTGACGAGGAGCAGAAAATCGAGGCCATCAGGGCAATGTATGTGAAGTACGGCATCGACCGAATGAGTGAGAAAAAAATTGAGGAATACGATAACAAGGCAACGCAGATTTTGGATAAATTGAGTGCCCGCGGACTGGAGGTGAGCCCGCTGCGCGAATTGAGCCAAAAACTGCTGAACCGCGACAAATAAAAAAGTGTAACTATTAATCTTTCAAAGATATGGCGAAGAATATTGGCAAAATCGTTCAAATCATCGGCCCTGTGGTGGACGTGAGTTTTGAGCAAGAAGGCAACCTGCCTAACATTTTGGACGCGCTGGAGATTAAGCGCGCCGACGGCAGCACTCTTGTGTGCGAAGTGGAGCAACACATTGGCGAGAAGACAGTTCGTGCCATTGCAATGGACTCAACCGACGGTTTGAGCCGCGGTGTTGAGGTGGTGGCCACTGGCGCGCCAATCAAAATGCCTGTGGGCGAGCAGATTAACGGCCGCCTTATGAACGTTACGGGCGACACCATCGACGGCATCGGCGCTCTGCCAAAGGAGAACGGCTACCCGATTCACCGCGCGGCACCAACCTACGACCAACTCTCGACCGAGTCGGAGGTGCTCTTCACTGGCATCAAGGTCATCGACCTGATTGAGCCCTACACAAAGGGCGGCAAGATTGGTCTGTTCGGCGGCGCTGGTGTGGGCAAAACGGTTCTTATTCAGGAACTTATCAACAATATCGCCATCGGCTATTCGGGCATATCGGTGTTTGCTGGCGTGGGTGAGCGCACCCGTGAGGGCAACGACCTTCTGCGCGAAATGATTGAGGCTGGAATTGTTGACTACGGCGAGGAGTTTAAAAAGAGTATGGAGGAGGGCGGCTGGGACCTTTCGAAGGTTGACACCGAAGCCCTGAAGAACTCGAAACTGGCAATGGTGTTCGGCCAAATGAACGAACCGCCTGGCGCACGTGCCCGTGTGGCCCTGTCGGGACTGTCGGTTGCCGAGAGTTACCGCGACGGCGACGGCTCGGGCAAAGGCCGCGACATTCTGTTCTTCATCGACAACATCTTCCGTTTCACACAGGCTGGCTCGGAGGTTTCGGCGCTGCTGGGACGTATGCCTTCGGCTGTGGGCTATCAGCCGACTCTGGCCACCGAAATGGGTAATATGCAAGAGCGAATCACTTCGACAAAGAACGGTTCAATCACATCAGTGCAAGCCGTTTACGTGCCTGCCGACGACCTGACCGACCCCGCACCTGCCACAACATTCGCCCACTTGGACGCCACAACGGTGTTGAGCCGTAAGATTTCGGAGTTGGGTATCTACCCTGCCGTTGACCCGCTCGACTCAACATCGCGAATCCTGACCGAAGAGGTTGTGGGCAAGGCTCACTACGAGACGGCACAGCGCGTGAAACAGTTGCTGCAGCGCAACAAGGAGTTGCAGGATATTATATCGATTCTGGGTATGGACGAACTCTCGGAGGAGGACAAACTGGTTGTGCACCGCGCCCGCCGCGTTCAGAGGTTCCTGTCGCAGCCGTTCCACGTTGCCGAGGCGTTCACTGGCCTGAAGGGCGTGTTTGTGAAGATTGAGGACACCATCAAGGGATTCAATATGATTATGGACGGCGAGGTTGACCAATACCCCGAAGCCGCATTCAACCTTGTGGGCACAATCGAGGACGCCATTGCCAAAGGCGAGAAAATGCTGGCAGAGGCGAAGAAATAGTTATTGAGGCATTAGGCACTAGGCATTAGTAATTAGGAGTTAGGAGTGTTATGGTGGTTTTGATTGTTATAGCGGTAGTAATGTTTGCTTTGGGAGTTTTGCTTCTTAAGGGCAAAGCCGATAGGTTTATTGCTGGTTATAACACTGCAAGCGAGGAGGAACGCAAAAAGGTAAACATCAAGCGATTGCGTTTGGTGGTGGCCTTATGCCTTTGGACAACAACGGCAGTTTGCGTTTTGGTTCTTCCTAACCTTCCAAAGCACGAAAAACCTGGTAGTGAGGTATTTATTTTATTGGGAATAATTTTCGCAATAGCCATTGTGACAGTTATTCTGGCAAATACTTGGTGCAAGAAGAAAGCGGAAGATTAAACAGTAG
>CAMHPA010000047.1 GCA_946186925.1 uncultured Bacteroidota bacterium | reverse complement strand
ACATCCATGTCCCATACGGCTTCGCCGACACCGCCATCACCACCGCCTACAGGCCTGATTTCACATCCTACCTGTGGAGCACTGGCGAGACCGACTCCGTCATCCGCGTCGATAAGCCCGGCTCTTACTGGGTGACTGTCACCAACGCCTTCGGAATCGAGAGTTCGGACACCATCAACGTCTTCTATCCCGAGCCTGCGCAGCTGCGCGACACCACCATCTGCGCGGGTGACACGCTCGTCTGGAACACCGCGCTCGACGGTCCATACTCCTTTCTCTGGAGCGACGGCTCTACGGCAAAATCCCTGGAAATATCCGCCGCGGGCGACTACTTCGTCACCGTAACCGACACTGCAGGGTTCTCCTGGAAAAGCGACATCGTATCGGTTCGGGTGGACAGTTTTCCCG
Organism: uncultured Bacteroidota bacterium; assembly: GCA_946186925.1. Taxonomy (GTDB): domain Bacteria; phylum Bacteroidota; class Bacteroidia; order Bacteroidales; family SZUA-534; genus RUG13583. Next base: position 22,517 of record CAMHPA010000047.1, on the reverse strand, counting down.
TAACTGCGCGACTGGAAAGCAAACACATTGACGCTTGCTCTGGCAATAACATCTACCTGCAAAACGGCTACAATGAAGCAGTAAACTACTGGTGGTCAGATGGCAGCCGTGGCGACCATTTGGCAGTGGCAACAAGCGGCACCTATTGGGTGAAGGTGACCGACAGACTAGGTTGCACTGCCTCTGATACGGCGAAAATCAATGTGCTGGGCATTGCCCCAACGCCCGATTTCTCGCATACTGAACTCTGCGCCACACGCGACATTGAGTTTAGCAGCCTCTCGCATTCAAACGACACATCGCAAATAAATGGCTACTTGTGGCAGTTCGGCGACGGACAAACATCGGCTGAAGCCAACCCAGTGCACGCTTACAACCACAGCGGCACATACAGTATGCAGTTAACCGTTTCAACCACAAACGGATGCAACAACGTTCTAAAACAAACAATCGTTGTCGATTCGCTGCCAACGGCGGCTTTCGTGCCAACACAAGCCTGCAGTTTCACCCCCGTGCAGTTCAATGACAGAAGCACCACGCCCGTCAGTTATCTTACTGATTGGCAATGGACTGTGAACGATAGCATCTTCACAGAACGTAATCCGCGCACCACCTTCGGCTCTTGGGGCGACAAGCCCGTGCAGTTGGTTGTGGCCACCGCCCACGGCTGCACAGACACTCTGCGCACCACCATCAGCATCCTTCAAGGCCCGACAGTCGATTTTGACTTGAGCGAGCCTTGCCTGAACGCACCGTTGTATTGCACCAACCGAACCATTGCGGCACTAAACCTTGCTGCCAGCCACACATGGCAGATTGACGGCGAAGAGCAAAGCACCATGCGCAGCCCGAGTTTCAATTTCAGCGATATGGGCAGTTATCAGATAACACTCATTGTCAAACAGTTATCGAACGGATGTTCGGCATCGAAAAGCAAAACCATCAGCATCAAACCTTTGCCCAAACCTGTAATCAGCGCGGGACTTATTTGCCAAAACCAGCCGACACAAGTGAAGGCCGAAAACCGCCAGCCAGGCAACGTTGTGGGACAATGGCAATGGATTGTCGACGGCAAACAAAATGCTGATAAACAAACAAATACACTTACTTTCAAGTCAGCAGGCAAGCACCGTCTGACCATTGCGGCCACCGACACTGCTGGCTGCGTAAGCAAGGCCGACACCACAGTGGTTGTCCGCCCGACGCCCACGGCCGCCTTTGGCGTAACGCCTGAGCGCGGACCTGCGCCGTTTGAACCATGCATCATCAACAATACCACCGATGCCGACAGTTACCTGTGGCTTTTGGACAATCTTACATCGACCGATGAAGAGCCACAACATACCTTTGCCGACAGCGGCCTACACACCATCCGCCTTGTGGCCACAAACCAATTCGGTTGCGCCGACACCACGCAACGCACCGTGATGGCTTTTGTGCCAAGCACCGATTTGCTCATCATGCAAGCCGAAGCCGAACCTGCCGACGGCTACATGCGCCTTTCGGCTGTAGTGGCCAACAATAGCCCCTACGACCTTGCCAACACCATTATAAACTGCACCGACAATCTTGGCCACTCATTCCGCGAAACTATTGCTGACACCATAAAATCTGGTAAAATAGTCAAATACACATTTGCGGCAGAATTTGAGTTATCAACTTCAAACTTATTGAAATACATCTGTGTAAACATTGAGCCTGCCACTTATGATGATATGAATCCCGCCGACAACCAATTCTGCATAACGATGGCCCCCGATGAGTTCAGCGTTGAGCCCGCAAAGCCGAACCCAGCCGACAATCAACTGAAAATCAGTTATATTCTGCCACAAGAAGGTCATGTCAGAATCGAACTTTTCAATCAGATTGGAATGCCAGCGGCCACACTTTTCGACGGAACCGCCGCTGCTGGCTACAATGAGATTATTGTCGATGCAAGCAACTTAAAATCAGGAATGTACCATTATCGGATAGCATACAACGGCCAAAGCCGTGTGGGTGTGATAATGATAATGCACCGTTGATACATATGGCATAATAGGCTATGATTTCCATCTTGTCGTGCTTTGTTTCACCATTGCACACAAGGCCACTCCAACAGTATAGATTGCAGCCAAAATCTCAAAAACAGGCATCCACCCTAGAAACCGGCAATTCCCGAACCGTCTGCTCACAGCCAATAGCAGCAAGGTGTCAATCATAAGTTTTGGAATATAGATGCAGCACAATGGCAATACCGACCAAGGTATCATTGCAATGCCACAGCATAACGCAGCCGATGCGATTGTCACCAACAGCGCCACACAAATGCTGGCACCATCAGTGTAGCCGGTGGTCTTGCCTCCCCAACGTAAACGCTGACGCAAAAATGCCTTGACGGTAGGCGTAGGACGTGTAGCAGCAATAGTTTCTGACTGTGCCGTAAACACGATTTTTGCATCCGCGGCTTTCATTTTATGCAGAAGAAAAACATCGTCGCCCGAAGCATATTTTGCGTTTAGCGGGTCATGTAACTTGTTATACATCCGACGGTCGAACATCAAGTTGGCGCCATTACACATTATTGGCCGGTCTATGCCTGCCGCGCCAATGCCACTGCCCACAAGGCTTGCGAAATCAACAAACTGAAATTTCTGAAACCACCCAGCCACTGGCGATAGGACCATTGGTGCAGCCAGAAAATCGGCACCGCTCTGCTCAAAGATGCCCATCATAGCACTAAGCCAGTTTGTAGGATAGATGCAATCGGCGTCGGTGGTGACTATGATATTGTGACGCGCAACCGCTATTCCGGTTGTCAGTGCGGCTTTTTTGCCATATTCGTCGGAATGAATCAAACACAAACGATGATTGCGGGCAGCCATATCGGCCACTATCTGCACCGACTTGTCTGTGCTATGGTCGTCAATGGCAATAATTTCATAATCTACACCAGTCTGCTGGCTCAAAAGTGATTCAATCGTGGCTCCAATTGTGTGCTCTTCGTTACAAAACGGCAGTAAAATACTCGCACTGCCCTTTTCTCCAGAGAATCCTTGCTGCCGGCTTATCCGACGAAAGCCAATCCAAAATGCCAAAATCATTCCAACGTAAAGCGACGCAACAACTAACAAACAGATTATCAGAATGTCGAATTCCATCGGGCTACTTGATGAGTGTTGTGTAGATTCGGTAGCGCTCCATAATTTCGCGCACAAAGTTGTAAGTTTCGTCACCGCGACAATAACCTGAGCGCACAAGCTCCGGATCGTAGTAAAGAGCCTCCGACTTGTGCAACAAGTAGAAATCAACGCCATCATCCCACACATCGGGATTTGCGCCGTTGGCACGAGCCACGCGTCGTGCATCGAGAATGTGCCCCAGCCCGATGTTGTACGATGCCAGCACAAATTTTATGCGCTCATTTTTGTCAGCAACAGAGTCAATCAATTGTTTATCAATCCATTTCAGATACTTAACACCTGCCTTTATATTGGCTTCGGCCGACGATGTTGAGTCGATACCATATTTAGCGGCTGTTTCGGGCATCAGTTGCATCAGCCCGTAAGCACCGCACCACGACCGCGCATCGACCTTGAACCGCGATTCCTGGTAGATGACCGCCGCCAACAAACGCCAATCCCAATCAATAATCTTACTGTACTTCTTTATGGCATCATCGTAAACCGAAATGCTACCACCCTTGAACGAGAGGTACGGGCTCTGCGCGCGTGTGAGCGTTTTGGGGTCTTTGAAATATTTTTTGTAGAGCACCCGATGGAATGCTGACCCCTTTGTTTCTGAAATCCAATTGTTTACAGCCTCCAAAAGTTGCGGATTGTCGAGACTCACAGCCCACGCCATATTCTGCGGGAACGATACTGCCACGCTTATGTCGAGCGCAGGATAGTACGTCTGATTAATCATTGCCACAGGCTCGTCAGTTACACAATAATCTATTTCGCCATGCGCCACCTGCTCAATAAGTTGCTCTGAATCAATATTTTCAACCTCAACAATATCAATTGAGTCACCAATTTCCGACTCAATGTTGCGCAATCGTTCGGCAAAGGCCGAATTCTTGACCACATGAATGGTCTTGCCAGCCATGTCAAGTGTCGATTTTATCTGCTTCGAGCCGTCGTAATCAGGATTGTTGCGCCGCCGTTGCCGCTCCGACAACTGCACCAGCACCTGCCGCGTTTCCATTATTGGCTGTGTGAAACTCATCATTTTCTGACGTTCGGCGGTGACGGTCAGGTTGATAGCCAGCAGATCGACTTTATGGTTGGCAAGATCGTCAAAATCGCGTTCCAGATTGTTCGACACTTCAAGTTCGAGTTTGAGACCCAACTTGCTGGCAAGGTTTTGCAGCAGCTCGTACTGATAGCCCATCGGTGTACCGCGATATGTAAAATAGCTAATTGAATTATAATCGGTTAACGCCACAAGCTTGCCTTTTTGCCGGATTGCGTCAAGATCGTGGTTTTGAGATTCAGCATCGCTTGCTTTCTGATGATGGCATGCACCAAGCAGCATCCCAAAAGCCATAAAAAATAATATGTTCAGCCAACACTTCATTTACCAAACGCAAATCGTGTTAAAAATACGAAAAAATTGGCAATGCAAAAAGGAATATTCGCTTACCTTTGCCTTATAACAAATCACAAAAATCATGAAAACACTAAAAGCATTTCTTACCTGCGCCTTAATGGCGACTACGATTATCGCCTGCGATAAAAACAACGACGACAATACAGACGACTCACATCTGAAAGACCTTCCCGAAAATATTCAGGGTGACTTTTCCTCCCGCTACCCTGATGCGAAAGTCGACGGCTTCTGTTTGTTTGGTGATTCGTTAAATATGGCCGAAATCGACTTTTATGACAAAGACGGGCTTTCGAACATGGCATACTATAAAGATGGCAAGTGGCTGTCGAACAGAAAAAAAATAAATCTTGATGCGGATTCCGATTTGGTACCGGAAAAAGTCCATGACACATTTTCAAAACTTGGAATCCCGAACGAGCAAATCATTGAGCACATTTTCGAAGATTCAAAAAGTGGCATTGAGCAGAAGCAATACCAATTCGCTTTCGTGGGTACATACAACTTCGGTATGGGTGAAATAGATAATTACGCCAACAATATAATTATAGCCGAAGACGGTACTCTGCTATCGTACAACGACTACCAGCTTTGTGACCCGGTAAAGATTTTTCCCTATGACCATACTGAATTTATCCAATTCGCGCAAAGCAAATATTCCGATGCTAAAATCCTTGGCTCGACTTACGACGGAAGGAATGTGGTTGTGTTCATCAGCCACGAGAAAAATGTTAAGCACGTGGTCATTTATAAGGATGACAGCAACAAATTATCATGGGTTAAAACATGGTATCCGCTCGACATCAACACCAATTTGCCAGAATCGGCAATTGCCGACAAAAACGATTATTTGTCGCAGCACCCCGATGCAAAACTGACTGCAATACGGCATGAAGAAGATGCAACGGGCGCGTATTATTGCTTTACTTTCTATCTGACAATTGACAGTGGCGAAATAATCAGTTCGAAAATCGAATAGGTAAATTCAATTCGATAGTAGAAAAGCACAAAGTGATGTTGGTTTCGGCCGCATCACTTTTTTGTTTTTGAACGGCAAAAGGCTCTAAAACTTATTATCAGCTGCAACACAATAAATTACATTCAACGGATGGCACAAAATAAAATTAATCGCAATGGATTATATATTTAAAAGAAAAATATACTTTTGCGGTCGATTTTAAATGAATAATAATTCGTGCGATATGAATAATAATACCAAAATCAATTTCGTTTCGGCAGCAGAGGCTGTCAAGGTCATCAAATCGGGCGACCACGTTCATTTGAGCGCCATCGGCAATGCGCCGCAGGTGCTGATAAAGGCCATGTGCGACCGCGGACGCGCCGGCGAGTTGAAAAACGTTCATATCCACCATTTCCACACCGAAGGCGACGCTCCCTACTCGGCGCCTGAGTTTGAAGGCATTTTCCAGCACGACGGTTTCTTTGTTGGCGCCAACACCCGAAAGAATGTGCAAGCTGGCTACGCCGACTATATTCCGGTGTTTTTGGGTGAGGCCGCACGGCTTTACCGCGAAGGTTATCTGCCCTGCAACGTGGCAATGATTCAGGTCTGCCCGCCCGACGAGCACGGATATGTATCGCTCGGTGCCTCGGTCGATGCCTGTCTGGCTGCCATGGAAGTGGCCGAATACGTGATTGCCGTTGTCAATAAAAATGCACCGCGCGCTTTCGGCCAGGCAATGATTCACATGAGCCGCATAAATATTTTTGTGCAGGACGACTCGCCGCTCATCGAGAAATTCTATGAGGAGCCCAGCGAGACCGACCTTGCCATTGGCCGCCACTGCGCCGAGTTGATTGACGATGGTGCCTGCCTGCAGCTGGGCATCGGCTCGCTGCCAAACGCCACTCTGGCCTGCCTTGGCAACCACAAAAACCTCGGCATCCACACCGAGATGTTTGCCGACGGCGTGTTACGTCTTGTCGAGAAGGGCGTCATAACAGGTGCGAACAAGGCTCTCGACCGCGGCAAGATTGTATCAACCTTCTTGCTCGGTACCAACAACGTCTACAAGTTTGTCGACAACAACCCGCAAGTGCTGATGCAGGACGTGGCCTACACCAACGATCCGTTCATCATTGCGCAGCAGCCGAAGATGACGGCCATCAACTCGGCCATCGAGATTGACCTCACTGGCCAGGTCTGCGCCGACTCAATCGGCACAAAGCAGTTCTCCGGAGCGGGCGGACAAATCGATTTCATCTATGGCGCATCGCGTGCCAAGGGCGGAAAGGCCATCATTGCCATGCCGTCGATGACCAAAAAGGGTGTAAGCAAGATTGTGCCGACTCTGACACCAGGAGCAAGCGTGGTGACAACACGTTTCCACATTCACTGGTTTGTGACAGAGTTTGGTGCCGTGAACCTCTACGGCCGCACCATGCAGGAGCGCGCAAAACTGATTACCAGCGTTGCGCACCCGAGCGTACAGGAAGACCTTGACCGCGCGGCATTTGAACGCTTCGGCCCGCACTACCACTTTGGTAAATAATTGAAGGACTGAAGGATTGAATGAGAGAAGGATTGAATGAGAGAAACTCCTAATGCCTAGTGCCTAATTCCCAATAACTGAAGGATTGAATGCGTGAAGGACTGAAGGATTGAAGTATTGAATGCGTGAAACTCCTAATGCCTAAATCCTAAATTCTAAATCCTAAATATTCAATCCTTCTGAATGAGCACCACAGCGTAGGCCGACATTCCCTCTTCGCGGCCTTCGAAGCCGAGTTTCTCGGTTGTGGTGGCCTTGATTGAGATGTCGTCGGTGCTGATGCCGCACACATCGGCCAAAGTGCTCTGCATCTGCGGTATAAAATCCTTTATCTTAGGCCGTTGCAGGCAGATGGTTGAGTCGATGTTGCCGATTCGGTAACCCTTTTCGGCTACCAGAGCAACCGTTTTTTTCAGTAATATTTTGCTGTCGATGTTCTCGAATGTTGCCGACGTGTCGGGAAAATGATAGCCGATGTCGCGCATATTGGCCGCGCCCAGCAGAGCGTCGCAGATGGCGTGAATGAGCGTGTCGCCGTCGGAATGGCCGAGCGGGCCTTTGGTGTGCGGAACCTCGATGCCGCCGACAACCATTTTGCGGCCCTCGGTGAGCTGATGGACGTCTAATCCGAATCCTACTCTAATCTTCATAGTGGTAATTTTTAGGGGCAAATATAAAGAGTAATGTGTAAAGAGTAGAGTGTAAAGGTTAAAGAAAGAATAGTATGTCGAGTCTGAAAATGCCCGTCATTACTCATTACACTTTCCTCATTACTCAAACAGCACACAAAAAAAGCGCCCGACAAACGCCGGACGCTTCTCACTGTATTGTAATATTATAGGTTATACAAGACCTTGGTCGAGCATTGAGTCGGCAACCTTGATGAAGCCGCCGATGTTGGCGCCCTTCACGTAGTTGATGTGGCCGTCGGCCTCTTTGCCGTACTTAACGCAAGTCTGGTGGATGCTAATCATAATCTGGTGCAGACGAGCATCAACTTCCTCGCGTGTCCAGGGCAGACGCTCAGAGTTCTGAGTCATCTCAAGACCTGAAGTTGCAACACCACCGGCGTTCGAAGCCTTGCCCGGTGAGTAAAGGATTTTGGCATTCTGGAATACCTCAACTGCCTCAGCTGTCGACGGCATATTTGCGCCTTCGCAGACAATCTGAACGCCGTTGGCAACCAATTGTTTAGCCTCAGCCTCGTTGATTTCGTTCTGGGTAGCGCAAGGCATTGCAACATCGCACTTGATGCCCCAAGGACGTTGTCCCTCGAAGTATTTAACACCGAATTTGGTAGCATATTCCGAGATACGGCCGCGGCGAACGTTCTTCAAGTTGAAGACGAAGTCGAGTTTCTCTTTGGTGATGCCGTCCGGGTCGTAAATGAAGCCTGACGAGTCAGACATTGTAACAGGTTTTGCACCGAGTTGGATGAGTTTCTCAACAGCGTATTGAGCAACGTTGCCCGAACCCGAAACGCAGACTGTCTTGCCTTTGATGTCGTCGTTCTTGGTCTTCAGCATCTCTTGTGAGAAGTAAACCACGCCGTAACCAGTAGCCTCAGGACGGATGAGTGAGCCACCCCAGTTCAGGCCTTTGCCGGTCAGAACGCCAGTGAACTCGTTGCGCAAGCGTTTGTATTGGCCAAACAGGTAGCCAATCTCGCGGCCGCCAACGCCTATATCACCTGCAGGAACGTCGGTGTCAGCGCCAATGTGCTTGCTGAGCTCGGTCATAAAGCTCTGGCAGAAACGCATAACCTCGTTGTCCGATTTGCCTTTCGGGTCGAAATCAGAACCACCTTTGCCACCGCCCATCGGCAGAGTGGTAAGGCTGTTTTTGAACACCTGCTCGAAAGCCAGGAACTTCAGAATACCCAGGTTAACGGTCGGGTGGAAACGCAAGCCGCCTTTGTAGGGGCCGATGGCGCTGTTCATCTGAACGCGGAAACCGCGGTTGATTTGAATCTCGCCTTTGTCGTCCAACCAGGGAACACGGAACATAATTACGCGCTCCGGCTCAACCATACGCTCAAGAATCTTTCCTTGTTTGTACTTCGGATTCTCATCGATAAACGGCATAAGAGACTCAACAACCTCTCTTACAGCCTGGTGAAATTCGGTTTCACCTGGGTTTTTGGCGATAAGTTTCGCCATAAACTCGTCAACTTCTACATTTAAGATGTCTGACATTGTTTTATGTTTTTAAAAGTTAAATTTCGTCGTTTTGACGTGTCAAAAATATATGCTGAAAAAATACCACGATGTTGAGTGTCGGGGTTTTACGTGAACTACGTAGCACATTGCATCCCAATCCTTTATGCTGATATTGTATTATCAGTCAATCGGTTGCATTTACGATTTTTTCCGCCTCAAAGCATTGCATTCAAACATGTCCGGCAACTCCGAGTCAAACCGTTTTACATTTAAACTATTCAGTGATTAGCTGATGGAGCGCCGCAATCAATACCGCATAATCCACGAGGCAAACGGTTTGTTAACCATAAGGTTAAGATAGCCGTCGGTCATATAGACGTTGGGCTCGGCCGAGTTGCGGACGTAGGTCCAGACGCGGTTGCGCTGCACATCGATGCCCACGCGTCCGCAGCGGAAATCGGCCAGCACACGGTTTCGGGCGCTGACAACAATGTGAGTGCTGCTGTCGGCCGCCACACCGTAGCGATGCCACGCCGACTCGCTGTTGGTCATCTGTCGCTGTGCCTCAATGGCCGACAGGCAACCCAGAAGCTCGTCAATCTGCGGAGTGTTGGCGGCCATATCGCCTGTAGGCACCGTCACCACCCAGCCGCGCGGCTGGCGGTTGAGGTTGAGAATGGTGTCGTTGCCGGGCCACTCAATGGTTATGGCCGTCACGCGGGAGGTGTCAATCTCGGTCACAAGCTGGCGGAACGAACGGTCGGAGCGTCGCTCGGCGCGCATCAGAAGCACGCACACGGCGGCGAGCAGCAGTATCGCGAAAGCGACAACCGGCATACGGCGCTTAATCGACATAGCCCTCCTCCATACGTTTGATGCGCAGGTTGCGCTGTTGCTGATAGCGGATGAGGCCAATCAGCAGAACAACGACGATTGGCAGCAAAACATTGAGCCACTTGACAATAGCGCGTGTGGCATCGTCGAGTTGGCTGATGGGGCGCGATGTGATGCCTTTTGTGCGCAGCTCAATCAGGCCGGTGTCATCCGACAGGTAGTCTATTGCGTTGACAAACAGGCTGATATTGTCGGCCGATTGTTGGTGAGGCTGGCGCGGGTCGCCGTTGAGCGCGAAATCGCCATCGCCGAAAACCACCATCCGCGAGCCGGGGACGCCGCCAATGGTGCCCTCGAGTACGCCGCCGAGCGGAATCTCGGCCAGCGGGAAATCGCGTGCCGACCATTGGCGCTGAACATCGATGTTGGTTGGCACATTGAGCGTCGCCGAGCGGTCCGAAGTGAAGAGCAGCGACGTGAAAACGGCCGCCGAGTCGCCGGTATAGACCACAGGGCTGGCAAACTGCATCTGCACCTGCTCAAGCCCGTCGGTTATGGCGTGGCGGCTGAAATTGCTCACAAACGGAATGTAGGGGAACTGCTGCTGCACGTTGACGCGGTACATTCCCTGTTGCTGCTGCACGTTGACGCTGGCGCAGACGTTGTCGATGGCGAGCTTGCTGTCCACGCTCACGCCCTTGCCGGCAAGCCACTGCTCAAGGCCGGTGTTCAGCTCGGCGGCAAACAAACGGTCGAGGTCGGCGTTAGTGCGGTCGATGCAGACCAGAACCCGCCCGCCGCGAGCCATAAAGCGGTCGATGGCGGCAAAATGCTCCGGACTGATGCTGTCGGTTGGCGCCACAATGGCCAGAGTTGCAATGCTGTCGAGCGCTAACGGATTGGTTTCAAGGTTGATGACGCAAACATCGTACATCACCGACATTGCCCCCATCACTTGCTGCATTGAGTATGGCGACGCCTCGCCGTGTCCTTGCAGAAAGCCCACCACTGGCCGCCGCCCGGCTTGCATCTTGCGTATGGCCGACGACAGCGCGTACTCAACCGCCATCGACGGTTGGATGAACGGAATCACCTCTTTGGCCGTGCCCTTCTCAACCACGGCGCCCAGAAACGCGCGCTGCTGACGGATTTGGTCTTTGTCGCGCACGTTAATCATCACGGGGTAGAGACCTTCGTCAATAGCTTGTTTCTCAATGTCTTCTGAAGCCGATGGATTGACAAATTCAAATTCGAGCTGGCCGTGCGCAAGGCTGCGGTATTCGGTCAGCAGGTCGCGGAACTCACGTTTCGCAACAGCCACTTCGGCTGGCAAATCGCCTGAAAAATAGGCTGTTATGGTGACGGTTTCATCCAGATTGTCGAGGATGTTTCTGGTGGCTTGGCTCAGTGTGTAACGGTTGTCGCCGGTCAGGTCGATTCGGAAGAAGAACCGGGTGCAGACCACATTCGCGACAAGCACCGCCAAAAGCACCAGAATTATGTTTCGGGTTGTATGTTTAGTTCTCATAATCAGGCAATTTTCGATTCCAAAGTTTTCTCAGCGGCAAACAATCCGGCAAACGTCACCGAGGCGAAATAGACAATGTCCTTCGAGTCGATGATGCCGCGCGACATACTCTCAAAATGCGTGTTCATATCGAGCCCCAAAGCCAGCTGGCCAGCAAATCCGCCCATCTGCCGCCCCAAAATTTCAAACCCAATATGGAACAGCAATCCAACCGACAGCGAAATCAAGAAGCTGATAATCTGATTGTTGCTAACAGAGCTTGCAAACAGCCCGATTCCCGCGTAGGCGCTGCTCATCAGCAGAAGTCCGATGTAGCCGCACACCACCGCGCCGTGATCGATGGGGCCGAGGTGCGCCACCGTTATGTAGTAGGGTAGTGTGAGCGCTAACGCGATGGCAATCAGTGCGATAACGGCCAGATATTTGCCCAGCACAATCTGTCGGCACGAAATGGGCTTGGTCAGCAGAATTTCAATTGTGCCGGTCCGCATCTCTTCGGCTATCGACCTCATTGTGAGCGCCGGAATCAGCAGAAACAGAGTGATGTAGGCCACCGAGAAGAACACCTGCAGCGATGCCTGGCCGTAGATGAAGATGTCGCTGCCGTAGAGCCACGTGAAAACGCCGCTGAAGCCCAAAAATAGCACCAATAATATATACGCCATCAGCGAGTCGAAATGCGATTTCAGCTCTTGCGCGGCGATGGCCAGCGTTGGCGGAATTGTTTTTGTAATTATTTGAATCATTGCTTGTTATTTTGTCAGTTCGCGGAAAACGTCCTCAAGTTTTGTCTCGATTGGAGTGAGTTCGGTCAGCGTCCAGCCGTTGGCCACGCAGGTTTTGAAGATGTCGCGGGTGCACTGCCGCTCCGGCTGGCTGTGAACCTCGACGGTGTTTGGCCGGTCCTTCACAATATCAACCATTTCAACACCTTCAATTGCTTGCAGAGCCTTCACCACCAGGTTGCGGTCGGCGTCCTCAATGGTGGCCACCACCATCTGCCCGCCCTGTTCGGCCTTGCGCAGCTGGGCGGCCGTGCCGTCAGCCACAATGCGGCCGTGGTTGATAATCATAATGTGGTCGCACACGGCTTCAACCTCCGACAGAATGTGCGAGCTGAAAATTATTGTTTTCTCGCGCCCGATGCGGCGGATGAGCTCGCGGATTTCGACAATCTGATTTGGGTCGAGACCGGTTGTCGGCTCGTCGAGGATGAGCACCTGCGGGTCGTGGATGAGAGCCTGCGCCAGCCCCACACGCTGCCGGTAGCCTTTCGAAAGCTCGCCGATGCGTTTGTGCTTTTCGCCCTCAAGGCCGCACACGTTCACCATTTCAAGAATGCGGTCGTTGATTTTTGCGGCGCGAATCCGTTGCAGCCGCGCCATATACCGCAGGTAGTCGATGACTGTCATATCGGTGTAAAGTGGGTTATGCTCAGGCAGATAGCCGATGAGCTGCCGCACTTTGTCGGCGTTGTCGGCCACATTGTATCGGCCAATGCTGATGGTGCCCTCGGTTGGCGTCAGGCAGCCGGCAATGGCTTTCATTGTGGTGGTTTTGCCGGCGCCGTTCGGCCCCAGAAAGCCCAGAATCTCGCCCGTCTTCACCTCAAACGACAGGTTGTCGACGGCCTTCTGCTGACCGTAGAATTTTGTCAGGTTTTTTACAATTACATCCACTTGTGTGAAGGTTTAAATCGCGCCAAATGTAGATAATGCGCCAATCCGATTGTGTTAACGTTGTGTTAAAGGATTGATGCAGTGGCGCGAGCCCGCGATTCGGAGCCCGGCATCCTTCACCATCAAAAAAAGCACTTGTTTTTGACAATACGGCGATTATCTTTGTAACTGTTTAATAACTAAAACTTTTTACAGATTATGAAAAAGATTTTCTTATCAGTGTTGGCCATAGCAGCTATGGCGGCAACAGCAAACGCACAATTGTGGTTTGGCGGCAGCCTTGGTTTCTCACACTCAGGCGGCGTTACAAAAACTAAAGAGGCCGATACCGACAAACCATCAGTTAACTCGTTCACATTCGCACCGATGGTTGGTTTTGAACTGAACGAGAAACTTTCAGTTGGTGGCAAAATTGATTTCACCAGCAAGTCGACGAAACAGACTGTTGGCGATACTGATACCAAAAGAACGGAAACAACATTTGGCATCACCCCGTTTGCCCGCTATACTTTTGTTGAGTTCAACAAATTCGGACTTCTTGCCGAAGGTGGTATTCCAGTAGAGTTCAGTTCGTCGAAACACGACAATGGCAGCAAAACAGTTAAAGGCGACCCGGAAACGTCTATTGGTTTGTATGTTAGACCAATGTTGACCTACAGTCTGAACGACAATTTCCAACTCGAGTGCGGTCTCAACTTCCTGTCGTTTAATGCAAAACATTCTGTTATCAAAAGCAAAGATGACAGCAATAACAAAAACATCACCAATACCTTCGATTTTGGTGTTGACTCTCGCAACGTGGCAACTGTTGGATTTGTTACCATCGGATTCATCTACAAACTGTAATGCTTGCTACACGCTGATAAAAAAGGGGAGCCGCAACGGTTCCCCTATTTTTTTGCCCATTCAAGAGCGGGCATAAAAAAAGCCATTCGCAACGGAATGGCTTTTTTTATTCGGAATTGCTTATTGTTTCTTGTTCTTCTCGAATTTGGCGTAGCGGTTGCGGAATTTATCAACGCGACCTGCGGTGTCAACCAATTTCATCTTACCGGTGTAAAATGGGTGTGATGCACTTGAGATTTCGAGTTTCACCAATGGATACTCAACCCCGTCTACCTCTATCGTATCTTTAGTGTTGACTGTCGATTTGTTGATGAAAATCTGTCCGTTCGACATATCCTTGAACACTACAAGGCGATAATCACTGGGATGTATGTCCTTTTTCATTGTAGTACGTTTTTAATAATTCATTAAATTTTTGAGTTGGCAAAAGTAGAACATTGAATTGGATTTGCAAATGTTTTTTTTGGTTGCCGGCATTAAAAGTTTGTGTCTCATCCGCCCATATATCCACAACAAAGCTTCAAATTGCATATCTTTGGCAAAAATTATTGATAATGAACGAGGACATTAAAAACGCTCTCGAGGTTTTGCGCAACGGCGGTGTCATCCTCTACCCCACCGACACCATCTGGGGCTTGGGCTGCGACGCCACCAACGCCGAAGCCGTCAAGCGAATCTACGAGATAAAGCAGCGGGCCGACAACAAATCGCTCATTGTGCTGGTTGACACCACGGGGCGCATACCGTCGTATGTGCAGGACGCGCCCGATATTGCCTTTGATATGATTGAGCTGGCCGCATCGCCGCTGACGGTGATTTTTGAGGGAGCCAAGAACCTGGCCGCCAACGTTGTGAACGCCGACGACCAGAGCGTGGGCATCCGCGTGGCCACCGACGATTTCTGTCCCACGCTCATCCAGCGGTTCCGCAAGCCGATTGTCTCAACATCGGCCAACATCAGCGGACAGCCCGCTCCGGCCTGTTTTGCCGACATCGACCCGCGAATCATCGAGAGTGTTGATTACGTTGTCCGCCACCGGCAGGACGACACCACACGCCACAAGGCTTCGGGCATTGTGAAAATAGGCCGCAACGGCGAGGTGAAGGTGATAAGGGAATGATTATATAGAAATTAGGATTTAGGATTTAGAAATTAGAATTCAATAATAACAAACTGACGGTGTACTGCGTCGCTAAAGAAAACTCCAATGCTCATCGCTAACCGAACAATACGAAATCTTGCAATCGCTCTGACGGCGATAGTTGCGTGTCCGGCTCACGGGCAGTCGCTTGGTGCGTTCAGCGACTATGACAAGGATTTTATCGTTTTCGATGACGGCAATTTCCGGCAGCTTGAGTTTCAGGAAGTCAAATCGTATGCCGTGGGTAGCGGATGCGTGGCCTACGTGACCAACGGCGGACATCTGAAGGCCTACGCCAACCATATACAATACGATGTTTCGCCATCAGTTGAGCAATACACCATAACCGATAACCTGTTCACTTTCAACGTCGGAACGCAGCTCTACGTTTTTGAGCAGGGAAGCCGCCGTCTGCTGACGGGCTTTGTTGGCAACTACCTTGTCGGCGACAGCGTAGTGGCCTTCATCGACACCAACAAGCACTTTTTCTCAATCTACCGCAACGGACACGTCACTGAGCTGGCCGACATCATTGTGGGCAACGACGCGCAGTTCTGGGTTGGCGCCAACACTGTAGCTTTCGCCGATATGCATAATGTGCTGCGGCTCGTGTGCGCCGATCGCATGTATGAGCTCTTTAACGTTATCGATGGAATAGATGTCAAATTAGGGCGCGGCATTGGCGCCTTTGTCGACCACTCCGACGGAGCGTTCCGTATTTTCTACAACGGCGAATTGAATGACATTGAGCAGTTTACACCAAAATCATTCAAATGCGGATATGAGCAGGTGGCGTTTGTCAACAGCATGGAGAATTTCCGATTGTTCAGCAACGGCGAGCTGTACGACATCTCAGGATTCGCCCCCGACATGTATGATGTTAATCGCCAAACTTTGGTTTATAGTCTGCAAGGACAATTTTTCACCTTTATCGACGGCGAGCAGTATCTGGTTGAGAATTATGTGCCACAAAGCTACAGCATCAACGGCAACCTACTGACATACATTGACCAGAACGGCTATCTGGCTGTTTTTGAGGATGGTGAGAAACGAATTCTGTCATACGGCCCCGTCAACAGCTACTCGGCGGTTGGCGATGTGGTGGTCTTCAACGAGGGCCTCAACACAACCAAAATCTATTACAACGGGAAAACGTACAAAAAGTAGGAAGTTCTAAGTTTTAGATGTTTTAAGTTCTAAGTTTTAGATGTTTTAAGTTCTAAGTTTTAGATGTTTTAAGTTGAAAGTTAATAAGTTATAAAAAACGTAGGACTGTCACAGCGTGGCAGCCGTAAAGACAAAAGGCATAAGTGATGAATGAAATCTGACTGATGTCTGTTGTCTGAAGTCTAAAGTCCTAAGTCTTAGAAGTTTTAAGTTCTAAGTTAATAAGTTATAAAAAACGTATGGCCGTCACAGCGTGGCGTTAAACTTTTCTGGCAGTTTTATTCTCCCTTAAGCTTCAGAACCGCCTCGGCACGGTTTGGCGCGCCAAAGACAGTGCTGCCGGCCACAAGCACGTTAACACCGTGGTTGACAAGTTTTTCGGCATTATCAAAATTCACACCGCCATCAACCTCAACCATCGCCTTTGAACCTGAATCTTTCAGCATCTTCTGCAAACGCAGCAGCTTGGCGTAAGAGTGCTCGATGAACTTCTGCCCGCCGTAGCCCGGATTGACAGTCATAATCAGCACCAAATCAACATCTTGAATAATATCGGCCAACACCTCGACAGGCGTGTGCGGATTGAGAGCCACGCCGGCCAGCATACCGCAGTCCTTGATGTGGCTGATGGTGCGGTGCAAGTGGGTGCAAGCCTCGTAGTGAACGGTGAGCACGGCGGCGCCGGCATCGCGGAAGCGCTCAACATACTGGTCGGGATTGACAATCATCAGATGGACATCGAGCGGTTTCTGCGAGCTTTTTTTGATGGCTTTCAGCACCGGAAAGCCCATCGAGATGTTTGGGACAAACACGCCGTCCATTATGTCAACGTGCAGATAATCAGCCTTGCTGGCGTTTATTTCCTCAATGTCGCGAGCCAGATTGCCAAAATCGGCCGAGAGCAGCGACGGTGCAACTTTTGCTTCCATTTTTTATCGATTTTGCCACAAAACTAATTAAAAGTTAGGATGTAGGTTTTAGAAAATCGGATTTTGAATTTGCATCAAACCTTTATTCCCACAAGCAGCTGGTCGTCAATCTGTTCGGAAAGAGTTCCGTCGGGGAGTGTACGCCACTCGGCAATACGCTCGCCAATGGCGGCCGCCTGCTGCTCAAACGTGAGTGATGACACATCTTTAAGCAGATTCTGAAGCCGTACAATCGTGAATTTCTCTGTTCCCTGATTATCGTCAGTCCCGAATTGGTCGGTAATGCCATCAGTGAACATATAAATAATATCGCCCGGCTTAATATCGATAATGTTGTCGGTAAATGGCCCGTTGTGTATCACGTGTAGGCCAACAGGCATCCTGTCGGGGCGGCAAGTGATGATATCACCGTTGCGGGCGATCAGCAGCGGACGGTTAGCTCCGGCGTAGTGCATCAGTCCCTGCTTGGCATCGATAATACAGAACGCCATATCAATGCTCTCGAGCGCCTCGCCGCTGTCTGATGTCTGATGTAGCTCCTCAATAATCTTGGCGCGCATCTGGTTCAACACCTCCGCCGCGCTGTTCGTCGGCCCGATTGAAGCCGTGATGCTGTTGAGCGTCGAAATGCCGAACATACTCATGAAAGCGCCCGGAACGCCATGCCCCGTGCAGTCGGCTACGGCTATCATCTTACATTCACCTTTCTCGATAGCCCAATAAAAATCGCCCGACACAATGTTCATCGGCCGCCAGTATATCAGGCTGTCCCCGAAGATGCGGTTCATCTCCTCTTTCGATGTCACGGCGGCGTCCTGCACATGCTTGGCATACTTTATGCTGGCAGTGATGGCCTGATTGGTGCGCGTAATGCTGTTCCGTTGCTTCTCAATCTCATCACGCTGTGCCAGAATCTCCTCGTTGCGAATATTCAGTTCGTTGTTTTTCTGCAGCACCTCGTCTTTTTGCACGGCAAGCTCGCGGCTCAGTTTGCGCTTCCGCAGGAAACCAAGCAGAATGACCACAAACAGCGCCGACATAAGCAGCAGCGATATGATGGCTATGCGTGTCATATATTTTTGATGCTGTGCCGCCAGTTCGCGCTGGTGCATTCTACGCTCGAAATCAATGTTCGCCGATGTCTGTGTCGATTTCACTGCGAAATCGCGTTTGTAGGTCTCCTTGTCGAGCATTGTGCGCAAGTTGGTGTATTTCAGCGCGTTTTTGTAATCGCCAAGCTCCTTGTAGCAGTCAACCATCAGCTCACACATACGTATTTCCTTATGCCACAGCATATTGGTTATTTTCTCAACTTCTTTCAAAACAGCCAACGCCTCGTTAAACCGTCCGTTAATCATAAAGAAATTGACTTGCCACAGATCGAGATAGACTCCGTCTTCCGACAAAGAACTGACATTGAGCATCTCCTCCACCATGTCGCGATAGAATCGGCTGATGTCAAGCGCCGCCGCACGTTCGTCGCCAGTCTGGATCTTGGCTATCTCCATAAACACATCCATCAGATCCTGCACAATGACAAACCGGCGTTGCCAGTCGCCGTGCCGATTCTCAATTCCTATCGCCTTGAGCATTCTGACACGGGCGCTGTCAAGTGCCTCAAATTCGGCAAAATCCCTGTACTTCAAGAACTCATTGAAACCAAGCATGTAGATGTCCTCACCTATTGCCGCAGAATCGTTACACAAAGAGTCAAGGCGGTAAGCGCGGTGGAAATAGCCGGCTGCCGTCTCGTACAAATGGAAATGTGAGCTTGTATAGCCTTTCTTGCGGTAGATTTCGGCCATGCTCAAAGTGTCGCGCAGATCGATGTAGATAGTGAGAGCCCGGCTGTAATAGTCATCGGCCATAACATCATCGCCAATCACGCCGAGCGCGCTTGCCAGCCCGTAGTAACCGGTTGCAAGCTCGCGACGCATTCCTAGCGAATCGTAGCCATTGATAGCCTCACGGTAATATTCGCACGACTTTTCATACTCATCACGGTGATAGCAGCACCATCCCAGGTAACGGTTGGCATTTGCCGCCTCAAGGCCACAGCGCAACTGCCGAGCCAATGCCAGCTCCATGCGCGCGTATTTCTCGGTTGAATCGACATTATAGTGGTTGAGACTGATCTGCTCAAGCACAGCCAGACGCTGAGCCGGCGCAATATCATCGCTCAACAACGCCGTCAGGCTGTCTATCATGGTATCGGTGTTGTCGATATCGGCCTGCGCCGACACAGACGCTGAACCCACAACGACCGCCGCGCACATCACCATTATCCGTAATCTGACAACTTTCAGCATATCAGTTTGCCCCCAATTCATTTTTCGCAAATTAAACAATTACAGAGGTAAAATAAATTGTTCGCCATCATTTTTTTGATGCCGTTCGTGGATATTGGGCAGCGAACCGATGCTATAGCAGACCACTCTCAGCAAAACTGTAAACAGACTTATCGGCAATAATCACATGGTCCACAACATTGATTCCGAAGAACTTGGCCGCATCAGCGATGCGCTTTGTCAAGTTTTTGTCCTCGGCGCTTGGCATAAGATTTCCCGACGGATGATTGTGAACGAGAATCAGACTTGAAGCCAACCTCTCAATGGCTTTTTTCATGATTATCCGCACATCGACTGTTGTGCCGCTGACACCACCCGAGCTGATTAGTACTTTGTCTATCACGCGGTTACTGCGGTTGAGAAACATCACCCAAAACTCTTCGTGCGGCAAATCGCCTATTATGGGTTGCATGATTTTAGACACATCAGTGTAGGTTCTTACCTCTGTACGCTCAAGATCGGCGTTGCTGCGGCGGCGCCCCAACTCGAGTGCCGCCATGATGGTCACGGCTTTGGCCTCGCCGATGCCGCCGATTTTAATCAAATCGCTAATGGTGCGCTTGCCCAGAAGGTGCAGATTGTTGTCGGCCGATGAGAGCACAGCCCGCGCCAAATCGAGCGCCGACTGACTTTTGGTGCCTGTGGAAATCAGAATGGCCAGCAACTCGGCATCGCTCAACGCGCCAATGCCCTTTGCAAGCATCTTCTCGCGCGGACGGTCATCGGCGTTCCACTCTTTGATTGTCAGTTTTTTAATCTCATCCATAAGCCAAAGATAATCAATCTTTCGCGCATTCAATCATTCTGCCCCCAACACATCAATTATTCGCGCATTCAATCTTCAATCCTTACCAATTGCACCACATTCTCAACGTGTTGAGTCTGCGGGAACATATCAACGGGTTGCACTTTGGCAATGCGGTACTGATTGCTCATCAGGGCAAGGTCGCGGGCTTGAGTGGCGGGGTTGCAACTCACATACACAATGCGCTTGGGGTTGGCGTTCAGAATCACCTGCACAACATCGGGGTGCATGCCCGAGCGCGGCGGGTCGGTGATGATGACATCGGGACGCCCGTGCTCGGCTATGAAACTGTCGGTCAAGACGTTTTTCATATCGCCAGCAAAAAAATCGAGATTGGTCAGATTGTTCATTTGAGCGTTCACCTTGGCATCGGCAATGGCGTCTTCAACATACTCAATACCAATCACTTTCTGTGCCTTGTCGGCCACAAAGCAGGCAATGGTGCCAGTGCCAGTGTAAAGGTCGTAAACAACTTCGTTGCCAGTGAGTTCGGCAAAATCTTTGGCCACACCATAAAGCACCGCGGCTTGGTCGGTATTGGTCTGATAGAACGAGTTTGGGCCGATTTTGAACCGCAGTCCAACCATCTCGCCAACAATATGGTCGTCGCCAGCGTAAAGTGTTGCGGGCAGGTCGGTGTACGAATCGTTCAACTTGTTGTTTATCATATACATCAGCGATGTTATCTGCGGAAATTTCTGATGCAGGAAATCCATCACAAGGCTGATTTTCGGGCGGTCGTCGGCCGACACAATCAGAATGACCATCAGTCCGCCTGTGTTCGAGTTGCGGATGACAATGTTGCGCAGAAGTCCTGTATGCTCGCGTTGGTGGTAGAAACTGATATTGTTTTCTATCGCGAACTGTTTCAGCGAGTTGCGAATCTCGTTAACAGGCTCAGGCATCAACAGACACTCTTCAATATCAACCACCTTGTCGAAGAAGCGCGGCAGATGGTAGCCAACCGAGCGCTGCTCTATTTTGTCGGCATCGGCAATCTGTTCGGGTGCAAGCCATCGCAGCG
This sequence comes from uncultured Bacteroidota bacterium, assembly GCA_946186925.1. Classification (GTDB taxonomy): domain Bacteria; phylum Bacteroidota; class Bacteroidia; order Bacteroidales; family SZUA-534; genus RUG13583. Next base: position 953 of record CAMHPA010000047.1, on the reverse strand, counting down.
GCGAGAAGGCGAATTCAAGTTTGTTGCGGTACTCGCGAGTCTTTTTGCTGCCCAAGATGGGCGACACTTCGGGCAATTCCAAATGTCCGATACGTGTCAGATTGTCAATCACTTGTTTTTGTTTCCACGCGGTTTGCATCTCGTATGGCAGAATCTGCCACTTGCAGCCGCCGCAGGTCCCAAAATGACGGCAGAACGGCTCAATGCGCTTGTCGCTCAACTTCGCGTAGCGCACAACACGGCCTTCAATGTAGCGGTTGTGCTTTATTTTCCCTTCAACGTCAACCACATCGCCAGGAATGGCCAGCGGCACAAACACCACCATCCCGTCGTATTTGCCCATTGCCATTCCTTCGGCGGCAATATCGGTAATCTCAATATTCTCAAACAGTTGCTTCTGATTTTTCTTGCGCGACATAACTCTATCGGTTTTTTGCGGCGGCAAAATTAACGGAAAAAGGCGATTGACGCTAATAATGTTATCCGCAAGCGGATAATGGTTAGGGTATCGCTGCGCGAGAAATTTTTAAAAAATTAAATTTAAAAATTAAACAAAATCAATAATTGATTGAAATTGAACAATTTTATAAAATTTTGTTTCAAATTTTCTTTCAATTTCTGCCCGCAAGAGCATACCACTAAAAAAAGATGTGTCGCTTTCGCGAGAAATGATTTTTTCTCTAACCAAACTAACCCGAGTATATCCAAACTTTGCGTCATGGGGCGCTAACCGATTCTTTCCGATTCAAACCGAATTTTATCCGCAGGCGGATAATGGTTAGGGGGTATCGCTGCGCGTGAAATTTTCAGAAAATTACATTTAAAATTTATAAAAAATTGATTTTAAGAATTTTATAAAATTTTATTCCAAATTTTCCTAAAATTTCTGCCCGCAAGGGCATACCACTAAAAAAAGATGTGTCGCTTTCGCGAGAAATGATTTTTTCTCTAAC
>CAMHPA010000046.1 GCA_946186925.1 uncultured Bacteroidota bacterium | reverse complement strand
TTGTTTTAATAAATGATATAAAAACAAAAGATGAACAAGAATTTATAAAACAATGGGATGACTATATTAAAATTGCAGACGATAAGAATGACTCTAATAATGAGGTGACTGAAATCGACCTATCTAAAAGAGATGTATTATTTGAAGAAGCAGCACGTGTGGTTGTTATTAATCAAGAAGGCTCTACATCTCTAATTCAGAGGAAATTTAGTATAGGTTATAATCGGGCAGGACGGATAATGGACCAATTGGAAGCTGCTGGAATTGTCGGACCATTTGAAGGTGCAAAGGCAAGAAGAGTCCTTATACAATATGAATTTTTATTAGACAGGTTATTAGAAACATTACGGTAAACAATATGAATATGATGCGAGAAAAGATACTTGACATAATTGAGGCAGACGATGGAGATAGCCGCTTGAGTAAAATATATGATATTCTTATGATAATAGTTATCATAGGCAGTATCATACCATTGGCATTTAAAGAACAATACCCGATATTCAAGATTATTGAACAGGTCTCTGCCGCCATTTTCATAGTGGACTACCTATTGAGATGGGCACTCGCAGATATAAAAATGGGGCGAGGAATAAAATCATTTTTCATATATCCTTTCAGCGTGGCTGCAATAGTAGATTTGCTTTCCATTCTGCCAGCCATTGGCCTGTGTAACAGTACCTTTAAATTGTTTAGGGTAATTCGGTTAATAAAGGTTTTACGTCTTTTCAAACTATTCAGATATTCCAAACAAATTGCAATGCTATGGCGCGTACTGAACAAAGAAAAACACGTTTTGTTGTCGGTATTTGTAGTGGCTGCATTTTATATTTTCATTACAGCACTCATAATGTTTAACGCAGAAACGAATATGGGGCAGGAGGTTAATTCAACTACAAACTTTAACACATTCTTCGACGCTCTTTATTGGGCAACAACAACCTTGACAACTGTGGGATATGGGGATATTGCGCCATCAACAAGCATTGGACGATTCATCAGTATGCTATCTTCTATTTTCGGTGTGGCTATTATTGCACTACCATCAGGCGTGATTACTGCCAGTTATTTGGAAGAGTTGAAAAACAATAAGGAGAACAATAATAAGTGAGATACGGCAGAGAAAAATCAAAAATTCCAACAGCAACGGTGGCAATTTTTTGTTTAAAAGAAAATCCCATAGTAGAATGCTATGGGATTTTCTCTTAAGATTATGGCTTTGAATACTTGCCGTGGGCGGTGTGGTTTAGTTGGCCAGACAGGCACCATTGCTTTAGGTATCGCTCTGCGGTCTTTAATGAAATGTTCTGCCTTTGAGCGATTGCAGTGGCTGTTTGCTTGTCGAAATCGGGCGGTAAGGCTGCATAGTATTGCTGCTTAAGTTTGTACTTGCCGTCTTGAGCGGATTCAACTTTAACGGCAGGCAAAATCTGATAGACTTTTGCAGTGTGTTTCAATAGAACTTCAACCATTGCCTTTGCGGTTTGAAAATCGCAATCGTCGCAGACTTGTGTGGTAGAAAAATCGCCGCTGTCAATGATACGAATGGCTGTGAGAATCATTGCAATGCGGAATGTTATCAGCCCCAACCGACGAACGGAAGCCACAAAGTCAAGTCCGAAAACTGACGAATACTCGGTCTGCACTTGGTCGAAAAATTGATTGAAGTCGGATTGCTGCGAAACGGACAAGGCGAAGCGTATGGGTTCCGAACATTTCAACGTCTTGTAAAAGTCAAAGAATTGTTCGCCAAATTGCTCAAACCTCTTATCCAGCGTTTCGTCGCGGACCGCAAAGACATCGTTCCATTTCAAACGCACATTCAAGTAGTAGAATATGAAACGGCTGAACAAGCCGTTTTCAGCATCGGGAATGAGCGAAAGGACTTGGCTCGGCGTGCCCGATAAAAGAGCCGACAAACGAGGCTTGACGAGTTCGGCAAACTCGTTGTCCTTACGGCGATTGTAAGAGATTTGCTCGTGGTGAAACGCTTTGCGGAAACCATCAGAAAAGTTGCCATAGTCGGATTTGAAAGTGTTGGCCAAAGTGTCGCCCTCGGTTTCAAAAATAAGCCCCACACCACCGTTGTCGTTCAACGCCTTATATGCTGCAATAGCGCTGCTATTGGCTGGAATAAACAGCATTTTCTGCAACGGCTCGGTTGGTTGCTCTGCTTCGGGGTTTTTCCTGTTTATGGCATATTCTGCCAAATCGCGCTGGTATTGCTCTTTTTCGGCGGCATACTGCTCACGCAGTTGTTTGTGAATGGGCTCAACAAGGTATCGGCAAAGTGAAAGCCGTCCTTTGCCTGCCGACGCTTGCGCCGTGACAAACAAGAACAGATTGGGGAACACCTCTCGGCCATCGTAAACACCAAAAATGTTGGGCAAGCAAGCGGACAATACCGTGAGTGAACCCAACAAAAGCAAATCGGCTTCTTCGGGTGAGTTTGAGAAAGCGACAATGTGTTTCAGCAAATCGGGAAGATTGTCTTTGACGCTTTCGTAGAATGTTGGCATTTGTTCGCTTGAAACCGATTCATTTTCCTCAAAAACCTCAATATCCTCACTTGAGGTTTTTGCGGTTTTGAGGGAATCGGAAGATTGTTGAACGACATTGGGTGTGCTGCTTGCGATACTGATTCCTGCTTGCTTGGCAAGGTGGAAAAGCGTTTTAATGGAAATGCCGTGACCGTGGGCTTTGAGGCAGGCGCTGAACTGCTTGTCGGTTTCAGCGGCTGAATAATTGGGATAGAAGCGGCTCAAACGCTGGTAATAAGTGCGGCCGCTTTCGCCCAAAGCGTCAGCGAGGGCAAAGCCTAAATCGCGCCAATCGGTGTAGTTTGGGGCAATGTCGGTGGCGGCTGCCTCAATTCGGGAAACGACATCTTCAATGTCATTCAATTGAGAATTGGCTATCGCCGAACTTTGTTTGACGGTTGACAATTGACAATTGTTGCCGTCATTCTGATTAACGGGTACTGATTTTTCGTTATTCGAGACAACGGTATTAGGTGCTAACGATTGGTTGTGTAGCCAATCTTGCGGATTAAATTTCTTCTTTTTCATAGACTCAAAAATTTAGGATTAATAAAACACTGTGAATCGTGAGGAAGGAAACAGGCGCGGGAAATGTCTTTGCCTGACTTATCGGCCTCAACTCCGTAAGTTTTAAAAAGATAGTTGGCCATCGCGCGGAAATAATCGACGTGTGGGACTTGCGAGATGTCAATCTCGACAACCCACTTCAAGCCATCGCCCGATGGTGAACGGAACAGCAACTGCGTATCGAAATACTCATCCTGCAAAAGTTGAGAGCGAAGCGAATCAAGGTTTTGCAGATGGTCGAAATCGATGCAGAGCAAGCCCGAATGTTGGATAAGGGCTTTGTCGCTGCGAGAAGTGAATGTTCCGCTGAAAGTGCAGTAATCGAAATTGGCCGCCTTAAACATACGCGACTGCTTTGCGTCAGCAAACGAGCGTAGTTTTAAGGTGCGTTCTTTCGCCGTGTCACCAATAATGTAATTGTAGGCATCGAGTAGAGTAAAGTTTTTACTCGGCTTGGTGTTGGTGATGGGCGAGGAAAAGAACGAAAAGAAAGGACTGTTTACGAAATTAGGTACTAACGGATTTACGATAGTTGACTTATTGTACCATCCACTTTTTTCGCCTATTCGCAGATTCAGTTCGCGGTTGAGAGTGGCCAACAAATCGGCACCCGATTGGTGATAATGCAGTTCGGCGAAGTCGAACGCATCACCATCGGGAATAGAATGGTCGGTGGTGGTATGCCTTGCAATCTCCTCTGACAAAACGTTGTCGGGGTTGGATTTCTCAATCCAAACGTGCAGCGTTGGCTCACCACTGGCAAAAGGGTTGCGGCATAAGCCGCAATCCCTGCCAGAAATGTTCATCACAACCTCATCATCGGGAAAGCATTCTCGCAGAATATGCGAGTAAATGCTTGTTCCGTAATTGGTGCGATGCAGAACATCATTTTTGAAATCGGACGTGGCACGCCGCGTCCCTACATTATCTACTCTTTCCATAGCCGTTGCGTAATCTAAACATTGTGTAATTGTCGGCGAGGATTCGTTGAATATCCTGACGGCGGTAGTAGATTTTGTTGTTGATGCGCGTGTAGGGCAATGTACCATTCGAGCGCAACGTCTGCAAGGTGCGAGTGCTGATGTGCAGCAACCGCATCACATCTTGGTTGTCAATCCAATCTTCGAGGAAAGTATGCTCGACAAGTCGGTCGAGTTCATCGTCGGAAAGGTCGTCAAGCGAGATTCTGCCTTGGTGCAGCAATTCGGCTTGAATGACAGGGCATTTGCGAAGCAGTTTGCCCATTGGCTCGCTGGCGTTGGCCGCCATTTCACACATTATCTGTCTGATAGATTTTGGCTCGTTCGCCTTCGGCGCAGGATTCTCACGTTCGGCAAAATTCAAACGATTTTGATTTTGCTCTCTCTTAATCGAATCGTTCATCTCAAACCTCCTTTTTTAGAGTTGACATAAGCCAGCGCCTCTGCGTGAAGTTCAGCGGCAGTCTTGCGCTTGTCGGTTTTGAGCCACGAATCAATCTCAGACTTCAAGAATTGCAGTTTCTTACCCTTCTTATGGTAAGGGATGGCACGTTGGCCAATCCAGCCATAGACGGTCTGCCGTGCAGGACGGTCGGGCAGATACTCGCGTAGTTCTTGCAGGTTGAACCAGCGGTCGGGCTGTTCAACATCCTTGTTATTTACTTGAAGCAAAGTTTTGAGTTCCTTTACTTCATTGATGAGCAACGAAACCGCTTGGGGAAGTTGCTCGAAGGTCAAATTTTCGTTAGAAAAAGTCATTGTTACTAACACTTAAGTTAAACAATGGCTTCTTTTCTTGTGGCCACGAAAAAAGAAACCACAACCCATCCTGGATTGCGGTTTAAAATTGCTTGTTATTTATGCGTGTAACGGGGTGTTGGAACCCCACTTGTAACCCTTACAAGTATTGGTTGTTGATTTTAATTTATTGATTCTTTTATATTTAACTCGGAAAGTATTTTATTCACTTTGTCAATTTCCTTTTTGTTACAACGGCTTAAATCTGGTTTATACAACCATTGACGTATAGTGTTTTCAGAAAAATCAGTTAGATAGGCTATTAATTTAGCCTTTTTGGTGATGTCGGCATTTCTTGTTTCTTGGAATTTATCTAATAGAAACATAATAGTTGCAGATGTTACCGCCTTTGTACGTAAACGCTTTGAGTCTGAAGAATTATTATCATCGTCTGCTTCCGTAACGGAATCTTCAACAGGAACGTGGGGAATAATCATCATTTCTTCTATTTGCCATTTCCTGTGTAATTCTATTTCTTTCTCAATTTGCTCAACAATATCAGGTCTGATGCCCCTGCGTTTGAAACGTGCTAATACACGTTTATAAAAGTTTATCCTATCATCATACCCACCGTGTATTTCATTAACTTCGAATTCTTTAATCTCATCGAATTCCTTATTCACTGATTCAATTTCAAACTTTCTATCAATTATTGCATCAAAATAACGGTGATACAAATCATTTGTGGAACCTTTCAGTTTTAACAAACAAAATGAATATTTAGGGTTTTCCGATACAGAAAAGGTAAGGATTACACGCAAGCATTCACAAACAAGACTTTCAACATATTCTTCATTGTTGCCTAATAAATCAAATAGTAAATAACTTAAATATTTCGTGATAGTTTCTTGTGGCTGTTTGTCTTTTTTCAAGTCTTCTAATATAGAATATGTGGTATTAAACACTTTTAATGTATCTAATGTTTTGGGGAATCTTATTTGCGTTTCCATTATCAGCATAGTTTCATAAAGAGACCAGTTTAATTCGCTGTCTGCTATGAAATCGTCAAGGTCGGTTTTTTCCACGTAGTCACTCATAACTATTAAGTTTTTAATTATTTAACATTGATTTGCGATAATTTGATTACATCCGCGGCTTTTTCCTTCTTCTCGTCAACCACTTTGGCGTAAATCTGCGTGGTGCGGACATTAGTGTGGCCCAACATTTTGCTGACAGTGTAGATGTCGGTGCCGCCAGCCAATTGCAGCGTGGCAAAGGTATGACGGAAGCAATGGAAAGTAATCTTGCGAGTGATACCTGCCGCTTTTATCCAACGCTCCAACGGCTTTGAAATCCAGGTAGGGTTGGGCAAATCCTCGAAAACCAACCTATTGGGTGCCATTGGTTCGCCGCATAATTGGTATGCTTGCTCGCTGATGGGCATATATTCAACGCCTTTGGTTTTCTTTTGCGTGAAGTTGAGGCGGTAGTTGTCGCCATCTTTCTGAATCTCGCTCCAGCGAAGTTTTTGAATATCGCAGTGGCGAAGCCCTGTGAGTGCAGAAAACAAAGCGGCACGTTTTAAAACAGGGCGGTCGCACTCGGTGGCGGCAAGGGTGTTGAGTTCGTCAACGGTCAAATGCTCTCGGCGGCTTTCTTGCCCTGATATTTTCTTGACTTTTGCGGACAGGTCAACCGTCAAATAACCATCAATAAAGGCTTGCTTTAGCGCAGCCTTGAAGATGCTGAAATAGGTTGCGGCTGTGTTCTGCGACACTGTGCCTGACTTATTTCCTCCTTGTGGGGCGGTAAGAATCCAATTGCGAAACTCCTCAATCAATTTCAAATTGATTTGAGAGAACAGAATGGTGTCGCTATTGACAAAGAGCGTGAGCAGAACACCCACACGATTCCAATTGACAATGATTGATTCCGATGCTGCTTTATGCTTTTCGACGGCTATCTTATTGAAATACTCAATGAAATTGCACCTTGAACGTTCGTTCTGCTCGGCTTGCTCGGCCTCGGTGTCAGTGTAAAGGGCGGCATTGTCATACTCTCGCTGGCGAATCTTGCGAATGCCATCGGCATAGACACAAGCGTCTTGGTCGTTCTCGCTCTTGCATTGAATAATGCCGTTGACATCGCGCTTGGGTTTGAATGTCTGGCTTGTTTCAGTAGTTCGGGCAGTATGCTTTTTGTCCCAAATGGGCGTGGTGATAACACGGTTGAGGTATTCACGCACACGCTGTGCACTTTTCTTGCCAGCCACAAAAACTGGATATGCCTCAAGATACAAATACCATTCATTGGCATACTCTGACTTGCGTAGTTTTACCGAAACCTTGGTGTTTACTATACTCTTTCTCATAGCGGCTATTTATATAGGTTGTCGATTTCTGATTTCGGGACATATACATATTTTCCAATCTGCCTTGTTGGTATGGCATACTGACGGATGTGCTTGTAAACGCTGCTATCGGAAATGCCGAACTTTTGAGAAATCTCGCCAATAGTGTAGCAATTTTCAGGCTCAAGATTAAAGAGTTTGGTTTGTGGCACGACAGGCGCAACTTCCAACTCTTGGCGAGAGGGAAAAAGGCTTTCTAATTTTTGCCTGTCGATGCGGATAAGACGAGCGCCTAAATTGATGGTAGGTATTTGGCCGAAACGAATCAACCGATAGAGCGTACTTTTGGAAATGCCAAAAACGGCAATGGCTTCCTGCACCGACAAATATTGGCGCTGGGATGGAATGGCACCAACAATGGCTTTCAATTTTTCATCTTTCTCCTGTTGCGCCTTTTTCTGCTTGAACGCTTTATTGCTACACGGGCGGGAACAATACACTGAAGTGATGGTTTTCGGTGTAAATGTTTTTCCGCATATCGGACAGACTTTTTGCTTCTTTGAAATATCCATCTTTGTCGCCATTTAAGTTGTTATAAGTAGTCTCTAGTGCTAATTAGTTCCACTTTGTCGCCATTTATGTTCTGATACAAATATGGTACAAATATAACATAAAAATCGAATATTTAAGCAAAAACAACCGAAAAGATTGAAAATAAAAATGGGTGTAACTTATTGAGATACACCCATTTGATTATTTTTAGTAAACTATTGTTTACCTACATTATTTTACTTCTTCAAAATCAACATCCGTAACCTCATCACCGCCGTTCTTGCCACCATTGTTGGCCTGCTGTTGCTGACCAGCGTTTGGCTGAGCCTGTTGGGCTTGGGCCTGTGCGTTGTACATATCCTGCGAAGCGGCTTGGAAGGCGGTGTTCACCTCGTTCATTGCAGCGTCGATGGCGGCAATGTCCTGAGCCTTGTGAGCGTCCTTCAGTTTGTTCAGCGCGCTCTCAATGGCCGATTTCTTGTCGGCAGGCAGTTTGTCGCCGTACTCCTTCAGGTTCTTCTCGGTTTGGAAAATCATTGAGTCGGCCTGATTGATTTTGTCGATGCGCTCCTTCTCCTTCTTGTCGGCTTCGGCGTTGGCTTCGGCTTCGGCCTTCATACGCTTGATTTCGTCGTCAGACAGACCCGACGATGCCTCGATGCGGATTTTCTGCTCTTTGCCAGTGGCCTTGTCTTTGGCCGACACGTTCAGGATGCCGTTGGCGTCGATATCGAATGTAACCTCAATCTGCGGCACACCACGCGGTGCGGGCATAATGCCGTCCAGGTGGAAGCGGCCGATGGTCTTGTTGTCCTTCGCCATTGAGCGCTCGCCCTGAAGCACGTGAATCTCAACCGATGGCTGATTGTCGACAGCCGTTGTGAAGGTTTCCGATTTCTTTGTCGGGATGGTGGTGTTGGCCTCGATAAGTTTGGTCATCACGCCGCCCATCGTCTCGATGCCGAGTGAAAGCGGGGTAACGTCAAGCAACAGCACGTCCTTCACGTCGCCAGTCAAAACGCCGCCTTGGATTGCAGCGCCGATGGCAACCACCTCGTCGGGGTTCACGCCCTTCGACGGTGCCTTGCCGAAGAATTTCTCCACAGCCTGTTGGATGGCAGGAATACGTGTTGAGCCGCCCACCAGAATAACCTCGTTGATATCGTTAACTGTCAAACCAGCGTTCTGCAGAGCCGATTTGCAAGGTGCGATTGTACGTTGGATAAGGTCGTCAATCAACTGCTCGAATTTTGCGCGGGTCAGCGTGCGAACCAAGTGACGTGGAACGCCGTCGACAGGCATAATGTAAGGCAGGTTGATTTCGGTCGATGTGGTGTTCGAAAGTTCGATTTTCGCCTTCTCGGCAGCCTCTTTCAAGCGTTGCAGAGCCATTGGGTCTTTGCTCAGGTCAACACCGCCGTTCTCGTCTTTGAACTCTTGAACCAGCCACTCAATAATACGGTGGTCAAAGTCGTCGCCGCCCAGGTGGGTGTCGCCGTCGGTCGATTTCACCTCAAACACGCCGTCGCCAAGTTCAAGCACCGACACATCGTGAGTACCGCCACCGCAGTCGAAAACGACAATCTTCATATCCTTGTTGGTCTTGTCAAGGCCGTAAGCCAGGGCAGCCGCAGTAGGCTCATTCACAATACGGCGGACGTTCAGGCCCGCAATCTCGCCAGCCTCTTTGGTAGCCTGACGCTGCGAGTCGTTGAAGTAAGCGGGCACGGTGATTACGGCGTCCGTAACTTCCTGTCCTAGATAGTCTTCGGCAGTTTTCTTCATTTTCTGAAGAATGATGGCCGAAATCTCCTGCGGTGTGTACAGGCGGCCGTCGATGTCGACACGCGGGGTGTTGTTGTCGCCCTTCACAACCTTGTAAGGCACACGGTTGATTTCGTTTGTCAGATTGTCGTAGCGCTCGCCCATAAACCGCTTGATTGAGAAGACGGTCTTCTGCGGGTTGGTGATGGCCTGACGTTTTGCAGGGTCGCCCACTTTGCGCTCGCCGCCGTCAATAAAGCCGATTACCGAAGGCGTTGTACGTTTGCCTTCACTGTTTGCAATAACCACAGGTTCGTTGCCTTCCATTACGGCAACGCAAGAGTTTGTGGTTCCTAAGTCGATTCCAATTATCTTTCCCATAATATTTAAATTTTAAATTGTTGTTCAATTTTTAAAATTGATTGCCCAACGATTGACAATCTCTGTGCCAGACGTTTTTTGCCCGCATTTGGCCGCCGCTGTCCGAATTTTTGTCAGTCCGCAGAGCGATTCGGTCCGAAACGTGTCAGTGTTGTATGACAGAATGGCGGAAGATATGGATTGAAGGATTGAAGGACAAACAACAGATTTTAACCACGGAAAGCACAGAAAACACTGAGATGATTACAACACACGCATAATGTATTATAAATAAGCATTATATTAAGGTTAAAACCCTAATATAATGAGAAAACACGGAACTTAAATGCCCGATTCCGTGATTTCTGTAGGCAATTGAACTTGTTCGATTGCCGTTTTTTTTATTGATTCCGTGTTATTCGTGTGTTCCGTGGTGAAAAAATCAGTTCAATGGAATCTATAACCTTAGAAGTTGGTATTTGGTATTTTGATGGCAGTTTGGCAACGTTACTTCCCTACTCTTTTACATTTTTTGTGAGCGATGGGTCATCGGATCGTTGGTCAGGTCAAGGCCTACGGTTGGCGGCTCAAGGCCCGATGCCTTAAAGAACTGCTGCAAATCGTTAAGCACATCGGCCGCCGCTTCCGCCTCGACGGGATATTTCTTTGATTGGCAACTGCTTGGCATTGAAAAACCATCAATTCCGACATTGGCAAACCACTGCGTCAGGTCGTCGGCATCGTCCATCGCAATCAGCACGCTTTTGAACTGAAAATAGCCGTAAACCGCGGCGTTCATAAGTTGCTCGGTGCCCCAAATCTCTTTGTACCAATCGGCAAACGTCCTGCCTTCGGGCACAGGATTCGGAAAAGCCGACAGCGCGCCGTCAAGTATGCTTTTCAGCGTTGAGAGTTCATCGGCAAAGCCTGCAGCGCGCCAATAGGCAACCGCGAACTTGTTGGCAAGCATCTCTTCCTCAACGCCGCCAACACTCTTACCGTAAAAGTCAAGAAGGCAGTGGCTGTACTCGTGCGCAATGTTGTACCAATGAAAATACAAATCGAACTTTCGCTGAGTTTCGTCGACACCAAACAATTGGGCGTAAGCGCCCTGCTGCTCGGCCGTGCCGCCCTCAAAACGGCCCGTGATAATCTTGTAATCCTGAAGTTTGCCGTCATTGGTATCACTCTGTGCCACAGACAATAACGGCATCACAAAAATAAGAATCGGTAAAAATGTCTTTTTCATAATCTTAAAATTTAACACACCGAAAGAGACGCGACGGTTGCGGGTGTGTTACAAGACTGGAGGACAAAATCAAGCAAACTCTATCTATTAACACCAAAACCTGGCACTGAAAACCTATTTCTTTTCGTATGTCTTTTTCTTTTTGTATTTTGCCGCGATTATGACGCATTGTTTCGATGGTTGTATCATGTTTGTTATCAGGTAAATATATTCTTGCTTGCATGATGGATTGTCGGAATTATGGATGTCAAATACATATAGATTATTGGAATGAGAAGTTTTTTTCTGTCAATTGTCATGGCGGCCACAATGTCAGCCGTTGCCCAAACTGCCAACGATGATGTTTTGCTGACCGTTGATAATAAGCAAATTAGCAAAGAGGAGTTTGTGCGTCTTTACCAAAAGAACAATACTGATGTTTCGTTCGACTCCGCATCGCTGGCCGCGTATATGCAGCTTTTCATCGATTACAAGTTAAAAGTTGTTGAAGCAGAGCAACTTGGCATGGACACCACCCATGAGTTCCGCAATGAGTTCGAAGGCTACTGCGCACAGCTTGAGAAACCATACCTGACCGACGCTTCGGTTGACGACTCGCTGGCTCGCGAGGCCTATGAACATATGAAAACCGACGTAAAGGCCGCACACATCTTGATACGTTGTCCGGAAAACGCTTCGGCAGCCGACACACTGAAGGCCTACAATCGCATCCAAGTCATCCGCAATCGCGCACTTAAAGGCGAGGATTTTGGTAAGCTGGCCAGAGAAACATCTGAAGATCCGTCGGCGGCACAAAACAACGGCGATCTGGGCTATTTCACTGCATTCTCAATGATCTACGAATTTGAGAAAGCCGCTTATGCAACTGAGGTTGGCAATGTATCGCCCGCTTTCCGCACACGATACGGATATCATATAATAAAGGTAACCGACCGGCGCCCCGACCCTGGACAGGTACATGTGGCGCACATAATGGTGCGCGTGCCGCAGAACGCCAACGCGGCCACACAGAAAGCCGCATCGGACAAGGCTAAGATGATTGCCGACTCTCTGGCCGCCGGCGCCAATTGGGCACAAATGGTGCGACTCTACTCCGAAGACAAAGGTTCGGTGTCACAAAATGGCAACTTACAATGGTTTGGCACCGGCGTGATGGTACCCGAATTTGAGGAAGCCGCCTTTGCCCTGAAAAACACTGGCGACATCTCGGCTCCCATTCGCACATCGTATGGCTGGCACATCATCAAACTACTCGACCGCAAAACACTCGAGCCGTTCGACAAACTGAAAGATCAAATAGACCGCAAACTATCGCGCGACTTACGCAGTCAAATGGCACAAAAAGCTGTTGTTGAACGACTTAAGAAAGAATACAAATTTACGGAGGACAAGGCCGCCCTGAACGAACTCATCAGCCGCATCGACACAACCGTTTGGCACGGCAAATGGAGCGCCGACAAGGCTAAAGGCCTGAACAAGACCATTTTCACAATTGCCGACACCATCAAATTCACGCAGCGCGACTACGCCGGAATTGTAGCGAATTGGAATGCAATGCAAAAGAAAAACCCAATCGATGCTCTGATAGCTAACGACTACAATAAACGCGTCGAGAAATGCATACTTGACTTAGAACGCACACAACTAATTCGCAAATACCCTGATTACAAATATTTACGGTCTGAATACCACGACGGAATCATTCTTTTCGCGCTGATGGACAAGATGGTCTGGACCAAAGCCGCAACCGACTCGACCGGACTTGAACAGTTTTACGAAGCTAACAAGCAGAATTATATGTGGGACGAACGTGTTGAAGTTGCCTATTGCTCTTACGACGACAACACATTCTCAAACCCCGACAAAAACAACAAATTCTCGGCAAGCGACAAGAAAAGCTTTGATTCAAAAATGGTTACGGCACTGAAGGCCGGCACCAAAAACGGCGACTATGAAACGCAGATAAAAGCCGCAATGCAAAAAACCGGTATCAGCCCCGACAGCATTGGAATGGGTGGCAACGCAAGCATTTTCAACATAGTTGATGACAAATGGTACGACATTGACGGAATACGCATCGACAAAGACTCTTGGGGCAAAAGCAAATCGAAGATTCTGAATCACAATGGCCGTACATACATATTCTATTTGGTGCGCAACCTGCCGCCAACAACCAAAAAACTTGACGAGTGCCGTGGTGCTGTCATCTCTGACTACCAGAACAAACTTGAGGCCGACTGGATTGCCGAGCTTCGAAAGAAGCATATGGTGAGAATCGACAATAATATGTTTAACTCAATGATTAAGAAGCAATGACACGCCGCCGACACATACAGATAATATCTATCGGACTGATTGCCATCGCAATAGCGGCTGTGGCAATAATTGACAGTTGCCAGTTTTTTAGCAACGATAAGCGCAACGACATGATTTTGGCAAAAACCGGTACTGCCGTGCTCACCATGCAGCAAGTGGCCAAGCTCGTCCCCGACAACATGAAAGGAACTGACAGCGTGCATTTTGTGCAAAACTATGTTGACCGCTGGATTCACAACCAACTGATGCTCGAAAAGGCAATTGCCAATATCGACGACAAAGGCTACGCCAACATTGAGGACATGGTGAACGATTATCGCACAGCGCTGTTAGTATACAAATATCAACAGTTATACATTGAGCAAAATCTTGACACTCTGATACTTGACTCACAAATTGCCGATCATTACGACAAATACGGCAACAATTTCCTGCTCGACAGCTGCGCTGTAAGGGCTGTTTTTGTGCAGATCCCCAAATCGCTTCCTGACGGAGCGCGCGTGCGCAATCTGATCCGCAGCAACAAACCAGAGGATATGGTTGAGCTTGAGGAATTTTGCTTCAAAAACGCCCGCAGTTTCGACCCTGGTGTCGACTGGCGCTACTATTACGACGCCCTTGCCCAAATGCCGCAAGGATCGGTGAAGAACCCGATGGTTACAGCCAAAAACGGACGCTGCATAGAGGCACAGGACTCTCTCTACAACTACTTCTTCATGGTAAAAGATTTTCGCGACGTGAACGAGCATGCTCCGCTGATTTTCGCAAAGGAAAAAATCCGCGAAATTCTGCTCAACCACCGGAAAAATGATTTGATACGCAATCTAGAGATAAAAATATACGTTGACGCAGTAAACAAACAGAGATTTACAAATTATGTTAATTGAGATTAAGAAACGAGCCATGGGGCTGTCGGCCGCTTTGATGCTGGCCTTGCCCTCGATGGCACAGGAAAACGGCATAGTGCTCGATAAGATTGTGGCCATCGTTGGCCGACAGATTGTCATGTACAGCGACATCGAGACTCAGAAAATGCAGATGAAGGCGCAAGGCTACAACTCGCGCGACAATAACATCGACTGTCAGATTCTTGAGCAGGGAATGTATCAGAAACTACTTGTCAATCAGGCCATAATTGATACTGTTGAGATTAGCGAGGCACAGGTTTCGGCCGAGGTTGACCGCCGAATCAACTACTATGTGTCGCAGATTGGCAGCGAGGAAAAACTTGAAGAATACTACAAAAAGAAGATGCCCGATATTCGCGAGGATATGCTCGACATTGTGAAAGAGCAACTTACAGCACAAAATATGGAAGACCACATCACACGCGATGTTACGGTAACTCCTCAAGAGGTGCGCGACTGCTTCAACAACATTCCCAAAGACAGCCTGCCTACTATCAATATCGAGTTTGAGATTGAGCAGCTATCAGTCTTCCCGAAAATTGAAGAAGCTGAAATTCTGCGTATTAAAGACCGCTTGCGCGATTTCAAAACCCGCGTGGCAAACGGCGAGAGCTTTGCCACTCTGGCCGTTCTTTACTCTGAAGACCCGGGCTCGGCGATGAAAGGCGGCGAGCTTGGCTTTATGAGCCGCAACGAGCTTGTGCCGGAATTTTCGGCCGTAGCCTTCAACCTTGTACCCAACGAGGTTTCAAAGGTTGTAAAAACCGAATACGGCTACCATATCATCCAGCTCATCGAACGCCGCGGCGAACGTATGAACTGCCGCCACATCCTGCTCAAACCTCAAGTTTCGGCAGTTGAGAAGAAAAATGCCATAATGCGCCTTGACACCATTCGCCAGAAGGTTATAAATAAAGAAGTTACATTTAAAGATGCCTGCTGGATGTTCTCTGAAGACGAGGAAACCCGCTTTAACGGCGGCGTGATGCTGAACCCCTACACCGGCTCATCGCTCTTTGAGGCCGAACAACTCGACCCGAAGGTGGCAAACGCGATCCGCAACCTTGAGGTGGGCGAAATTTCTAAACCATTTGAGACTGAGGATGATCAAGGTCGTATAGTGTGCAAGATTGTGCTGCTACGCTCGAAGACCAAACCTCACAAGGCAAATCTGTCGCAAGACTACCAACGCATTCAAAATCTGGCGATTGAAAAGAAAAAAGGCGATGTTCTTGAAGAGTGGCTGACCAACACCATCGAAGCCACATACATCAAGATTGATGACGATTTCAAAAAATGCAAGTTCCACAACAAGGAATGGTTAAAAACTGATTGGCAATGATTTACGATAATGATGTAAAGGCTGTTGATGCGCTGAAAGCCAATTTCGACAAGATAACCGCCGAAATTGCGAAAGTGATTATCGGACAGGGCGATGTGGTGCGCTCGGTGCTGTTGTCGGTTTTCAGCGGCGGACACTGCCTGCTGGTGGGCGTCCCCGGATTGGCCAAAACCCTGCTTGTGAACACCATAGCCGACGCTTTAGGATTACAATACAGCCGCATTCAGTTCACCCCCGACCTGATGCCGTCCGACATCACCGGCTCAGAGATTTTGAACGAGAAACGCGAATTCAAATTCATCAAAGGTCCGGTTTTCGCCAACATCATTCTGGCTGACGAGATTAACCGAACGCCGCCCAAAACACAGTCGGCGCTGCTCGAAGCCATGCAGGAACGCTGCGTAACCGTCTCTGGCACACGCAACAAACTGCCCGAGCCGTTCTTTGTGCTGGCCACACAAAACCCCATTGAGCAGGAAGGCACCTACCCCCTGCCCGAAGCGCAACTCGACCGTTTTATGTTTATGGTGAATCTCGACTACCCGTCAATCGACGATGAGATAAGCATTGTAACATCAACAACATCGTCGGCCACAGCAAAAGCTGAAACCGTGATTTCAGCCGACGACCTGATTGAGTTTCAGCAACTTGTACGCCGCATTCCGGTCAACGAGAACGTGGTGCGCTATGCGGTCAACGTAGCAGCTCAGACTCGGCCCAACACTCCGGCAGCATCAGTTATGGCCAACAAATATCTGGTTTGGGGCGCCGGTCCACGCGCATCACAATACCTGATTTTGGGTGCGAAGGCCCACGCTGCTGTTTCGGGCAAGTATTCGCCTGATGTTGAAGACGTTAAGGCTGTGGCGCCATCGGTTTTGCGTCACCGCATTGTGCGCAACTACAAGGCCGAAGCCGAAAACGTAACCGACGACATCATTATCGCCGAAATCCTGAAAAACGTAAAATTCTGATATGCAAACACGTCGGACTCTGTTTGGAATAATCGTGCTTTTGTTTGCGTTTTTAACTGCAAATCAGTCGGTTGCGCAGAAGAAGACCAAAGTGGAGCTGATTCAAGCCAACTCCATCCGTTCCGACAAGAATCTCTACAACGGCGCGCGGCGGCTCATCGGCAACGTCAAATTCAAGCAGGACAGCGCCATAATGGAATGCGACAGCGCCCACTTCTATTCCGACCGCAATATGTTCGACGCCTTCGGGCACGTGCATCTCTACAAGATGAACAACAAAAACATCGACGTGCGGGCCGATTTTCTGCGCCATGACGGCGACCTGAAACTGGCACATTTCCGCCACAATGTGGTGCTTCGCGACAGCAACGTGATACTCACCACCGATTCACTCGACTACAATCTGCAAACCGACATCGGCTACTATGAGCACAACGGCCGCATTGTAGACAGCCTGACGGTGCTTACCAGCCTGAAGGGATACTACTACAACAAGCAGCGCGAAGTTTATTTCCGCAGCAATGTGATTATCGACCACGATAGCGGTGTGTATCAAATGTTTACCGATACCATTCGATATGGATTGGACACAAAAATCATCGATTTCTTCGGCCCCACCGAGTTCTACAACGACACCAATTATATGTATGCCCGCTACGGCTGGTACAACACCGAGACCGAGATTTCGATGTTCAAGCACGATGCTATGTTCCGAAATCCCAATCAGACAATCACTTGCGACAGTATGTCGTTCGACCGTCTGCATGAGAGCGGCACAGCCTACTCTAACGTGGTGGCCATCGACACAACGCAGAATCTTACGGTGACCGGCGACTACGTTGAAATACACAAAGAACCTGAACTGCTGATAGTTACCGATAGCGCACAAATCATTTACACCGTCAATGGCGACTCGCTCTACCTGCACGCCGACACGTTGCGTGTGTGCCGCGACACATCGGGCCAGTATCGCACCTTCAGCGCCTACTGGCACGTACGCGCCTATAAATCGGACCTTCAGCTGCAAGCCGACTCCATCTTCTTCTCAATGGCCGACAGCATTGCGCGGTTCTTCGGCAACCCCATTTTCTGGGTTCAGGGCAACCAGATTACCACCGAATATATGGAAGCCTTTGTGAAAGACAACCAGTTACAGAAATTTATGCTCTATAAGACAGGAATGATCATTGCACCGCACGACAGCACCCACTTCAACCAGATAAAAGGCACACAAATGACTGGTTACCTGCGCGATAACGACCTTTACAAAGTCGATGTATTCAAGCGTGCGCAAACGCTCTACTTCCCAATTGACGACAACGAGATTGTGGGCGTCAACAAAGGCGAAAGCAACGACCTTACCATCTATTTGAAAGACAGAGCAATAAAGCGACTTGTTTATCGCTCGCAACCGCAGTCGGATATGTATCCGATTGATAATATGGCCGAAGCCGATATGCGCTTAGGCGGTTTTGTCTGGTACGACGACATCCGTCCCAAATCACCTACAGACATCTTCATCTGGCACAAGACCGATGCGATACAATCGAGCCGGCGCATTACAATGCCAACACAACCTACCGACAGTAATGCGAAAAAGGATCGCAAACCGCTGGCGCCTAACCGAAATGCCTCTAGAAGATAACTAGTCCTCACAAACAAACGCATCAATAACACTCTCACTGACCCTATTTTTATAATAGCGTGCAAGTAAAAACAATGATGGATGCATCTCAAATGCCAACCTCAACATTTTTTTTGTTGATTAAAGCTATTTAGTAACTTTGAAAAAAGTTATTCAGCAAGTGCAGCTCGATTGGTTATCGGCACAAATTGATGAATAACAACAATATAGGAACTAAAAACTAATAAGCCGCCGCATTGCTCGGCAGCCAAGAAAGGATGAAATATGAAACTTCTTGCCAAAATTCTGATTCCGATTGCCATTCTGGCCCTTCTGCCTGTAATAATCGGAATGTTTATGCCACGCGACCGGCAACTGATGCGCGGCATCGTCATCGACCAAATGTATTTTATGGTTCTGGGCAACATCACTAACCATTGGGAGGAACCTTCGTGGCGAGCTAACCTCGACACTATGATCCAGCGCGAGAGCATCGACGGCCAAGACTGCTGGGTTGAGTATTACACCAATGGTGACTCCATTAAAATGCTCACACAAACTTCCGGCGAGTTCGATTATGTGCGCCGCGCCATCCGCCCCGACGGCCGTGAGCTGCTGCGCAACATTACATTGGCCGATGTTGATGGCAAAACCGCCGTGCGAATGATTGAAGAGGATTCGGAAGGCGACCCGATCAAACGGTTTATGCGCATCTTCCACGACCCCGTGGCCGAACGCATGGAACAATATCTGTCTGATTTAAAGGATGTTACCATCAAGCAAAAAGAAGAGATGAGTGAGGATGGCTTTTTTGGCTTCTAATCAAGACGTTCGATGACCGACGGTTTTGAAAAAATAGTCTATTCCGACGAAGTTATCGCCTTCACTGCTTTGGCCAGCCAGTATTGCAACTTGGTTGACCGTGTTGCGGCCTATTCGCAAAGCGATTTCGTAAGCCAGCAGCACAGGCTTTTATCTTTGCTTTACGTCAAAACCTTGAGTCTGCCCAGCATTGAGCCAATCGACCCCGAAATGGTGGAAAAGACTGTCACTCAGGAAGAATGGGATGAAGTTCACAACGCCGTGGCAGCAAAACTTGCTAAATTCGACCGCTACAGCGAAGTGTACGACCCGCTTGCAGGTGACGACGCAATGACCAGTCTATCAGAAGGTTTTGCCGATATTTTCCAGGATTTGAAAGATTATCTGTCGCTTATGCAGATGGGCTCGCCCGAGATGATGAACGACGCCATTTGGGAATGCGTGAACAATTTCAAAAACTATTGGGGACAGCGGCTCGTGAATATTGTGCGGGTGCTGCACCATTTAATATACAGCGGCGCCGCTTTGCGCACCGACGATGCCCGCACTTTTGAACAAGACGACCGCCCGTCGTGGGAACGTGGCGGATTGAGTGGATTGGCCGATGAATAAGACGATTGCAAAGGAAGAGATTGCGGAATTGCCGATAATGGCGTTCGACGGGAAAATCAGCGTTCCGCTCACCAGCGACCAAATTGAAGAAGCCGTCAGTTATCTGCGACAGTTCAAGGTTTTAGGGTTTGACACCGAAACCCGCCCCAATTTCCGCAAAGGACAACACAATAAAGTGGCGCTGTTGCAACTATCGGCGGGTGACAGGGCTTTTTTGTTCAGACTCAATAAAATACGGCTGCCGAACGTGGTCAAACAATTACTTGCCGATGAATCAATAATCAAAGTTGGTGCCGCCATTCACGACGATTTGAAGGCGCTTGTCAGTTTGAGTCCGTTTGTTCCAGGCGGTTTTGTCGATGTGCAGAGTATGGCCAAACAAGTGGGAATCGAGCAGGCAGGATTGCGTCCGCTCGCCGCCATGCTGATGGGAATCCGCATCTCGAAGGCACAGCAGACATCGAATTGGGAAATCCCATATCTGACTGAAGCACAATTGCTTTACGCTGCCACCGACGCTTGGGTTTCGCTCGAAATCTACAACCGACTTTCCGACATGCTGCAACGCGGCGAACAAGCCGAATAATAGTTTCGTCGGAAACCAAATCATTGTCAATAATACTGAAATACAAAACGATATGAGTGCGAAAATTATACTGAAATCGGGAAAGGAACAGTCGGTCAAGCGGCTGCATCCGTGGATTTTTTCGGGGGCCATCAAGCAGATGCAGGGCTCGCCGAAGGAAGGCGACCTTGTGTCGGTTTACGACAACCAGGGCGGTTTCCTTGCTTGGGGGCACTATCAGCCGTCGTCAATCGCCGTGCGGATTCTGACTTTTGAGAATCAGGTTCCCGATGCCGCTTTTTTCCGACGCAAGATTGCCAATGCCATTGAGTTCCGCCGCCGAATGGGCTTTTTCGACAGCGCCGACACCAATGTTTTCCGCATCATCCACGGCGAAGGCGATGGCCTTTCGGGACTTGTGGCCGACTACTACAACGGCACGGTGGTTTTTCAGGCGCACTCTGTCGGGATGTACCTGATGAAGGACGCCATTGCCGAAATCCTGAATGACCTTTTGGGCGACAAGGTGCGCTGCATCTACGACAAGAGTTCGCAAACGCTTCCGTTCAAGGCTGATATTGAGCCTGTTGACGGATATTTGTTCGGCAAACCCGATACCAACATCGTTCTTGAGCACGGCCATAAGTTTGAGATTGATTGGGAAAACGGCCAGAAAACGGGCTTCTTCATCGACCAGCGCGAGAACCGCCAACTGCTTGCCAACTACTCGGCGGGGCGTACGGTCTGCAACATTTTCGGCTACACGGGCGGCTTCAGCGTGTATGCCTTGGGCGCAGGGGCGAAGGCGGTGCACACCGTCGATGTGTCGAAACCTGCCATTGCCCAAACCGACCGCAACGTGGCACTGAATTTCCCCGATTGCACTAACCATCAGGGTTTTGCGCTCGACGCCTTCGACTTTTTCGCGCAGACAACCGACAAGTACGACCTTATAATTCTTGACCCGCCAGCCTTTGCCAAGCACCAGAGCGCGCTCAACAACGCACTGCAAGGCTACAAGCGCATCAATCAGCGGGCGTTGGAACAGATTGAGCCAGGCGGCGTGCTGTTCACCTTCTCGTGCTCGCAGGCGGTGAGTAAGGAAGATTTCCGCAAGGCTGTGTTTGCCGCTTCGGTCAACGCGCGGCGCAATGTGCGCATCCTTCACCAACTCTCGCAGCCCATCGACCACCCGATTGGTATGTTCCACCCTGAAAGTGAGTATCTTAAGGGGTTGGTACTTTATGTGGAATAATTCATAAGGTAGTATCTGCTATTATGATGCGACAGCTTTACACAATAACAATACACGTTACCGCAGATCCATTCTTGCCATATTTTTGGTAAAACAAATACAAAGACGAATCTGCAATACATCGTAAGTAATTATATACCAACAATATATTATATTCATCATTTTTTATGCCGTCTTGTTGTGCAGAAAGATCTTTTTTCTACTTTTGTCGCCGGAGAGATGGCAGAGTGGTCGATTGCACCGGTCTTGAAAACCGGCGTGCTGAGAGGCACCGGGGGTTCGAATCCCTCTCTCTCCGCCAAGCGAGAGCAACAAAATAGATAAAGCCTTAACTTACAAAAAGTTGAGGCTTTTTTATTTCTCCAAAAACAACTTAAAAAAGCCTTATTTCCGTTCCAAATTTGCGACTGGTCAGTTTTAAAAAGTGCGACTGATGATTTTTGCGGAGAGCGACAGAAAAATTTAGCGTACCGTTTTTTGTTCCCACAATTCTTTCAAATACCCCATGCCGACCATCACTTCGATATAAAACCTATATTTGCGCCATCGAAATAAAGATTGTCGTGAAAAAATTTTTAAGCGTACTCAAATATTTGCTGTTCCTGACCATCGGGCTGGCGGTGTTCTATTATATCTACAAAGACTTTGAATTACAGGCACTTGCAAGTCAGATTTCGAGCATTCGCTGGCGATGGATTGCGCTATCGCTTGCGTTTGGCGTAATGAGCCACATCTGCCGCGCCCTGCGGTGGGATATGCTCATACAGTCGGCGGGTTACTCGGCGGGCCGGTTCCGCACGTTCTGCTCGGTAATGGCAATGTATTTCACCAATCTGATAATTCCGCGCGGCGGCGAGATTGTGCGCTGCACAGCCCTTGCCCGAACCGACAGCGTGCCGTTTGCCGTGCTGCTGGGCACGGTGGTGGTCGAGCGCACTGTTGACACGCTGCTAATGATTGTGATTGCCGCCGTAATGGTGTTTTTCCAACTCGATTTTCTGAAGACGTTTTTCGAAGCGCCCGGCCACGAAGCAATGCTCGACAAAGTGGCGTTTCTCTTCTCGCCGTGGTTCTGGATTGCCGGCGCCGTGGCGGGCATTGGCACCATTGTCCTGCTTTGGAAATTGCGCCACCGCATTGCGCAAATAAAACTGTTTCAACCGATTATCGGCTTGATAATGAAGTTTTGGGACGGACTGAAATCGATAGCTCGGCTTGAACATCCGTGGATTTTCGTCGGGCAGTCGGTGTTTATCTATCTGGCCTACTTTCTAATGCTCTACGTCACGTTCTTCAGTTTCGCCCCCACAGCCGGGCTCTCAATGGGCGCCGCGCTCACCGCGTTCATTATGGGCGGACTGGCAATGCTGGCGCCTGTTCAGGGCGGCATCGGGCCGTGGCATTTTATGGTTTTCGAAACGCTGGCGCTCTACGGCATTCCGGTGGCCGACGGCAAGATTTTCGCACTCATCAGCCACTCAACAACCAATGGGTTCTGCCTGATTGTTGGCGCTATATGTCTTGTATATCTGACAGTTATAGGTAAACGCACTAGCCAAACGGACACAGCACAAGCCGACTGAGCCGCCACCGCCCGGACCATTTAGGCAGAATTGAAAGCAAAAAAAATCGGCACTGAAGAATGCCGATTTTTGTATTCAACTCATTAAAAATCAGAAATTAATCTGAATACCCGTTGACAGGCTATAAAAGTCGTATGTCAGGTGAGTAAGGCTCTCATTGATATCGTTCAGATAGCAGAAGCCCGCCTTGAAATTCCACTTCACGTGCTGCGAACCCAAACGCAGAACCATTTGCGGCTCAAGAAGCAGATTAGGCTTGGTGTAATGCTCGGTGCGCTCGTCAATACGCACTTCGTCGCGGTCGTACTCGTAATAATGAAGGTTCGGAATGTAAGAGCCGGCCTTAAAGCCAA
>CAMHPA010000045.1 GCA_946186925.1 uncultured Bacteroidota bacterium | reverse complement strand
CCACCCATACTTTCCAAATCGAAGTATAGTAATCGGGTTGGCGCGCCTTCATCTTCTTTTGAAAGCGGCATAAATCCTTGTTTGTAATAGAATGACAATGCATCGGCATAGGCATCAACAGTAATAAACCGACATCCAGCCTTATTGTCATTTCGGTACGAGGCGATTATCATATTCACTATCATAGTTCCAAGGCCTTCACCGCGGCAACTTTTGCTTGTTGCCAGACGGCAGATTTTCAAGGCAGGATAACTTTTGAACATTTTGCCTTGAGAAAAGAATTGTCTGCGGAAACGGTTATAGGCAGAATTGGATGGAAAGTCGGTTAGTGATATGCGGTCGTGGGCAAGGCTGAAATATCCTATAACTTCACCGCTGATGCGGTTTTCTAAAACATAACTTGTTGCCAATCGAACACGGAAATACAAAGGAGCATCGGTAAGAATGAAATCGTTGAGGTCATCATCGCCGCAGTCAAACTTTTCAACCTTGTCGTTATCGTCAAGTCGGCGCAGTTGTATGTCATCCTTATTCATTATCCAATCAGAATGAGCAGTTTACACATTTGCTGCGCAAGAACTCATAATCTTTTTTTATACGTTTTTTCCTTTCTGAAGTAAGTCTCTTCGGATTCATCATTTGCATCTCGAATCGCTTTGCTTCATCACCAAAAAGAATAGGTGTCTCTTTTACAGGTCTTGCCATAACATATTCCTTTTCTGTTATATACCGAAAGCAAAAATATAAAAAAACGAATAACCTTTCATATATAATCCCCCCCATTCGGCAGAAATCTTATTTTTGCCAAAAAGATAACGCACCACGTCTGAATCCTAACTACTAAATTCTGCAATCAAAAATGGATTATTCCGACAACCCGCAACTGCAATTAGCATACGATTTTGTCCAGTACACCAACCGCAACGTGTTTCTGACGGGGCGGGCGGGAACGGGCAAAACCACCTTCCTGAAACGCATTAAACAGTTGACACCCAAGCGGATGGTGGTGCTCGCGCCCACGGGTGTGGCGGCAATCAATGCGGGCGGAATGACCATTCACTCGTTCTTCCAACTGCCGTTCGGGCCGTTTCTGCCAGGCTATGCGCAGGCCGAAGGCGGCAAGAACAAATACAAGTTCAGCAAGCGTAAAATCGACATAATCAGAACGTTAGACCTGTTGGTGATTGACGAGATTTCGATGGTCCGCGCCGATTTGCTCGATGCCATTGACGACGTGCTGCGGCGCTATCGGGGCAACCAGCAGCCTTTTGGCGGCGTGCAGTTGCTGATGATTGGCGACCTGCACCAGTTGGCGCCCGTGGTCAAGGACGATGAGTGGGATTTGCTGCGCGACGCTTACCCGACGATGTACTTCTTCGGCAGCAACGCCCTGCGCCAGACCGATTACGTGGTTATTGAACTCAAGCAGATTTACCGCCAGACGAGCCAGCACTTTATCGACATTCTGAACCGCGTGCGCAACAACACCGCCGATGCCGCCGTCTTTGCCGAACTTGACAAGAGCTATCAGCCTGATTTTGAGCCAAAAGACAAAGACGGATACATAACGCTCACAACCCACAACTTCCAGTCGAACGACATAAACCAGAGCAAACTCAAGAAGTTGAAAAGCAAGTTGGTGAAGTTCGAGGCCGAAATCAGCGGAAACTTCCCCGAACAGATGTATCCCACTGAATATCAGTTGGAACTGAAGGAAGGCGCGCAGGTGATGTTTGTCAAGAACGACCCGTCGCCCGAAAAGCGGTTCTACAACGGCAAAATCGGCCGCATTGTCAACATTGAGGACGGCAAGGTGTATGTGGATTGCGGCGGCGCCGACGACACCATTGAAGTTGTGCCCGCCGAGTGGACGAACGCGTCGTACAAAATCGACGAGCAGACGAAGGAAATCACTGAAGTTGTGGACGGTACGTTCCGTCAGTACCCGCTCAAACTTGCGTGGGCAATCACCATTCACAAGAGCCAGGGCCTGACGTTCGACCGCGTGATTATCGATGCCGCGCAGGCCTTCTCGCACGGCCAGGTTTACGTGGCTTTAAGCCGATGCCGCACGCTCGAGGGCATTGTGCTTTCGTCGCGTTTGGGCGGCAGTTGTCTGATTGGTGATGAGCAAGTTACGCGCTTCAACCGCGAGGCCGAGCAGTCGGTGGTCGATGAGGCGGTGCTCAACCAATCGAAGGTGCGCTACGAGACCAGCCTTATCGGCGATTTGTTCGACTGCACCGAAATCTATCACGAGATGCAGCGACTTAATCGTATCTTGTTGAAAAACAACGGTGTGCTGATTGGCAATCCTGCCGAAAAACTTGAGTCCGTTCTGCCGCGAGTCAACACCGAAATTCTGACCGTTGCCGACAGTTTCGGCCGTCAGGTAGTGCAGATAATCGGCAGCGGTGTTGAAGGAAACAGTCACCTGCAAGAGCGCATAGGCAAGGGCTGCGACTATTTTGTGCCGAAAATCGGCGAACTTGTTGAGACCGCCGTCGATGCCATAACCATTACCACCGACAACTCTGACGTTGAGACCGAAGCCAACGACTCGCTGAAAAAACTTCGCGACCTGACGCTGCGCAAAAAGCACTGCCTGAACACGATGAAAGACGGTTTCGAAGTGCAGAAATATTTGAAAACCAGAGCAATGTCGGTGCTGACCGACCTTAAGCCGAAGAAAGAGAAAGCCAAGGCCGAAAGCGGCACGGAAAACATTGCGAACGCGCGGTTGTTTGCGTCGCTGCGGCTGTGGCGCAACAGCAAGGCCGCCGAAATGAACGTGCCCGCCTACGTGGTTCTGCAGCAGAAGGCGCTTTTGGGCATATCCGAAGCGTTGCCCGAAAACATTGCCGCGCTCACCAAGGTGAAAGGCGTTGGCAAGGCCATTGCGCGCCGCTATGGTGCTGATATTGTTGAGATTATGCGTCAGTACAAGAAGGAAAACGGAATGCAAGTCGATGGCGATATTTTCGATGGCATTGATGACTTGGAAAAGAAACCCACCAAAGTGCCGAAGATTGATACAAAGGAAGTTACGTGGCAGATGTTTACCGAAGGAATGTCGGTTGACGAAATCGCTAAAACGCGCGGATTGGTAATCTCAACCATTGTGAATCATTTGAGCCATTACGTCGCTCAAGGCCAGTTGGAACCGTCCGACATTATCGCCCCCGAGCGTGCCGAAACCATTGCCAACTATCTGAAAAACAATCCCCAGCACACCCTAACAACCGTCCGCGAAGCACTCAACAACGAGTTTTCGTACGACGAGATTCGGTTGGTTATGGCGTGGGTTGGGCACGGACAATAAAGAACACAGATGACACAGATTAAACTGATTTTTAGAATTAATTAATAAAACAACATTCCCAAATATTCGTTAAAAGGTAAATTGCTTTAAAAGTGTTTTTGTATGAAAAATAAAAAGAATCCAAAAACTATTTTATGTTTTGAAGGTGAATGGCGCTACAATAGTCAACCACGAGAAAATAGGTTTGACTTGAATAGTGAACCAATGTTAAGAATGTTAATGGAATATCACAAATGCAATGTGGTTTATAGACACATTTTGAAAAAAGAAGATTTGCAATATTTCTTTGATTTTTTCAACAAAAACAAGAGTGAACGTAGTAAATTTGGTATCATTTATTTCGCTTGTCATGGTTCAACTCACGCTTTAAGTTTGGAAGGTGTAGATGGAAATATAGATTTAAAAACGCTTGCTGAAATGGCAGGTGATTTTTTTCAGGATAAAATAGTACACTTTAGTAGTTGCAAAACAATGGCTAATCGAAGCGCTGTAGAAAACTTTAAAAATGAAACCGGTGCAACATTAGTATGTGGTTATAAGGTATCGGTGGATGCTATCGAATCCATAATTGCAGACACAGCATTACTAAATGAATTGATGAAACTAAAAAATGCAGGAAGTATTAAAAATGAAACGAGCAGTAAATTCAGGAAAAAATATAAATCATTGTTAGAAAACTTGCAATTTGATGCTGTATGAATAAATGTCTGCCCATATTGTTTGCATTAACGCTTCTCGCCGCCTGCGACAAATCTGACTCGTATCAGTTGCCGCCAGTGGAAAAGATTGAGTGCCAATATTTTCCACTCGATTCGGGCGCTTGGCGCGATTTTTCGGTGGTCGAAATCAAAATCGATGAGCCGATTGCGCTCTTCGATACTCTGCAATACATTGTGCGTGAGCGCTTTGGCGGAATTTTTATCGACAACGTCGGCGACACACTGCGGCAGATTGAGCGTTTCCGCCGGACGAACGAAAACGAAAATTGGCAGCGGATGAACACGTGGTTGGCATACGTCAACGGCACAGAAGTGATTCAGATTGAAGAAAATACGCGAATTGTAAAAATGCAACTGCCGCTCGCCGTCGGCAAGCAGTGGAACGGCAACGCCTACAACCGCACCGACACTCTGCAGAAGTATCAGTTCCGCGTCGACAGCCTTGACTGCCCCGCCACCGTGGGTCGTTTCCAGTTCGATTCGGTGCTCACCATTTCGCAGAAAAACGAGTTGACGGCTATCAGCAAAGTGCTTGTCGCAGAGCGTTATGCCGCCGGAATCGGAATGGTCGAGAAGGTTCAAATCGACATATATTCAGACTCTTACGCGCCCAATATCGACATTGAAAACCGCGTAACGCAGGGCACAATGATTTATCACACACTTATCGATTTTGGTAAATGACAGACAATCAGGCAATATCGCTTTATGAACTTTTGCACAATGTCCGTGCGGAACTGAAAAATTCGTTCGCGACGCCTGTGTGGGTGGTGGCCGAAATCATTGAGTTTGGTCAGCGCGGCAATGGCCATTGCTATATGGAACTTGTTGAGAAAGACCAAGATACCGAGCGAATGACGGCCAAAGTGAAAGCCACAATTTGGGCGAATGTTTATGCACGTCTGAGCCCTTATTTTGAGTCGGTTACAGGCGAGTCGCTGCACGCCGGGCTGAAGGTGATGCTGCGCGTCACGGTCGAGATGCACGAACTTTACGGCCTGAGTCTCAATGTGTTGGACATTGACGCGCAATACACATTGGGCGACATTGCCCAGCAGCGCGCAAAGGTGATTGCCCAACTCACCGCCGACGGGGTGATTGATATGAACAAGCAGATTCCGTTACCGCTTGTGGTTCAACGCATTGCTGTGGTTTCGTCGGACACGGCAGCGGGGTGGGGCGATTTTGTCAATCAATTGGAAAACAACGATTTCGGCTACAAATTTCACGTCGAGTTGTTTCCGGCACTGATGCAGGGTGATGGTGCGGCAGAATCAATTATCGCGGCTATGGACAAGATTTTCAGTCAGATGGATGAGTTCGACGCGGTGGCCATTATGCGCGGCGGCGGCTCAAAATCCGATTTGAGTTGCTTCGACAACTATGAGTTAGCCTACTACGCCGCACAGTTTCCGCTGCCCATTCTGACCGGAATCGGCCACGAGCGCGACGATTCGGTGCTCGACCTTGTGGCCAACACAAGGCTCAAAACGCCAACCGCTTTGGCGGCTTTCATAATCGACCGTGCGGCTGCCTTTGAGCAGGAACTCACCCAGAAATGCGACTATGTGATTGACGTCGCCCGCCAGCGTATCGAGCAGAATATCAAGCGTGTTGACGATGATTATCACCGTTTTGTTTTGGGTGTCAGAGCCGTTGTCGGTCACTCGCAGGAACAACTGTCGGGGCTTAACTTGCTCGCCAACAGCGCCGTACGCCGCTATTTCGACCTGCGGACGGCCCAACTCTCGACTTTCGAACAGAAAATCCGTCTTTTGCCGCAAATCGGAATCGCCGCCGGCAGCACCCGCCTTGCAACCCTTGAACAGCGCCTGCGGACAGCGCTCGCCACTTTCTTTGAAGCCCGCCAGCACCAACTCGACCGCCTTGAACTCGTCTGCCGCCAGGCCGACCCGCGAAATGTGCTCAAACGCGGCTATTCAATCGTTCGCTCAAAAGGCAAGGCCGTAACTTCGCCCGAGCAAGTGCAAGCGGGCGACAGCCTTTCCATTCAGACTGCCGGTGGTGAAATCAAAGGTGTTGTCGGTTGATTTGGAACGCCATAAAACACGTAGAGACGCGGCGCGCCACGTCTCTACATATCAAATTTTAATTCCTAAATTCTAATTCAGTCCTTCAATCCTTCACGCATTCAATCCTTCTCAACCTTCAGCGTGTCATACATTTTCCGAACCTTCTCTTTGGCTTCTTCAATCGAGTTGCCGCGAGCCAGTAGCACGGCCATACGGCGGTGTTCGTGAACTTCGGGTTTGCCAAAGATGCGCATTTGCGTGTCGGGCATTGCAAGCGTTTCCTCAAGGTTGCTGAACTTCACATTTTGGCTGTCGCCGAAGACCACCACGGCTTTCGAAGCCGACGGGCCGTGGAAGGCGATGTTCGGGATGGGCAGGCCCAGAATGGCGCGAACGTGCAGTGCAAATTCCGACAGGTCCTGTGAAATCATTGTCACCATACCCGTGTCGTGCGGGCGCGGCGACACTTCGCTGAAAATCACGTCGTCGCCTTTGATAAACATTTCCACGCCAAAGATTCCGCGGCCGCCAAGAGCGTCGGTAATCTTCTTTGCAATGTCCTGCGCCTTCGCCAGAGCGGTGTCGGTCATAGGCTGCGGCTGCCACGATTCCTGATAGTCGCCGTCCTTCTGCCAGTGGCCGATGGGGTTCAGGAAACTTGTACCGTCCTTGTGGCGGATGGTCATAAGCGTAATCTCATAATCAAAATCGATGAAGCCCTCGACAATCACCTTTCCAGCGCCAGCGCGGCCGCCAGCCTGCGATATTTCCCACGAGCGGTCGACGTCGGCCTCGCACTTAACCATACTTTGGCCGTGGCCCGACGAACTCATAATCGGCTTCACCACGCACGGAATGCCAATCTCTTTGATGGCGGCGCGGTACTCGTCGTAGTTTGCCGCAAACCGATAGGGCGATGTCTTCAGCCCCAGTTCTTCGGCTGCCAGACGGCGGATTCCCTCGCGGTTCATAGTCAGGAATGTGGCGCGCGCCGTCGGAATCACATTGAATCCTTCCTTCTCAAGTTCGACCAGCGTTGGCGTTGCAATTGCCTCAACTTCAGGGATAATGTAGTCGGGGCGTTCCTTGTAGATAATCTCGCGCAGTTTCTCGCCGTCGAGCATTGAGATTACATACGAGCGGTGCGCAATCTGCATTGCGGGCGCGTTAGCGTAGCGGTCAACAGCCACCACCTCAATGCCAAAACGCTGAAGTTCGATGGCCACTTCCTTGCCCAGTTCGCCCGAGCCGCACAGCAAGGCCTTCTTGCCGCCTTCCTTAAAGATTGTTCCAAAAGTTTCCATATACTCTTTTTTAGTAGTTAAGTGAAAGTCAAATGTATTCAATAGATTCGGCAGATGTACCGCCCGCCAAACCAAGTTGTTGACAATTAGCGAACAGGGGGAAGATTGAAAGGTGTTGGGTATTGGGTGTTAGGTATTGGGTGTTAGGTGTTGGGTGTTAGGTGTTGGGTGATATGTTAAACTTCTAAACCTCTAAACGATTCACCGATTCCCCAATCATGTCCGTTGTCTGTAGTCCAAATCCACTTCCTTCCCCCCAAACCCTAAACTTTTTTATATTTGTGCCCGATGCGCGAGACGATAACCTTAATCGATGTTTTGATAGTGCCGCTTTATCTGCTGATATTCTGGTGGATAGCGTCGTCGGTCAATCGGAAGCATATTGAAAGCGAGCCCTGCTATCGTTATTTCACTATCGGTCTGATGCTCAAGATTTTCGCAGGCATTGCCTTCGCCTTAATCTACACCTACTACTACGGCGAGACCGATACTCACTATTACTATTGGGGCACGCAGTCCATTGAGCGGCTTGCGCACAAAGATTTCGGCGCTTTCGCGAAAGTGATGGCGGGTGTGCACACGCCCGAAGTCCATTCCGCCTTCGACCGCACCACAGGTTGGCCCACCTATTGGCGCGACCCCAACTCGTTTGCCGTCTGCCGCTTCAATGTGTTGATATATCTGCTTGGTTTAAAGACATTTCTGGGCAATGTTATTGTGCTTAATGGCTTCCTTTATATCGGTTTTTGGAAATTTTACAAACTGATGCTCAAGCTTTTCCCCAACAACGATCGCAATTTCGCCATTGCATTGCTTTTTGTGCCGTCGGTGGTGTTTTGGGGCTCGTCGCTGCTCAAAGACAGTTGGTGTATGGTGATGTCGATGTTTGTCTTCTGCTCCGTTCACAGCATATTCATCTTGCGCAAACGGATTGTCGGCAATGTTATCTTGCTGATAGTGTGCAGTTATGTCTGTATGAGCATCCGGCCGTATTCGTTTTTCACCACAATGGGCGCCTGCCTTGTCTGGGTTGGTTTTACCTATGTCTATCGGATGCATTCGCGGATGTTCCGTGTGATGATTTTTCCAATCATCGTTGCCGTGATTTGGATTGTTGGTGTGGGACTTTTCTCGCGTCTGGGCTCGCTGGCCAACGAGCGCTATCAGTCGCTTGACGCGATAATCGAGACCGCCGTCATCATTCAGGACGACCTGAAAAAGGAATACTATGGCGGCAACAGTTTCGATATTGGTGAGATTGACCCGTCGCTGGGCGGACTCTTGGCCAAGGCGCCAGCAGCCATTGTGGCCGGTGTTTTCAGGCCGTTTTTGTGGGAGTCGCGCAATGTTCTGATGCTTATTTCCGGCCTTGAGACCTTTGCCATTATGCTGCTAATCACTTATTTGTTGTTTAAGTTCGGTCTTCGCCGAATGGCTTCCGTGATAATGCGGAATCCGTTCTTGTTATCGGCGTTTGTGTTTATGATAACCTACGCCTTCTTTGTCGGGCTCACCACAGCCAATTTCGGCGCATTGGTGCGCTATCGGATGCCTGTTATCGTCTTTCTGGCGCTCATTTTGGCGGTTGTTTGGCGCTATATGCAGTTGTCGCGCCTGCTTACAGAAGGCGATAAGAAATAAAAATGGCACCGCAATATATTGGCAATCATTTTGTTATAACTTGCGTTACGATTATCGGCAAAATGTTACGCATTTGTGGTTACACCATAAAGAAAGTTGCTATATTTGCAGCGTTAAAACCATTGTCGTGTAGTGTAATGGTAGCACCTCAGATTCTGGTTCTGCTTGTGAGGGTTCGAGTCCTTCCACGACAACAAAAAGCCTTGTAAGTGAATAACTTGCAAGGCTTTCTTGTTTCTTGGAGAAACCACGCTGAAACTTTCTTTTCTGCCATTATCATTTTTTCATTCCATTTTCGGATAAAAGATTCTTATTAGAAAAACATTGAGCCGAACTTAAAAGGCGGTATATAAAACAGCCGCACAGAACGAACTCTGGGCGGCTGCGTAATGTCATACCAGGGGACGAAAGACCAATATTAGGAATTCCCCCTATCGTTCGTACGCCGACGGCGCACACGGCAGTATCCGATTTTCTGCTCTTGATATAACATTACATAATAATTGTTTATAAACCAACCATTTCCAATCTGACAACACATCAAAGTAACACACACACTACGCATCCTTCTTCCTCCACGGCAGTTCGCCGCTGGCTTTGAAGTTGTAGATGGGCTTGATAATATCCACAACGTCGGCGGTGTCGCGGATTAGTTCCAAAATCTCGTCCATCGGCTTGTAAACCATTGGCGACTCGTCGATTGTGTCGTCGCAGACCGACGTGGTGAAAATGCCGTCCATACTCTGGCGGAAGGCGTCGAGCGAGATACTCTCAAACGCCTTTGCGCGTGACATCAGCCGCCCAGCGCCGTGCGGTGCCGAGCAGTTCCAGTCGTTGTTTCCGCGGCCCGTGCAAATCAGGCTGCCGTCGCGCATATTCATTGGAATGATAACGCGCTCGCCATCCATCGCCGAAATGGCGCCCTTGCGAATCATTCGGTGGCGCGTATCGACATAGTTGTGCAACGTCTCGAACCACTCAAAGTCGTTGAGCGACTTGCCTTTGAAGTATTTCGACACAATGGTGTCGGCAATGGTCAGGCGGTTTAGGTGGGCTAATTTGGCGCAAATGCCCACATCGTTCAGATAATCAGACATAAAATGTCCGTACAGATAGCACTGCTCGTCGGGGAAGGGGCACTCAACCGTCGCGCACTTCAAGCCGCGCAGAGCCCGCTGAATCTCGTCGCGGCGACCCTGACGCTTGTACTCGCGGATAATGCGCTCGCGCTCCTCGTAGAGTTGCTCCTTGCCGTGGCAAAGGTCGACGGCAATCTGCTGGTAGTATTCGCACACCTGTTTCCCAAGGTTTCGCGAGCCCGTGTGAATGACAAGATAAATGTCGCCAGCCGTGCTGCGGTCGAGTTCAATGAAGTGGTTGCCGCCGCCCAGCGTGCCAATGCTGCGCTCAATACGCCGCGAGTCCTTCAGTCCGCGGTAGCACTTGAGTTTTTCGAGTTCGGGGAAACGCACCGCGCGCCCCTCGTGCACCGCCATTCCCGACGGAATCTTGAGCCTGACAAGGTTGTCGAAGGCTTGCAATTCGATTTCAACCTTGCCCAGATTGACGCAGAGCATTCCGCACGAAATGTCGACTCCCACAGTGTTGGGGATAATCTTGTCGGAATAGGTTGACGTAAAGCCGATTACGCTGCCTTTGCCTGCGTGAGTGTCGGGCATAATGCGGATAGTCTCGTCGGCGTATGCTGGATTGTCTATCAGCGATTTAAGTTGCTCCACGCAAGTCTCCTCAATGGTTTTTGCGTAGATTATTGTTCGGTTTCCGTTTTTATTCGTAAGTTCCATAATTAATTGAATAACTGATTGATAAAATAATAACAAACAGCGTCAGTTTCCAAATCCAATCGCTCTTTTCTCACTCTTTTCGAGCCGCTCGCTGTCGCAGTGGCGGATGAGCGTGGCAAGAGCAGCCGCCTGGTCGCTGTGCAAAATGGTGTCGATGGTGTAGTGCCGCGCAATGTTCTCAATCTGGCCACCGCTGAAATTGTATTTTTCGGCCAGAACGCTGATGTCGGCCGCCGAAAGTTCGGGCAGCATTGTGTGCCAGATGTGCTCGCGCGCCTCCGTTGTCGGCTTACAGAACTTGACCTTGTAAAGGAAACGGCGCTCGAAGGCTTTGTCGAGATTCTGAGCAAGGTTGGTTGTGGCAATCAGAATGCCCTTCAGCGTTTCCATCTCTTGAAGGATGATGTTCTGAATTGAGTTCTCCATCTTGTCAACAGCGCGCTCGGTATTCTCCATCCGTTTGCCGATGATAGCATCGGCCTCGTTAAAGAGTAGGATAGGGGTAACTTGTTGTTTATCAACCAATGCGCGATAGGTGTCGAACACTTTCTTGATGTTCTTCTCGCTCTCGCCAACCCACATACTTTTTATCTGCGAGATGTTGACCTGCATAATATCGCGTCCCGTTTGGCGGGCAATTTGAAGCACCGATTCGGTCTTGCCAGTTCCTGGCGCACCATAGAACAGACAAGTGAATCCGCAACGGTACCCTTTGTCTTTCAGTCGGTTGCAGATGTCGGCATAGTGCTGTTCATCGAGCAGTTGAGTCAAATCGGCAATCTGCGTCTCAACGCTTTTATCGAAATAGAGTTTTTTGGGTGCGATTTTCTCATAGTGGATAAGGTCGCGCCGACGAGCGTCGGGTTTGATTAACACACCATTCAATTCACTGAAAAGCAGCTGTTTGGCATCGTCAGTTATATGAAAAGACTCACGGTCGGCAAAACCATCATCATTGCCGTATTCAATTATTTTCCTTTCTATCAATTCGTGTGAGCCACAGTTGAGGTTACTTTTGATGCGGTTCCACCTGTGCCGCGAATCGTCGAAAAGGAAATCAATGTCGTTGAAACGTACATTGTCATCGCTGTTATCGACAAAAAGATGGGCGAAAAGCAGAAGCAGAGCTTCGTCCTCATCATCAAGTTCATAATTTTTAACCTGCTGAACAAATGCAAGATGCGTATTCTCCTCCATCAGAGATTTCATCCTTTTGATAGCCATTTCGTAGGTCATTTCGTTGTCTTCGCAGATGCTGAAAATGTCATTCAGAACACCGAAAAACTCCTCACAACTGATGTTTGCGTTTTTATACCCTTCAAACTTCTCGTTGCGGGTGAAAGCCTCAATCACATACCACGGCACACGATACGTTCCGCAGCCACGGTCGCGCACCATATCGCGGCTTACAAGTTCTTTTATATCGTTAACATACTTTAAGATACGTGTCGTGCTGCATCCCGACTGCTTTGCAATTTCGCGCAGCGATATTTCTCTATTGTTACTGTTGTCGACAAACAGAGCCAGCATCACCGCTTGCTCTGCCGTAAGTTCAAGTTTGTCAGCCAGATACTTGATGGGCTTTGCGGCCTTGCTGAAAAATTCGGGCTCGAGTTTTGAGCCGCTCGACAATTCCACAATCTGCTCAACGGCCGTGAGCAGCGTCATCTCTTGTTTTGTTGTTTTCTTAGTCTTCATAGTATGCTCCTTTTTTCTGTTTACGCTGCAAAAGAAACCGCAAGGTGCGCGAAATTGCTGCGTAGGTTTTCGTTTTTTTTTGCAGTTACACATTTTTTTTCGGTACGCAATAATTCAGAGTGCAACCCAATCGGTTTTCACAGAATGGCGCTGCAAAGGAAAATGCGTGCTACGCAGTCTTTCTTCGTAACTGAAATTTTTTCAGTTACGAAGAAAAAAAAGTGCAATATTTGACACATATCATTTCTTAAAAACGGTTAAAAAAATGAAAACGAACAAATACCAATTGTTTTTGGCCATTTCATTCATAGCGGTTGCGTGCAACAAGGCAAGCAATACGAGTGAGAATGGCGGCGCACTTGCAACAGAACCAGGCGAGGACACCATAAAAACCTATGTATTAAACAAATCCATTGCATTCGACACATTGTCGTATTCAAATGTTATAGAGAGTGTAAAGTATATTCCGCTTTCGTCGGATGACCAGAGTTTGCTGGGAGAGTTGAACATGATTATAAAAACCGACAAATATTACATTCTTCAGTCGGGCTTGACAACTAATTTAAAATTGAAAGCATTTGACCATAATGGGCAATATGTAAAAGATTTGATACACGTCGGGCGTGCGCGGAACGAGGTTCTTTCTTTTGACCACTGCTCATATAACAGTGAGTATGCCCAAATGCTTGCGTGCGACGGCTTGAGTGATAAGTTGATTTCAATAGATGTGAACGATTTATCAGTGAAAATGTACCCTTTGCCAGCTTTTTGCAGTGAAGAGATAGTTGACAATGAATCGGTTAAACGCCATACAGGAGGGGCATATTTTAGATTGTACTCAACAGTGCTGTTAGCAAAAGATTTATTTGTTGGGATACCAGGAATTCCAACGCATAAAGTGTTTGATGAGAATCTGGTACCATACTTGTGTTTTATGGATTCCGCATTTGAAAACTGCGAAATGTTTTTTTATGACGAGCCAAAGAAAATATTTCAAGAATTGAAGGAAGGCGCAATTAAGGCAATTGAAGGTTGGGAATTAGGAAATAGCGGTAAAGGGGTATTCTTTATCGATGTGTTTAATGATACCATATATTCGGTGGAGGCAGACACGCTGATAAAACCAAGATATGTTTTGCACAGGACAGACGAGCAAATGCCGGAAGTTACTGATGTAAAAGTCGCAAACTCAGCAGTTGCAGAGAAGATACATTTCACAGGACTTATTGAAACCGACGATTACATACTCTTAAGAACGCTCAATGGAGATTTAAAGACGGGATTTTATATGTGGTCAAAGAACAATGAGGACCCAATATGCGTACACGATGTCTGCGAGGTGCCGTTGTCGTTCGATGGATACCATGGTGCAGTGAGATTTCATACTGTTAGTGCAATCGACAATACAATAATTGCCGCCATTCCTGCGGACAAACTAATGAACGTGTTGCCAAATCTGAAGGAAGATGATAACCTGGTCATGGTCGAGATAAAGTTAAAAGACGGTTACAACCCTCAAACTGCATTGAAATGACCACTTTGTTCTTGGTGGTAACTCGTGCGATAATAACAAAGCCTTGTAAGAGAATAACTTGCAAGGCTTTCTTGTTTTCTGCTGAAACCATACGAAACAATTGCCTGATTTTTTCAAAAAAAGTGCGCCGGATGGTAAAAATCGGACACTCCTTATTATATTTGTTGATGCCGTTTCAGTGATGCGGCATATAACTATTATCGGAAACAATTACGGAAATGCAAGTATTGGTAATTGCCGTTTTGTCGGCTGCTTTGATAATGGCTGTGGTTTTGTTGGTTATGAACAAACGGCGTTCTGGTTCGGTTTGCGATGCTGATGCCGTCATCAACAACATTATGACGCGCACAAGCATCCGCACCTTCACCGACGAATCGCTGACTAACAGCCAGATAGAGACTCTGCTGAAGGCCGGAATGGCGGCACCGTCGGCGAGAAACAAGCAGCCGTGGAAGTTTGTTGTGGTGAAGAGTAGGCCGCTTTTGCGACAAATCGCCGATTCGCTGCCCAACACGCGCCTGGCAAGTGCCGCTTGTGCCATTGTTGTTTGCGGCGATATGACCAAAACTCTCGATGGCGTTGACCGCGATTTTTGGATTCACGACTGTTCGGCCGCGACCGAGAACATTCTTTTGGCCGCCCACGCATTGGGCCTTGGTGCGGTGTGGACCGGAATTTTCCCCAATTCCGACCGAGTTGACAAATTGCGCGGTTTGACAGACATCCCCGAATCGCAGATTCCATTATGCGCGATTGCCATCGGCCGTCCGGCTGAGTGCCCGGCACCCAAAGACAAATGGAACCCGGAGAATTACAGAATGATTGAGTGAAAATGCTGACATTGATACTAATAATTTAAACTCTAAACATCTAAACACTAAACATTTAAATACAATGAAACGTTTAATTCCATTTTTTGCAGTTGCGGCATTGTTTACAAGCTGCGCAGTAGTCGATTCTTCAGAGGCAGGAATCAAGTTCAAAAAATTCTCGGTTACCGAGCAGGGTGAGCTTCAGGCTGTGCCAATCACGGGCTGGGTGGTTTACAACCCCATCACCACATCGGTTTACAGCTATCCGGTAAACATTCAGCGTGTTGATTACGAACCGTTTACCGTAACCACCAAAGATGCGGCCGTATTCAAGATGGACCCGAGGCTCGCTTATCAGGTTCGCCGCGAAATGGTGGTGAAAATCTTTGCCAAATACCGTGTTGATTTGCGCAAAATCGAGGATGGCTATATGAAAACAGTAGTGTACGACGCTTACCGCATCTCGGCCAACCGCTACACATCGGACGAGCTGATGGCCAGCCGCGCGCAGTTTGAGGCCGAGGTTCGCGTAATGCTCGACAGCGCATTGCTGAAAGAGGGATTCCTGGTGTCGGAATTCACGTCGCAGATAACACCGCCGCAGTCGCTGTCGGCAGCTATCGAGGCTAAAAACAACGCCATCCAGGAGAGCTTGAAGGCCGAGAACGAGGTGAAAAAGGCTGAGGCTCAGGCAAAAATAGCCATCGCGCAAGCGGAAGGAGAAGCCAAGGCACTGAAAATCAAAGCTGATGGCGAGGCTTACTACAACCGCACAGTGGCTGCCAGCCTGAACGCACTTCTGGTTCAGCAGTACGCCCTTGAGCGTTGGGACGGCAAACTGCCTGTTTACACCGGCGGCAACAGCATCCCGATGATAAATCTCGATACTAAATAGTTTGTTTACAGATGGTTGCATAACGGCCGCCGAGCAGCAGCGGCCGTTTTTCTCCTTGACTACCGGAATTTGTTAATATTACATTAATTAAAAATAGAAAAATGAAGCATCATAATTTATTAGCTGGGCTGATTCTGCTTATGTCGGTTTCCGCCTGCGATGACGATAATAGCGGTCGGATAGTTGATTGGGCGCCAGTTTGCATCAGCATCACCGCTACCGACAGTAATGGTAACGACCTGCTTAATCCGCAGAATAACAATAATATACTTGAGGGCACATCTCTCACTTTCAAAGAAAAAACATACGAGGTGAGTTATGATTTAATGAATCATTTTGAAGGCGCAAAAGCCTATATGCCACATATGTACGGTTTGCAGTTGGACACCGTGCGCACCAATGGTAACGCCCAGTGCCGGTTGTTGTTTGGCGAAATCGATGGCGGCGCCGATATGAATGAGGACCTTGTGATAAACTGGGGCGACGGCACTTCTGATGTCATTAACTATCACTGCTGGAAACACAACGAGCGGAAACTCAGTTGCAACCGAGAGTGGAAAGTCAATGGGGAGAAGGTTGACGGCGACAGCAGAATTTTCGCGTTTGTGAAGTGAATGATTGGGTATATTGTTGATATATAGTCATTTAACTATGAGAAATATTCTTGGCTATTTTTTAGGATTTGTGATTTTCATTGCGGGTATTCCGGCTTTGATGTGGTGGGCATCGGGCCAGCCGCAAATGGCTGATTTTCCGCTGTGGAGGCTCATTGCCGCCGCAGTTGTGGCTGTAGCCGGTGTGGCTGTGAGCGTGTGGAGCATTGTTCATATGCGCAGAGTGGGGAAGGGCAACCCGTTCGATGCGGTTGGCCACGAGGTTGCTCCGCGCACCAAGCACCTGATGACTGACGGCCCTTACCGCTTCAGCCGTAATCCGATGCTGACGGGCACTTACATATATTATGTAGGTGCGGTGCTGGCGTTTTTCAGTTGGCAATCGCTGGCGGTTTTCGCCGCAGTGGTTGCGCTGATGACCATTCAGGTGCTGTCGGAGGAGAAACGGCTCGAGCGTGACTTTGGCGACGAGTATCTTCAGTATAAGAAAACTACCGGACGGTTCATATAAAATAATTGCTATTATTGTATGCTGCTGACGAGTTGTCAGTTTGCTTAGTTAACTAACAAACCGTATCTATGTATCTGCTTGGTATACTATTGATGCTGTTGGCGTTGAGTGCGACAGGATTCTTCTCGCTTATAATATCGAGGCGGAGTCATGCTGATTTTTTTAGCCTGCTCGAAACTCATCTTTCTTCATCGAATTCGGAATTGCTTTATTACAATGTCCGCAAAGACAGAATACGTTGCGAGTCTTATGCTAATTCGCAATATAACGGTTATAGTATCAATCAGTTGGCTTATGGATTTGTTGATAGCGCGGTATTTTTGGAAACTATCAGCAAACTGAAGAGCGGAGCAGAGACAACATCAAGTTTTGTCGGGCTGAACGCTAAAGGTGACAGGTATTTCACGCTCAATATGCGCGCAGTACGGATGTTCTGGCGGGTGCATCACATTGATATTATTATGAGCGAGTCGGGAGCAAATAATGCCCCTGCCAAACAACTGTCGTTCTCCAATTTCCGTTCGATGTTCGATTTGGTGTCGGCAGGATTCATTATATGCGATATGGACGGAACGGTTATCGATTTCAATAAGGCCACGGCAAGCATTTTCGGCATACCCGACAAGGAAGCACTGCTTAGCCGCAAGTTCCGTATCTATGACAATCCCTACTATACAGGTCCGCAGCCAGGTGCCGAAATCACCAACAACGGAGCGCTATATATAGTAAATGTTGATATGTCGAAAGCGCCGCATCACTTTTTCGGACGAAGCGGATTTGCGTCACTAGCATTCCGATACTACAAGATGAATGATGATGGTAAGGATTATATAGTGGTGATAATCACAGATTTGTCAAATCGAGGAAACCCTGAATTTGTTACCTTGCTCGACGAGCAGCAGACCATTTTGAAAGTGTCGACGGTGGGCTACGCAATCTACAATCTCGACGGCGTGATGGAATATGCTAATGATGCCTATTTCAATATTGTTGGCATTGCCGACCGAGAAAAATATATGAAAGGCAACCGCGTGATTTTCGATTCACCGATGCTGCCCGACGATTTCAAACGCAAGATTGTGAAGAATGATATGACCGAGACCGTCTGTCAGCTTACGTTTGGCGACTACGAACGGGAGTATTACTGTTCGTCTAAGACCGGTACCATTGATTTAAAGCTGCAATGCCGCCGGGTGCTTTCGGCCGATGGTTCAAAGCTTAGTTACGTCTTGTGTATCACAGATATAACTGAAGATGAACGTCAGCACCGCATCATTGCCGAACTCGATAAGGACAAAGAAATGCTGATGCGCACCGCAGGCATATCGACGTGGAATCTGAATCTGCATACTGGTTTGCGAGAGCAGATTGGCGGTGCCTCAATCTTTCCAGACAACTTCACCCATGATCAGTTTGTGGCCAGTATGCATCCCAATGACGTGCGTTTGTTTGAGATTGTTGAAAACTCACTACGCAGCGGTGTTTTGAAAGAGTCTCGTAATGTGTTCCGAATCAGAAAGAATCATACTGATACCAAGTATTCGTACTTTGAAGTGTCGTTGGTAGCCAAAGATGAAGGTGGCGTGGTGAACAAAATTGGATGCGTTTTTCGTGATGTCACCAGCCAGACACTCTATAAGCAAACGCTAGAGCAAGGCAAGATACGCACGCAGCTCACTATGCAGGAATCAGACTTGATGCAGTTCGATTTCGATTCGGAGACTGACATACTGACGCTATATCAGACAGAAGGATTTCCCGATGTTCCGCAGTCGGGTCCGGTTGGAAAGTTCGCCGAGCATGTCCATCCCGATGACAAACCATTGCTGGTC
The DNA here is from genome assembly GCA_946186925.1 of uncultured Bacteroidota bacterium. Lineage (GTDB taxonomy): Bacteria > Bacteroidota > Bacteroidia > Bacteroidales > SZUA-534 > RUG13583. The sequence continues at coordinate 5,532 of CAMHPA010000045.1, read as the reverse complement.
GATATGGTGAACCGGATGCGTTCGCATGAGGATTTCAAACAAACCATCTATTTCCGTTTGAAAAACAAAAACGGGGATCAGTGGTACAACTTGCAGATGTTTGTGATTGCTCTGCAGCGCAATCCGCAAGGCGAAGTGGCTGTATATACAGGGCTCATTCGCGATAATACGCGCTGGATACGGCTGATGCAGAAACAGGAGGAAGACAACCTGATGCTCAACACTTTCATAAATATGGTGCCCTGTTTGCTTTATATGAAAGATGTCGACGATGGATTGCGGTATGTGCTTGTTAATGAGCAGGCTTACAAATGGCCGGGTGTTGAACGCGACAACATTATAGGCCACACCGACGCTGAGGCATTCGGTCATATTCCGGCCTTTGATATTGGGAAGGAGCGCGCCTACGATATGGAAACCATAGAGAAAGGCTATCTTGAGCACGATATTGCCATTGAAATGAATGGTGAAAAGCGCACCTGGCATACAATAAGATCAGTTATCAAGACACAGACTGGGCACCGTTACTTGCTTTCGGTTTCGCTTGATGTTTCGCAGCTGCACACTAATATTGAAAAACTCGAGGCAACCATCAAGGAGACCGAGAAGCTTAATAGCATGCTCTTCACGTTCATCAACTCAATTCCGTGCCAGTTCTTTATGAAAAATGTCGATGGCATTCCAACTTACACTATGGTGAACGACAAGTTCTGCCAGATGGTTGGTTTGAATCGAGAAGATATTATTGGCAAGACCGATGCGGATATTTTCAATGAAGAAATAGCCACACAAGAGGTGGATTACGATAAAATGGCTGTTGCTAATGGTAATATTGAGTATGACAGTCAGTATGGAAAGCCGACCGATCTAAGCGTTTGGCATAAGCAAAAAACGTTGCTGAAACTGGATGGTCATAGGTATCTGGTGGCAACAGCTCTTGATGTTACGCAGCAGGCCGAAATGTTTGAGGCGCTTAGCCGTGCGAAACTGAAGGCAGAAGAGTCTGATAGGCTGAAGTCGGCCTTCCTGGCCAACATGAGTCACGAGATCCGCACGCCGCTCAACGCCATTGTTGGATTCTCAGAGCTGCTTACAACCACCGATGATCCTGTCAAACGCGCCACATTTAGTCAATATGTGTCATCTAACAGCGAATTACTGCTTGGATTAATAAGCGATATTCTTGATGTGTCGAAATTTGAAGCAGGATATGTTAAATTCAAATACGAGCAGTTTAATCTATCTGCCTTGTTCCAAGAAATTTACGATACGTTCCAGAAAAAAGTCAAGCCCGATGTACTGTTTGTTTGCGACATCAAAAACGATGATTGTATAGTTGAGTTCGATAAAAATCGCACAGCGCAGATTATCAATAATTACATCACAAATTCGAATAAATATACCCGAGAAGGATTCATAAAGTTTGGCTACGTGTGTGTGGATGGTGGAGTGCGCATCTTTGTCCAAGATACAGGAATTGGCATCCCTGACGAGAAGAAGGATCGAGTGTTCAGCCGATTTGAAAAACTCGATTCTTTCGCGCAAGGTACCGGTCTTGGACTTTCCATCTGCAAGTCGATAGCAGAATCAGCTGGCGGTCGGGTAGGTTTTGAATCGGAGGAGGGACGAGGATCGACATTCTGGGCCTGGATTCCGATGAAAATAGTTAGTCACGAAGCCTCGCAGTCGGAGTCAGTAACCGATGTGGCGCAGTCTGCGTCAGGAATGAGCGGAGCAAGAGTTTTGGTCGCGGAAGACAATGACAGTAATTATTTCCTTGTTGAAACGATGCTCGCCGGCCATAGTCTTGAGCGTGCCCGAAACGGAAAGGAAGTCGTTGAAAAAGCTAAATTGAAAAAATACGCTATTATCTTTATGGACATCAAAATGCCCGAAATGGACGGCCTTGAAGCCACGCGACAAATCCGTAAGTTCGATGCTGATATTCCGATTGTGGCTCTCACCGCCAACTCGTTCGACTCGGACCGCGATGCCGCGCTCGAAGCCGGTTGCACTGCCTATCTGGCAAAACCAGTCCGCCAAAAAGACTTGACAAGCTTATTGGTAAAACTTGTAAATAATTGAATTTTAAATAATCAAAATCAAATCCCGATAGCTATCGGGACAAAAATCAAAAATCAAAAATGATAAAACACGTTATTCTCTGGCAGCTGAAAGACGAACTTTCAGCAGAACAAAAAGCGGCCGTGAAGGCTGAAATCAAAAAAGGTTTGGAAGGTTTGGCCGGCAAGGTGCCCGGACTTCTGGAAATCAAAGTGAACATCAATGGCCTGCCAACATCGAACGCCGACCTGATGCTCGATTCGACACTCGAGAGCTTCGATGCCCTGAAAGGTTACGCCGTGCATCCGGCTCACGTGGCAGTGGCTGACGGCTCGGTGCGCCCAAACACAAAGCTGCGCGTCTGCCTTGACTACGAAATTTGACGCACTTTGTCGGAAAACATTGGTAATTGGTCGATTAAATAGCTAAAAGATACATCGACCTATTGCTATAATAGTTTGTAATATTGTATTTTGCGAAAAAAAAGTAGACGTATGTTACGCAAAATCCGCATCTCGCTGGCAGTGGTGTTCTACACACTGATTACGCTTTTGTTCCTTGACTTCACAGGAACAATCCACACCTATTTCGGCTGGATGGCCGACATTCAGTTTGTTCCGGCGCTGCTGGCGCTCAACGTTGGCGTGGTGGTGGCGTTGCTAGTACTCACATTCCTGTTCGGGCGAGTCTATTGCTCTGTCATCTGTCCGCTTGGCGTGATGCAGGATGTGGTGGCGTTTTTCGGCAAAAAGAGCAAGAAAAACCGCTATTCGTTTTCGCCTGAGCTCAAATGGCTGCGTTACAGCGTGTTGGTTGTATTTCTTGCAACGATTCTGGCGCCAGGTGTAGGTTTTATTGCTCACTTGGTGGCGCCATACAGCGCCTACGGACGCATTGCCAACAACTTGTTCGCGCCTGTCTATCAGTTTGGTAACAATGTTTTGGCCTACTTCGCCGAACGCGCAGGCAGCTATGCTTTCTATACTGTTGATGTGTGGATTAAGAGCCTGACCACATTTGCTGTGGCTGCCGTAACCTTTGTGTTGGTTGCTGTCTTGGCGTGGCGTGGCGGCCGCACGTGGTGCAACACCGTTTGCCCCGTTGGCACAATTTTGGGATTCTTTGCAAAATACTCACTTTATAAGCCGGTTATCGATACAGAGAAATGCAACTCGTGCGGCTTGTGCGGTCGAAACTGCAAGGCTTCGTGCATCAACTCGAAAGAGCACGCAATCGACTACAGCCGCTGTGTGGCTTGCTTCGACTGCATCGACAAGTGCAACAAAGGGGCTATCAGTTGTAAATTGCGTTCAGTAGCACAACCTGCTGAAGATAAGGACGTTGATAAATCAAAACGCGTGTTCCTGACCACATCGGCCCTGATTGTGGCCGGTGCTACAGTGAAGGCGCAAGAGAAAAAGGTTGACGGTGGTTTGGCTGCAATCATCGACCGTCAGGCCCCCAATCGCAAAACAGCGCTGAAACCCGCCGGCTCGCTGAGTATTAAGCATTTCACCGACCATTGCACGGCTTGTCAGCTATGTGTGTCGGCCTGCCCGAATCAGGTTTTGGTGCCGTCGTCCGACATTGAGCACCTTATGCAGCCTGAAATGTCGTTTGAGCGCGGTTACTGTCGCCCCGAGTGCGTCAAATGCTCAACCGTATGCCCGGCCGATGCCATCAAACCAATCGATACTGCCGAAAAATCTTCGATATCAGTTGGTTATGCCGTTTGGCTGCGCGAAAATTGCGTGGTTGTGACCGATGGTGTAAGTTGCGGCAACTGCGCAACTTATTGCCCGGTTGGCGCCATTCAGATGATGCCGGAAAACCCCGACCAGTACGGCTCGCGCAAGATTCCAGTCATTAATCCCGAGCGCTGCATTGGATGTGGCGCGTGCGAGCATCTGTGCCCGGCACGGCCGTTGGGCGCAATCTACGTCGAAGGGCGCGAAGTGCATAATGAGATTTAGGAATGAGAGTTTGGAAGTTGAGAGCTTCGCTGTTGAGAAGGTTTAGATTATAAACTCTCTCAACTTTCTAAACACTCTCAACCTTCTTTACTCATTAAACTTTACACTTTACACAAAACTTAGCGTAGGCGATTCTTCACAAAATGCGTTCGTGTGAACAGCAGCAGTGCCGCCACACCCACAACATTCACAGCCAGAGCCGTCCAAAACGCCGCGTGATAGCCGTAATTTTCGGCAGCAATGCCGCCAATCAGCACGCCGGCGCCCACGCCCACGTCCCACGAAGTGAGTTGAGTTGCGTTGGCTGTGCCGCGTAAACCATTGGGCGCCAGATTGATGAACATTGTCTGAAAAGCCGGAAACATATGCCCGTTTCCAAATCCAATGATGAACGCCGCGCCGTAGTAGCCGATGGGTGAGTGGACGGCTGCAAAAAGCAGATAGCCGAACATTGACACTAGCACGCCGAACGACGCGTTGCGCATGACTTTCCCGTCGCGAAGCGAGCGGCTGCCCACAATGCGCGCCACAATGAGTCCGCCGGCAAGCAGCATAAAAAACAACCCCGTGCCGCCAGTAATGCCCAACTCTTCTTTGCCGTAAATGGCTATGTATGTTGATAATACACCGTACGAGAAGGCGTAGCAGGCCTGCGTTGCCGCTTCGGGCCAGCCTTTCACCAGAAAAAAGCGGTCGAGCGAGACGGGTGTTTGCGGCCTGACTTGCTCGCGCGGCGCAATTTTCAGCGTTGAGTTGATGGCAAAGCCGATGCCGGCGCACACCAACGACAAGGCGAAAAGCACGTCGTAGTTGTGCCAGACGTGAAAAACATAAAGCGCAATGGTGGGGGCAAGGGCAGTGGCAATATTGTTGCTAAGTCCGTAGTAACCAATGCCTTCGGCTCGACGCTCGGGGTGCAGCACGTCGATGGCTACGGTGCTGTTGGCCACGGTGGTGGCGCCAAACGGCGCGCCGTGCATTGTGCGCACAATGGCGAACATAAGCAGAGAGCCAGCCACAAGGTATCCGGCAAAGAAGGCGAAAAACAAAAAATAGCACACCAGCAGCACCTGCTTGCGCGGAAAACTATCGACCAGAAAACCGCTGAACGGTCTGAAAAGCAGCGCCGTGAGCGTGTAACCCGACAGCACCAGCCCGATGGTGTCCTTGTCGGTGCCGAAAGTATCGCTCAGGTAGAGTGGCAGCAATGGCGCCAGCAGCATAAACGAAAAGAAAATCATAAAGTTAGCAATCCACACCTTAGTGTAGTTGCTGTTCCATAGCTTCTCCTTTACTTCGGTCTGCTCCGATGTCATTGCAAACTATTTTTTCAAGTCAATTTCCTTGAGCCACTTGGCAATATCATCGTCGGACGAAGCAACGCTCGATCCGCTGAAAACACCCGACTTAAGTAAATACGCATTCGATACAATGTTACGCATATCCGTCTCGCATCTTGACAAACCTCCACCACCGTGGGTAACAAAGAGAGCCA
>CAMHPA010000044.1 GCA_946186925.1 uncultured Bacteroidota bacterium | reverse complement strand
GATTTGATAGCAAATCATTTAGAGATTTTGATGCTTCTGGGTAATCAATGGCCTTTCTGTACAATATTTTAGCTTTGATAATGTCTTTTTCTACTCCAAAACCATCTTCGTAACATTTTGCAAGCTTGTATTGTGCTTCTTTATTGTATTCATTATCTTTATTGTGCAGTTCTGCTGCCTTGGTGTACCATTCAACAGCTTTTTTAGAGTTTTTCCTGACGCCTTTACCATTTTTATAGCAGTCGCCAAGTGCAATTTGAGCTTTGATTTGCCCATCTTTATAACCTTTCTTTGCAGCTTTTAAAAACATTTTTAAAGCCATTTTATAATCCTGCGGCACGCCTTCACCATTTAAATAACACATTCCAAGTTTATATTGCCCCAGCCCCCAACCCCATTTTTGTTCGGCAGCTTTAGTGTACCATTCGACTGCTTTTGAATAGTCTTTTTCAACACAATTACCCGAATAATACAAATCACCAAGGTTGATTTGCGCCCACACATCTCCTTGTTCTGCGGCCTTAGTGTACCATTCGACTGCTTTCGCGGGGTCCCTTTCTGTTTCCCAGCCCCAATAATAATATCTGGCTAATTGAAATTGAGCTTCCGCGTCACCTTGCTCCGCCTTTTTTTGTATAAAAGATATCCTGCGCCCAAAGTATAAGCTATAAGGATTTTCATAAGGATAACCACTAATAATAGGTTCACTCATAATTTACTATTATAAAGATTAAACAATAAGTATTTATTTCCCTTCCAATTCCTTAAGGCACAATGCCAGATTGCTCTGTGCTCTTGCATCGCCTTGCTCTGCGGCTTTGGTGTACCATTCAATGGCTTTCTTCAGGTCTTTCTCGACGCCGTCGCCAAACTCGTAGCAGAAGCCGAGAGCGTTTTGTGAGGGCGCGTAGCCTTGTTCGGCGGCTTTGGTTAGCCACTCAACGGCTTTCGCAAGGTCTTTCTTCACGCCTTCGCCGTATTTGTAGCACCAACCCAAATAGAATTGAGCACGTAGCGAACCCTGTTCGGCCAATGGTTTCAATTCATCGAAAACCAACCCATAATATTCTGAATCACTGTTTATTATGGTTGCATAATGGACATTCCACGTAATGCAGTGCAGCGCCCCGCCTTTTGCGGCAATGTCGCGCATTCCGATTTGGCGGACATCGCAGTCGGGGAAGGCGTTCTTCACGTATTCCAGCGCCTGACGGTCTTCGGCTATCCCGAACGACGGCATAATTATCTTATTCCCAACCTGAAGGAAGTTGATGTAGGCCCAGTTCCAGTCGGGATTCGGGTTCTCGACATCGAACAGCATTTCGGTGACTTCAAAGCCTTTCGATTCAAGAATTCGACGGATTTTGGCGGCTTCATCGGCATCGGTGTCGCGGTGGTTCGACATCAGAACCTTGTTTTTGCCACACCACTTGACAAAGCCGTCGGAATGGCCGTAAACATCGGTTTTCGGGTCGTCGGGACTGCCAATTTGGTGCCAGGGAATGATTATCACTTCTCGGCCCAACTCTTTTTCCAACAACTGTTTAAACTGCCAATCGCCCTTCTTTTTGCCGTTTTCGGTGAACACCTTACTGGTCATCACAAAATAGTCGCCGCAAGGTGTGATATTGCCGCCATCGATTACCAAATCGGTTTCCCGATAATTGATACCCAATGCTTTGCAGGCATCCTTGCAATCTGTTCTGTGTTTTTCATCGTCACGCAGATAGTTGGGCGAATATTTGTACTTAAGAAACTCGTTTTCAGAAAGTTGGACGGGCATATAGTCGCGAGCCCAAATGTCGCGTGTCGATTCAAGCAGACTCCAGCGAATTCCCATCTCGTCCATCAGTTGGGTTAAACTGCCGAAAAACGACGGCGACTCTTCCTTTAAACATTTGGATAAGAACACGATATTGGTATTTCGGTCGGTGTTTGCAGCGGTAAGTTTTAGTGTTTTCAAATATCTTTCACTATAACAAACGCCATATCCATATGGTTTCATTTCGGGGAAAACCACTTCATCGTCCAAAAACGCTCCAGGAATCTGCTCAATGAAATCGAACATTATTTCCAAAATTGTCCATAAATGCTCGTATGACAGCATTATTTGCTTTGACTCAAGGTGTGATAATATTGACCTGCAGGCTTTTGCAAAATAGACTTCGTTGCCATACCCAACTTCAACATTCCAATAGTGTTCGAAACCTGCGTTGATTTCATCCCACATATTGTCAGAGAGTTCAAAATCTATCTTGCTCAATACTAATTTGTGTAAAACTGGCTCCGAAAATGCACCTTGCATAAAAGGTGATATTAATTCATTACGTTTCATATTAATTAATTTTATTAAACTATTAATTATCAACGTGTTCACGCGTCAAACACACTGCAATTGTATGCGGTTGAAATGAATCGGACAAAGAATTTCGGGGAAATTTTAAAAAGTGGCCTTCGAATAAATTATATATATTATATTATTAATAATCAATAAAATATATAAAGCAGACTGGGCAACGATTCCGCATTTTGGCGGAATACCGCGCAAACGATTGCGCACTGTTTGGGTTTATAATATTTTTATGAAAGAGTGTCGAGAACTGCTCAGCTTGCAGCAATTACTCCTTGTATTTGGCCCGTACAATCTGGTACGAGTTTCGAGTGAGTTCGCGAAGCAGGTCGGCGGGGGCGGTGCGGGCATCAACGCCAATCCAGTGTTTGGGCGAAAGGTTGAACGGGCGGCCAACGCTGTCGTAACGGGCTTTGAGTTCCCCGATGCGGTCGGGTTGGCACTTGAGCGTGACAATGCCGTAATCGTCGCAATCGAAAAAGGCGAACATATGGCCGTGCACGTAAAACACCAGCACGCTCGCGCCGTGCGGGAAAGCCGCAAAAGGCATCTTCTCCACCACATCGGCGCCAAGCGAAAGACAAAAGTCGCGATATGTCTCAATGTCGAGCATAACGCAAAGATTGAAATAATCCGGTTCAAACGGATGCCAGCCGTTGTTTTTTTGTTTTCCCCGATAAGGCATTATAAATCATCGACAAAAAGACTGTGTTCAACCCTACCAATTTTGTAGAGAAATCGTATCTTTAACGCATATTTTAAAATTGTAACGACTATGAAACGTGCTATCCTACTGACAATTGCAAGTTTTATCGGCTTTGCTTCGTGCTCGGGTGGCGAGCCAACGCCGAACAACGCTGCGGCTGATGAAAATGCCAGCGCAAGCTTGGTTTATTTCACAAAAGAGATTACACCCGAAGCGCTGGTGCGGATTTACAAGGCTCTCGGCGTTGATGCCACGGGCCGCGTGGCGGTGAAAATATCGACGGGCGAGTCGTCGAAATCGAACCATCTGCGCCCCGAACTGATTAAAGACCTTGTGCAGAGCGTGGGCGGCACGCTGGTTGAGTGCAACACGGCCTACGGCGGCAACCGCTCTACCACCGCTGACCATCGCAAAGCCATTGAAGAACGTGGTTATGCGCAGATTGCCACCGTTGACATTATGGACGAAGAAGGCACGATGAAACTGCCCGTCACCGACACCAAACATATTGAATATGATATTGTTGGCTCACATCTTGCCAACTACGATTTTATGATAAACCTGGCGCACTTCAAGGGGCACGCAATGGGCGGATTCGGCGGTGTGCTCAAGAATCAGAGCATCGGCGTGGCTTCGCACAGCGGGAAACTCTACATCCACTCGGCTGGCGCGTCAACAACCCGCTGGCGCGTTGCCGAACAGGACGCTTTTCTGGAATCTATGGCGGCGGCCGCCCAGGCGGTGCACAACTATTTCAAGCAAGACGGCCGCAACATCGTATATATCAACGTGATGAACAACCTTTCGGTTGATTGCGACTGCGACGGTTCGCCCGCGCGGCCCGAGATGAACGACATCGGCATTCTGGCTTCGACCGACCCCGTGGCGCTCGACAAAGCCTGCCTTGACCTTGTTTTTAACTACCAATCGACATCGGGCGACGACGCCACCGCGCTGCAGAAACGCATCAACCGCCAGCACGGCACTCACATTGTCGATTACGCCGAGCAGTTGGGGCTGGGGACAATGAAATACACAGTGGTGGATTTGGATAAATAAGGACATCAGTCCACAGACGTCAGACTACAGACATCAGACAACGGACTATAGAAAAGGGCGGTATTTCGGGAAATATCGCCCTTTCCTATATAATTTTCAAATACGGCTAAATCAAACTACTGATTTTGTAGGGAATTGATATTTTTGGCGCAAAATTTTAAACAACAGCAATGAACAAAATGCTCATCGGCGCATTGGCCGCTACAATGGCGTACGGCGCGGCATCGGCGCAGACCGACACAGTCAACATTCAGGAAGTGGTTGTGACAGGAACTCGCAACCCGATAGATATCAGACATTTGCCTATGACGGTCTCGGTTGTCGACCAGGCCAAATTGACAGAGCAGAATCAGATTTCGGTGCTGCCAACCGTTATGCAGCAAGTGCCAGGCCTGTTTCTTACCAGCCGTGCGGTGATGGGCTTCGGCGTGTCGGGCGGCGGCTCGGGCGCCATCAATGTGCGTGGTATCGGAGGAACGCCAAACACTGATATTCTGGTACTTATCGATGGTCATCCGCAGTATCAGGGCATCTTCGGCCACCCAATATCCGACAGTTACCAGACAATGATGACCGAACGCGTTGAAGTGCTGCGCGGCCCTGCGTCGGTGCTCTACGGCAGCAATGCTATGGGCGGCGTCATCAGCATCGTCACACGCTCGATGAAGCAGGACGGCGTCCGCACCAGCGTGAATCTGGGCGGCGGAAGCCACGGAACGCTGATGGCCGAAGCGTCGAACCAGGCGCGTGTGGGCAAGTTTTCGAGCACCGTGTCGGCCGTTTATAACAGGTCGGACAACCATCGGCCAAATATGGATTTTGAGCAGGTGGGCGGCTTCGTGAAGTTGGGTTACGACATCAGCGAGCACTGGAACGCCTACGCCAATGCCGACATTACCCGCTTCGACTCGAAATACCCTGGCAGCACCATCAAACCGATGTATGGTGCTGAGCAGTGGATTCTGCGCGGTGTAACGACATTGGCTGTTGAGAACAACTACGGCAGCACAAGCGGCGCGGTGAGCGTCTATTCTAACTTTGGCCGCCACAAAATCGATGACGGCTCGCCTTCTGACACTCTCAAATCAACCTATTATTTCCGCTCGAAAGACGCACTGACGGGCGTCTCGGTTTATCAGAGCGCGCAACTTTTCGGTGGCAACCGCTTGACCGTAGGCTTTGATTATCAGCATATTTTTGGCGATGCATATTATACAGATAAGGCGACGGACACCACGATAATAGTCCCCAAAAAGCAAGCGACAAAATCCACGCGGCACGAGTTGGCCAGCTATGTCGATTTCCGTCAGGATTTAACTGATTGGCTGACAGTTGATGCCGGTATTCGTCTCGACCACCACTCAATTGTGGGTACGGAATGGATTCCGCAAGCCGGTATTGTTATTCGTCCAATGGCCACAGCCGAAGTTAAAGCAATGATTAGCAAGGGATTCCGCAATCCAACAATGAAAGATTTATATCTAACAAAGTGGGCAAATGAAGAACTTGAGGCTGAACGGTTGTGGAATTACGAGCTGTCGTGGCGCCACCGTGCAGGAAAACTGTCGTATGGTGCCAATGTCTATTATCTAAAGGCAGACAATATGATTCAAACCGTTGGTGAACGTAATGAGAACACTGGCGAGATTGAGAACTACGGCCTTGAACTCGAAGCCGCCTACACGCTGAACGAGCACGTGAGCCTGAACACCAACCACTCGCTGCTGCATATGGAAAACAAGGTGGTGGCCGCGCCTGAATACAAGGGCTTTGCTGGTGCCAACTTCAACTACGGCAAACTGGCTCTGATGACGGGTTTGCAGTACGTGCATAACCTTTACACAGCCGTCGGCGCCAACGAGCAGACCGAAGATTTCTGCCTGCTCAACCTGTCGGGCAGTTACCTCCTGACAAAGAACTTCAGCCTGTGGGCTCGCGGCGAGAATCTGCTGGCGCAAGAGTACGAAATCAACGCGGGCTACCCGATGCCGAAGGCTACCGTTATGGGCGGGGTGAAGATTGAGTTTTGAAAAGTTTAGAGGGTTAGAAGTTTAGAGTTTAGCTAAATTCATCAACATCCTAAACGACATTTGCCGATAGGCTAAAAACAAAACCCGCCGTGCAGCATTGCGTTGCACGGCGGGTTTGTTTTTATCGCTCAGTTCTGCGTTTTATTCAACCACGAACTTGCTGACGGTCTGGCCGTTGTCTGTGAATATCTTTATTAGATAAACCGACGATTGCAAATTCCAATCGCTGGCATCGATTTGATATGACGTTGCGCCGGCTGTGTTCACTGTGCGGTCGATGAGGGCCTGGCCGCTCATATCGGCAACCACATAACGGAACTTGCCATCGCTGATGCCGCTGACCAAAACCTTGATATTCTGGCACCTGCCCGGATTAGGCACTACGCTCGCCGCAAGAACAGGCTGGTCGGCATTTTCGATAACCACTGCCACCCAATCGGATGCCACTGTGCTGACACCATCATAATCGGTTTGGTGCAGACGATAGTAGTGCGTGCCAACCGGCTGATTGATGTGCAGATAGCTGTAGCTAGCGCCCTCTCCCGCTCCACCTTGAGCGGCAACGGTGTCGATAATTTCCGTCTCGCCCTCAAACATATGCTCAATGGTGAAGTAAGCGTTGTTATGCTCCGATGCTGTGCTCCAGTCAAGACGCACATCGTTGTTAGGCGTTACCACAGCATCGAACGAATAGAGTTCGATTGGAAGCGGGTTGATTTCGGGACTCATCGTGCCAAATGTGACAACCAAACCATTACCGCCTGCAAGTGTGTGCGGAACTGAGGAGTTAAGACTGCGTCGCACGCTTTGACGCGCTGATGCACGCGGCGTTTGGTACGAGCCGCTGATTTGCACCTTACTGCTCGATTTTATGTGACCCGACTGTTCTGATAATTTAACAACACTACCTTTACCAAAGTTTTTCCACTCTCCGTCGACATACGCGGCGACGAGCAATTCATCGGGATCGTTTATATCACTAAATTCAGCATCGTTCCAATAAAGCGTAACAAATGCGTTGGTTAGATTATTGCTGCCCAGATGCCACGACTCAAGCCAGCTGACTTTCTCGACCTTGCCATCTTCAAGTGACCTGACCATAGGCGGCATGCCAGTTACATATTCTGCATACATTGCACATTCGCTGGACAATACCGATACGCCAATTTGCGCCAGTCCGCGTTCCGAACCAATCGGGAACGTAAAATCACCCTTTCCTTTCTTCTCCATCTCGCCAATAACATACGATTCGGCGTTGGCTCCTTCTGTTGTCGATGTACTGCTCAGACAAAGCCGAGCCGTCGACTTCGACCGCAAAATTCCTTTTTCAAATTTCAACTTACCATTGACAACAATGCCTGTTCCCAGATCGACACCCGATTCTCCTTCAGACACATAGGTATTGTTGATTGTCAGATTGTGGAGCGGCTTGTTGGGTGTGATGGCAAGTTTCTGTTTTTCTGTACCGCACAGAATCAGAGTGATTGAGCCTCTATAATCACCGGCAGAGTTGATGTTGAAATCGCCCATAAGGCTGATGCTCTTTCCGTCGGCGACAAGTGCGGAACGACTCATGATGGATATCGAACCTTCAACCGTGATGTCGCTGGTCAATCTCTTTGTAGCCGTGCGGGTTCCGTCGGCATTTGACACCACAAGATTGTGGCATGAGCTCAAAGACCATTCCTGATCGGTATCGACTCCACCGATAACCACCGATGAGTTTTCCGCCGCAATAACTGTTGCGTTGGCACCATCAACATCTTTCATGAAAATGATTTGGGCGCCTTCTTCCAGCTCCAGCGTACCATTGATTACGGCATTACCCCATACGGTCATTTTCGCATTGGCGGCCACTTTGAGTTTGCCGTCAACACCGATGGTCATGTCATAGCACTCACCGTCAGACAAGACTGTCGGATAATTGCCAGCGCTTGTTTCAACCAAAATATTCACGCCATCGTCCACCTTGTATGTATTTGGGCTCCAGTTGGTTTTGGTTGCGTAAACATTAGTTTCGGCTGCCGCCTTCCATTTAAGTGTTGGGTAAGAGAAGCCGAAGGTTATGTTGCCATCTGCCGTCAGATAGTTGCGTGAAGTGAGCATACCGCTGGTTGAGTCACCTGGCGCAAAGGTATGCAAATCAAGTAGTTTGTTAATTTCTCCCTGTCGTGTCCACTCGTTGTTACTATAAAGAGCCACAGACAAGACATCAAAGTCCTTCAACCCGCTGAAATTGCGGTCCATCCAGCTGATTGTGACGCGCGGCAGTTTGGTGCCATCCGCACAATCCAATGTCCAATATTCGCTACTGCTGACACGGTTCAATCCTTCGTGCAGATTATCGCGATGCGAAGGCGTTTCGCTGTGATATGCAACCTGATAGGTCCCCGGATAGCTCATAACTCCGCCAATTGCGATTGGTGCGTAACGATCGTTGCCGCCTATCGGGAAGAAGACGCTGTCAACAGCACTGGCTTTGACTTTTCTGACAGCTCCGTTGATATAGCTTTGGTTGCTAAAGGCCGATATGCCTGCATCAACCTCCAAATGCACCGGATTCGATGTTGTGAAGATACCCTTTGTCAGTTTCAAATCGTTGGCAATGGTCTGCGTGTAGGTTGTCGAAACTGCCGCCGTTGACGATGTATTGTTGATTTCGACATTGGTGAACGACTCGGGTTTGCCTATGGTCTGAAGCGATGTGCCGGTAAACCGCACATAGCCTGAGCCGCCGATGAAATTGTTGCTCACCTCGCTCGACTGCGGACGTTTCCAATCGCCTTTACAGATAATATCGACGCCGTCCATCGCCTGAACCGCCGTGCCGACGATTATGGTTTTTGCGACATCAATAGATGTGTGAATCTCTTTCTTTCCGGCCTCAACAAGTTCGAGATTGTAGAACGAAATCCGTCCATTCTCCGACTCCATCTTCTGCGACAAGGCTCCGTTCATAATAACTGTACCATTGCCGTGCACGAAATTTCCGGCCTTGTTGACGAAATCGCCGCCAACCATGAGCGTGCCGCCATTGCAGTTGACGGTTCCGCTCTCAATTGTGAAATCGTTCTCAACCACAAGCGATTTGCCTTGCTCGACAGAAAAAGTCACAGTCGCGCCACCCTCGTTTTTCACCATGAAATTGTAGAACGGGCAGTTGTTCATCTCAATATTGCGATTGAGTGACGACTGCCATACAATGGTTGATTTGCCACCATTGTCGAAACGTCCGGCATTTGAGAACTGACCTTTGATGAACACTGAGTCGTAGGCGGTGAATGTCGCGTTCTTGCCAATGATCAATCCAGATTTAACATCCTCAACCTTGAGCCGCCGGTTCTCTTTCTGCGTAAGCGACGCGCCCTCATACAATGTGATACCCTTTGCCACAACATATCCTTTGTCGTCAATAGTGCGGTCGTCGCTGAAAATGATAGGATATTTGCCACCCGCCACCGGATAAATGTGCAACTCGGTCGACTTCGACGGCAGTCCCTTGTCGTTAGTTGACAGATTCTTCCAGTTGTCGGGGTTGTCCCAGCGTGTGCCGTCGACGTCAACATCTACGCCATCAATGACCATACTATGACCTCCAACCCATTGCAAAACGGTGCCGGTGTATTTCCAAACCACAGCGCCAGTGTTTGGAATGCCGTCATCCTCCTCGTAATAGTAGCTGGCCGCAACACCCACAGCATCGACAAAGGCAATCACGCCATTAGTGGCATCATCGTCGCGCGACGCATTGTAGCGCGGCCCCGCGTTAAAGTAAACATTCTGGATTTTGACGGTGTCAGTGTTGGCAGCACCGAAATTGTTCTCGAACCAGAGATATCGGCCGCCAGCTGTTCCGCTCACATATTGTCCGTGCGAAAGGTTGTTGGTGTTGTCGATTGTCGCATCGGCATATAAGTGCACACCCGAATTGTTGACACGCTCTATCTTGTAATATTTGGCGGCGATACAACCATAGACATTGAACGTATAGGTGCCGCTCACACTCTGCGATGTGACGATGGCCTCATGATTCACATCACCAAGCAGCGAAATTGTGCCGGCAGAGTTGACATTGATAATGGCATTATTACCCATCTTGATTTTGCCGTCGTTCTGCAGCCTCAGCGTGCCGGTGATGTTCAAATTGTCGACACCAGTGCCGTCGCCAAGGTTCACCACATTTGAGTTCACGGTGAGGGCGCCGCCGTCGATGGCAAGATTGCGACTGACAAACAGCTCATTGTCCTTCAACGCATAAGCACCGCCTCTGACTGTCACGTTATAGTACGCGTTGGAGCCTGGATTGAAGGTATGGTAGCCCTCGCCGGGCAGTGACGCCGTTCCGGTCAGGAAAAGCGTCTTAGTCTGAGGCATGAAGGTCCCGCTGTTGATATAGCTGCCACCGACAGACACATCGTACGATGTCACATCGAACACGCCCTGTTTGATTATGAAATTACCACCGACGTTCATTACCGACTGTGCCTGCATTGTTCCGTTGTTGTCAATCACCAGATTGTAGAAACTCAACGATCCGTTCTGTATGGTCTTCACACCTACGCCAGCCATCTCCACCGTGCCCTCTCCGGCCGTGAACTTACCCGACCGGCCTATAACCCAGTTGCCTCGGACGTTGAGTGTATCGATAGCCGAAGTCATTATCAGCGTTCCGTTAATTGTGACGTCAGATGTGGCATAAAGCGCGCATCTGATGGGGTCCGGCTCATCGTCTGCGACATTGATGGTAAGTTGTGCCGTGTTCTCAATTGTAATACGTTTGGCGAATGCCGAGTCGTGAGTAATCACCGGATATCGGCCGCTTCCGGCAGATGTTGACGGAATGATGACGTTGTTGTCGGCTGTCGGGATGGTGCTGGCACAAAGTTCGCCGTTAAGTTTGGCAATCCAGTTGCCGGCATCCCACCAGTCATTGCTGACACGGCCTGTCCATGTGTATTCCACATCGCCGGTCCACGTGATTATGTTGTGCGGGTCGTTCTCATAAAGCTCGCCTGCAAGCAAACCGGTGGCGTTATATACTTCAATCTCGCCATCCGATGACTCAACCTTGCGGATGTTGACGGCGCCGCCTCCCGGATTGTTCGGGAAAGAGATATTCCGAATTCTGCCTTCCAAATCGGTGCCTTTCATAGTTTGACTGTTCCTGATATCGAGGCAGACTCCGCCCGAAACAACATTGCTGAACACTCCATTGCTGAAATTCTTCTCACCATCGATAATAGCGCCATCGGAAATGATGATTCCCTGCTTTGCCAGATATGAGAAGTTGTAGTTGTCAGCCTTTATTCTACCATCGGCCTCGACCGTGAAATAGTAGCGGCCGCTGTTGTTGGTTATCTGGGCATAGCTCGACGCGGTTCCCAAGGCCTCAAAAACTCCGCCGGCCTTCACAACAAGCGATGTGCCATCGCCGATGCGGAGTTTGCCGCCTGCCGTCACCTTGTAGGTTCCGTAAATGGCGATGTTGTCGAGCGAGTTGCCCAACGTTGCCACATGGTGATTCTGGTCGAACGTGCCTTTCTGCAGTGTGAAGTTGCCGTAAACGGTAATATCGTCGCTCAACTTGAAATTGCAATTACCATTGAGCGTCAAATCGTTAAGGATTGAACCATTAGTCTGAATTGTGCTTTCGCCAGCGTTATGGTACAATTCATAGTGTCCTGACTGGGTTATGAGGCCTGAGCTGCCAACCGTCACGTTTCCGCCAATTCTGACACGGTAGCCGCTCACACAGTTCATCTTACCGCTAGTGACATATAGCGAGCCTCCCAGCGTAAGATCGACCGACGAGGCATAGAACTGTTGTGTGGCCGGTTTGTCAATCTCAATCTCGTAGAACGGGTTTTCTGTCAAAACACCCAGATAGACATACTGGTTGCCGGCGCTACCGTTGAAAATGACACGGCCGGTGCCTGGCTCGAACCTGCCGGAATTCTGGTTTTTCCAATGCTGCCCCACATAAATGTTCTTGTCGTTGGCGCACAGTGTGCCGCCGTTCTCATAGATATAGAGGTCTTTTAGAACAGTAATATCACCCTCAAGAGTTTTGGTTGTGTTGCTGTTCAGATACAAATATCCGTATTTCGCCATGCGGATTGTCTGATCCATCGGGCCGTTGTAGTACGAGTAGCAGCTAGCGCCGGTGATGTTGTAACGGGAGAACGACGGATAGTTGTTGGCGCCACGTGCGTAGACGTTTGATTTCTCGCCCATGGTGAAGGCGCCCGCACCATTAATATGATTTGTAAGCATGTCGAGCGTGCACGACTCCAGACTCAAGTTGCCATTCATTGTAACATCGCCATTGATGCTTTTGGTGTTCAGCGTCATGTCTATGTCGTGGAACTTGCCGCCCCAAATGTATTGCGCGTGATTGGCGTTGAACAAAATCTTGCCGGTGCCCATGTATCCGCCCGCGCCTTCCCAGTAATAGCCGGTAAATGTGTGTGTCTGACCGCCGTCGTCGAATGCCGCGTTACTGTCAATCAGAATATTACCTTTGATGCAGAACTTACATCCTGCTGAAGCTTTCAACACTGCAGTGCCATCAACAATGACGGTACGAGCAGTGCGAGTGCTGTTGTTATATGTGGCGCAAAGCGTATCAATTATAATCTTATTGCCTGTGTTTGTGAATCTTACGCGATTAAATTGACCATTTTGAATTGTCTGGTCGCCACCAACGAAGTTCACAAAGCCCACAACATCCTTATTGTAGCCGCCGCGCTCGGCATCGATGAAATAATTGCCACCGATGCTATAGCTATAATCGGCAGTCGCAGGCCATACAAGACCGCTGTTGACCGTGAAATCGCCATTGATGTTTATCTGCGAATTCATAAACATATAGGTTGCACCTCCGACAAAGCTGACGTTGTTGAAATCGGACTTGCGTGGCGATATGGACACACTACCTCCGGTGGCGGCAAAAAAGACCGTTCCGTTCTGCGGCACGAAATAGCCCTTCTGAGCGATGCTCCAATCGCCCTTCACCCACACTCCGGCAGTGTTCTCAACTGCAAACACGCCGCCATTCTGCACATCAACAGAGCCTCCGACGCGCAAAGCAATGCCGTCAGCCGATTTGGCCGCATCCTCAATTGTGAGCGAGCCGTTTGTTATTGTCAGGTTTTCACATTCAGCACCCGGCCTGTAAATTATAGGCGCGTTCGATGTCATCGGAATCTTGACCGACAAATGCTCGTCGGGGACGGTCATCGGGAACCAGTTTCGGCGGTCGAACCAATCCTGGCTGACCAATCCGGTCCATATTGCCTGCTTCACCGGCGGCCAGATGATGTTCCTCTCAACAGTGGCATTGGCCGGATTGTCATCTATATAATGGTACCGTTGGAAATCAATGAATCCCATCGCACCGTTAATGGTGCCGCTCAGTTCTATGCTCTCCGGAAGACTTGGATCGCGCATGATGTTAAAGTGATGCCCGATTGTCGGCGTTCCGCCATGGTTGAATGCGAGGTTCTCAATTGAGTTCTCCATTCTGTCGACA
The DNA here is from genome assembly GCA_946186925.1 of uncultured Bacteroidota bacterium. Classification (GTDB taxonomy): domain Bacteria; phylum Bacteroidota; class Bacteroidia; order Bacteroidales; family SZUA-534; genus RUG13583. Next base: position 10,604 of record CAMHPA010000044.1, on the reverse strand, counting down.
TTGATTGTCAAATAGATAAGAGTATCAATCAGCACATTGTCGTCGGCCTGGAACGGATTTTTATAGTTGTATGATGTATACATGTTCGACCAGATACCGAACGAGAGGTTGTTGACATCGTCAATCTCGGCTCCGTTCTGGATAACAAAACCTGTCGGGGCTAGATACTGAACCTGATAGTATTTTGCCGCCAGTTTGGCCTCGTCATGAATGGTGACCATTGTTCCGTGAGTGTCGTGCTTGCTTGTGCTGCGGGTGATCACCGCATTTGCCTGCTCCGACCCGACCATAGTCAGCTTGCCATAGACATCCAAATGCGGGTAACCGTCGTAATGATCGAACTGAAGCGTTCCGCCGGCATCAATGTTAAGCTCACCGCCCTTCAGAACCGTGATTTTCTCACCATCAGGGTAATAAGGCGGATCGGTGATGTTGGAGTCGTCATTGCCGATGACAAGAGTGTTTTTATTGAGGCAGACAACAGCACCGGTGTCGATTTCCATATTGTTTTTCAGCTGCACTTTGTCTTGCAGTTTGAATATTGTTTTCTCGTCTTTGCCCAGTTCTGTGTTACGGTGGAACACCAAATCACTGAACCACTGCTCATTGGATTTTATTTTACGTTCACCGCACATCACCTTCGATTCAAAGAACACAGTGTCGTTATGGCTAGTGAACGATCCGTTGCAAATCCAGTCGCCGTAAAGCGTTATCGAGTTCGACTTGCTGGCGTCGCTGCCCACCGAGAGAGTCACGCCCTCGTCGATGGTGAGCGTGTCGGCTTCCAACCTGCCGGCAAGCGTTTTGGTGCCCGATGTCGAGAACCGGATGTTGCGGCATTTGAGCGCCGGCAATGTCTGGCTTCCTCCGCGGTTGAAAATAAAGTTGGCGTTTTCGGTAATCCAATTGCAATCGGTACCCAATTCAATTTGTGCCGAGGCGATCTTATGCGTATGTCCGCCCATGTCGACAGTTGCGCGCTTGCCCAAGCTGAACGCACCAGTATTCACCGTAATGCCATAGTCGGCAATGCTCACCGCATCGTCGTCAGTCACCGCAAAGCTGTTGAAAATGTTGTCGTCACCCATTCTGACAGTGTGCGTCTTTGCGCCCGTAAAGGTGAAGGTGTTGCCGTAGTGCCTGAATACTCCGTTGTTGGTGATGGCGTCGCCACTAAAGACGATCACATTGTCGCAACTGAACGATGCTTTCGAGCCTACTGTGATGTCACCTCCGATTCTGTTGTTTGTCTCGTCAATTTCCTTGACGCCAGAGCCGTTCAGCACCACATTGTTCAGATATAGATCAGTGAAACTGCCGCCTGCATACACCCGTTGGTCGCCCTCTCGCTCAAAAAATACGGTTGTTGCTGTCGGGCGGTAGTTGCGCAAATCGTTGGTCGCGCCGTACAGGTGCAGATTGTGCAAATCCTGATCGTCAAGCACCGTGCCGTCCTGATTGTTATAGAAATTACCTTTAACATAAGTGTCGCCGTTCAGATAGACAGTACGCGAGGCTGTATTATTAAGATATACAATACCATAAGTAACATTCGACGGCAGAATTTGGTCAGCGGCGGCCTCAAGATAAGTGTAGCTTGTTGAATCGAGTTCAAACGTGCCGAAACCTGTCGGCAGGGCCACATTGTCACCGTCACCTTTGACAACCGAAGTGTGCAGCTGGCAGTTGACACCCATCTTGAAAGATTTCCCCGGTTTTCCTGTCATCGTGTAACTACCCATGCGAAGCTGTGTCTCTGGGTCGAACTCAATGTCGCCGTTTACAGTCAGATTGTTGTTCATGGTAAGATATCCGGTACCTTTCTTATACACATTGTTTAATGTTGAAATATCGGCATCGACGCTCCACGTGCCGCCCACGTGGACAATTGTTCCGGTTGTTCCCCAGTCAATCTGCTTTCCGTTCTCGGCCAGCGACAAGTTGCCGGTAAGCGTTATCTGGTGGCCATTGGTGTACAATGTGGTTATCGAGTCGTTGATGGTGATTGTGCCCTTGACGATAATATCGCCCTCCAAATATTTGGGCGAGTAATCCTTATAGCCATACGTTGTGAAATAGTAATTGTACAGATACAGATTATTATACTCCACATTGCGGACAATCTGATATTCGCACGAATCGCGATAGTAAACCGAACCTGCGTTCAGATTGACACTGCCAAAATCTTTTGGGAAGTTGTCTTTGCCATAAACGAGCAGACTGCCTCCGTATGCCGTAAACGAACTGCCCGGCTTGCCTATGAAAGCGCCATGCTTGTTGATGCTCACGTCGATGTTCGCAACCATCTCCACAGCACCTGTAACAAATGTTGTGTCACGTATGTATTTTGTGCTTGTTCCTTGAAAATAAATATTGTTAAACACCGTAGGTTGCGTTGTTTTCACGTCTTTACTGTTTACGTTTCCGATTGAGGCCGAACCGCCCGTGAAAATAACCGCGCCGTCGCCGGTCTGCACAAACACTTCATTATTGGTACTGTAATTGTACCAATAGGTTGTGCGGCCCGCCATGTATATATTTCTGAATCCGGCTGATATGCGGCCCGATGTGTTTTCTATCTGGAAAGTGCGATTGACAGTGATGTCTTTGTTCAGCGTCTTATTGCCACCTTTCTCAAATTTGATTATCCAGAAACGACCGCCATTCACAAACTGATCGCCATCGGCCTTGCAGAAATCAACAACCGACTCGCCCTCTTCAAAAACACCGCCAGCCGGAATCCAGTCACCCTCAAGCAAGATTTTCGCGTTGCTGCCGTAGAGCGTACCCGACTCATAACGCACGCTGTCAGCCACTTTGATTTCGCCCATGAGTGTAAGCGCGCCATCGGCTTTGCTTCGGACAACCAATGCACCGATTTTTGCGCCACTGTTCATCGTAAGCTGATAAGATCCTACGGCCATATCGAACACCACCGGAGCTGAGTTGTGGTTGTATGTGCCGCTGCATGTCCACGAGCCGTGCAAGATGAGTGAGTCGCACACCCTATTGGTTTGTGTGAGTGTAGAGCCGGACATCATGGTCAGTTTACCAAACACCTCCAGACCGTCAGGATTCGCCACATTCTTTTCGCCGTCGAGCAGAAGCGTCACGCCATCGGCAATTGTCAGATCCTTCACTTCGGCCCTCTGGTCGACCAGAATTGTGTAATTGCTTGCTAAAACTGATTTGTTCAAAATAACAACCGAATCCCGCGTCGGCACTTCGTTGTATTTCCAGTTGGCCCTGTTGTGCCATCTGTTGTCGCCGCCTTCTCCTGTCCAGACACAGCCTTTGGGCTCCTCCCAGACAATAAGTCCCGTTCCCTGTCCTTCACCGGTTCCCTCCTGAATCTGGTCTACTTCATAAGCTTTTCCAGCCATTGTTCCTCCATAGTTTGTGAACGTGATTGCGCCTGTGCCACTTTCACGGTGCACGTTTTTCGCTGGCAGACTGTTTTTTACATTGAATGTGATGTTGTCCGCTGTCAGGCCTCCACCAGCCGCACCCAATGTGATGCCGTCCAATGTCAGCAGGAATGTTTTCTCGTTAACAGAGACTCCATAAAATGCTCTATCAGTGCTATTCCAAGTGTAACCGGAGTTTGAGAAACTACCATTCTGCAATTTTGTGACTGTTCCGCCTCTTATTTCCAAACCGCGTCCCCTTGTGCCCTCGATGCAGAAATCCTCCGCGCTGAACGTTCCATGCTCCTGAACAATGTAATAATAACCGTCAGCTGATGCGGATTGTATTTTTGCTGGTGAGCTTGGATTACCCTTCAACTCTAACCTTCCATGGCTTCTGATCGCTCTGTTTGAAGGCATCTGAATAACCGCCGCCGAATCAAGATGCAGTGCGCCATTCTCTTCAATTATGATGCCGCCGCTTTCATAGAATGTGATGTCACTGTTTTTCATCCAAAGGGTACCGTTCGTGATCCGAATCACGCTATCACGCGGCACGGCAGACGATGTCGAATACTGCAAGTAACTGTTAGTCAGATGGTATGTACCGCCATTGATAATTTCAATCTGTCTGATTGTGTTTGCAGTACCTGGGTCGAACTCAAGGTTATTGCCTCTACCACCGAGGAACAGTTTGTTCCGCGCGTCGTAGTGGCCGTTCATCGAGAGCGTGCCGCCGATGTTTCTCAGATTTCCGCCTACGAACATTTTGTTCCAGTAGAAATAGAAAATACCTGTGTTGATAGTGAAATCGTTGATTACATAGAGGTCATTCTCTTTGGTCATCGTCTTGGCATCAGCGCCGTGTATCGGATACAATCCTTTGTAGTTGGCCGGATCTGATGTGTTTATCACAACATTGTAAAACTTCTTGCCAGGTTCACCCTCGCCATCGGCTCTGAGCGAGTCGCCGCTATAGATGTAAGTGCTGTTTCCGACAAACGTGACTGTTCCCTGGCGCGGTTCGAAATAGCCTGTCTTTGTGCCGTCAGGACTGACAATATTGTTGTACCAGTGGCTGGCAAGGGTTATGCCGTAAGATGTGTTGCCTTCGTCAGGGCTGACGTCGAGTCTGGCTAGTGAGTCAATTTTCAGCCAGCCTGTCAGGTTGATGATACCGCCGAGCCTCTTCTCTCCTTTTCCGCCAAAGGTTACATTGTTGAAGGCCGATCCGCCAATAAGCTGGAACTCACCGTCGCCCATTTCGCCGTCGAACACGACTTCCGACGAGCTGTTGAACGTACCCGCATTGGTCCAATTGCCCGACACTTTCAGCTTCACGCCGCTCGAGACAATGGCTCCGCCACAAATTGTGATATCGCCATTAATATCGAACGGATTATCAGTGAGCCGTTTGACTGCGGTGCCCGAAAACATCATTTCCGGATAGATGTTTTCTGTGTTCAGGTTGCTGATTTTCTGTTCGGCATCACTACCGTTGAAATTGAGTTTGGCACCGTCGGCATGAAAAAACGGGCAGTTGCGGTAGAGGCAGAAATCGCCCCCGACAGTCAGCGTATGGTTCTCAATGTCAATACCGCCTTTGTTTTCTGATGTCATCATATTGCGGCCCACATAAACATCCGATTTGAAAACAACCTTGTCGGTCTTTTTCTTTTCAACATAAACATCGTAAAACACTGTGTTTTCCACGCTTGTGCACGCAACGGTCTGATCGTAGTTGTCGCCGCGCAGATTCAAACGGCCGCCAATCTGATGAAACCGTCCGCCGCCGCCGTCGGTGTTGTTGAAGTTGCCGTAAAGATTGATAGTTCGGGTGTCAGCATCAAATTCGCTACCCGAATGCACCCACAGATCACCCGCTATGGTGAGCGTGCCTTTCAGTGTCTTCACACCCGAGCCGCCAATATGCACGTTTGGCAACGTGGTGCCGACAATTTCCTGATTGTCGCCATCAAAGTTAATCGTTGCCTCCGGCGTGATATCCAAGTAGCTGGAGCCGAGTTTCCAGTCGCCCTGTATTGTTACAGTCACAGCATCAGTGATGGTCAGTTTGGGCGTACCGCCGTTTTGGTTAATCCAGCCTTTGATGGTTGTGTTCATGCCAATTGTTTTGGCCGTGCTGCCGTAAATATAGACATTGCCGTACTCCACAGTCGGAATCACCTGGTTCACCTTTGTCGATTCGAACTGGATGATGCTTTGTCTGTCGAGACGCACGTCGCGGAACGACTCTGTCAGCGTTGCAAAGTTGTTTTCTCCGCTTGTTTTGATGCAAGTGTTTGGCCCCATCACAAGATCGTTGCCCTCACTGCCATCACCTTCAATGCCGTAAGCCCCCATGTTGAGAGTCAGCAGCAGAATTTCGTTTGTGCTGCTGTTGGAAAGTTCCAACCGGCCATTAACATGAATGTCGCCGCCGATGGTTTTGGTTTGCGCGTACGCCGGGTCATCGTTCTCAATTATAAGGTTTTTAAACGTATATGTACCGGTGGTGCGTTTGTAAATTGTCTGCCCGTGATTACCGGTGCTCTTCAACGTGATTGTTCCGCCCGACACTAGCGATGTTGTGCCTTTTCTGTCAGGATCGTCATAAAAATGATAGCATAATGTATGGGAATATTTACCGAAATCAACGGTCGACTCACCTTTTGTCATTGGGCGCATATACAAATGACCGGCGATGTAGGAATTGCCTGTGAAGGTCTTGTCGTAATAATCCAGGACCAAAGTACCATAATGAGCTCCGTGAACCTGCTGATTGAATTTCGAGTCGTAATATGTTGTACTACCATCGTTCAGATTCACAGTAATATTTTGAGGGAAGTTGTCATTAGCTCCGCGAATGTAAAGCTTGGCTCCCGAAGCCACCGTCAATGTGTTTGAACCGTTTCCGATGAGTGTCGACTGCTTGTCTGTATCACCGCTCATCACCAGCGAGCCAGTCTCAACGGTAATGTTACTACTGCATTTGAAGGTGTCGCCCGACCGTACATATACGTCACCAGATTGAATGGTTATGTCGCCCGTACCCAATGAGAATGTGCCGTATACAACCGGGTCTTTCGCCTCCGACTTCCGCAAGGTGCCGCCCCTAATTGTCATAGGGCTCGACAAGGCTATCCGCCCCTCAGCAGTTGCACCGACGAATGTATGGTGATAAGCCGATGCATCATCAACTATCCTTGACGTTCCCATTGCCCTGATGTATTGTGTTGAATTGATGCTGCCTTTGAATGTTTTTGTAGTGGAATCTGCTTTTGTACTCGAGCAATATATGCCTGCAAATGAGACATCTCCATCCATTATTATGTCTTGGTCAGCATCGGCATTGAATTGTGTGTAATCGGCATTCGATTCGTATTTACTACCGGACTGAACCTCGAATCGGCCGTAAAACAACATGGCGGCTGACGTGCTTACACTAGAATTGTTCTCTATCAGAAAATCGCCATAAAAACGCGTTCCGTTCGACACCACAACAAACCCCCGTCCGTTTACTATCACTCGGTTGAAATACAACTCTCCGGCATTGGATATCGACTGCACCGTATTGCCATTAAACACAAACGTACTGGTGCCTCTGTCAAACGACGCCTTCTTATTGTGCTTCTTGGAAAAGTTGCCAGCCACGTAAATTGTCTTGTCGCCGGCAATGAATTTGCCGCTAGAACCAATTGTGAACGCCCCCGCAATAGTCAAATCAGAACCCGCCGTCACCTCACCATTGGCAACATCGAAGTTGCCGAATTTTGTCTGCCCCACCGCAGTGTTAACCGCAACAGTTTGCTTATCAGCTGATTCCGCACCAAACACCACATTCACAGCCTGGCCGGTTCCCTCCCTGAAACTGATTTTACCGCTAGTACTGGTAAAACCTTTTCTAACCAGCAATGTATGTGCACCGGGGTGATCAGACACTTCCGCCACACCTGTCACCGTGAACTTGTTATTCACAATCACAGTGTAACTCGCGTTGTCCACGTCGCCAAACACCAGCGTTCCGTTTACCGTCAAATCATAAACATTGACTGAATCATCAACAGTTACTGTGGCGCCAGCTTGAACAACAAACGTATTGGTCTTTGCCTGGATTGCCTCCAGCATTTCTGCTGCTGTCATACTCGATCCCCATGTCGAAGGCGAACTAAAACGGCCACCTGCAGCGGTTGACGTAAAAGTGTCAGCCCAAGCAGAAACAGATGATACCATTGTCAGCAACAAACCCAATAAAGCTCTTCGTAAAATATTATTTTTCATACTGTTACAATTATTTCACACAAATTTTGGAGTCACCGTTTTCCAACTCCGTTTAAAGCGCGAAAATTAGATATTACCTATTTTAAAAAAAGCGTTTTTATGGCGAAGTTGCGGTTCTTTTTGACCAATGTAAAACAGCATTTTTTATGAACAAAATAAGAACAGAATAACAAGTTCGGTCAATGTTTGCGGGGCTTTTGTAAATTCGCAGCCAAAAACAAGAATTATGGAACCAGACAACAATTTTGAATACGTTATCGACCGCTTTGCCGACATCAAGATTATGCGGTATAAAGTGCCTGAATTTGAGAATCTTACACTCAATCAAAAGATATTCATCTACTATCTGAGTCAGGCGGCGCAGTGCGGTCGCGACATTATTTTCGACCAGTTCTACCGCCACAACCTTCTGGTGCGCCGCACCGTAGACGCCATTGTCAGCAGTTATGGCGACAATCGCGAAAACGGTGATTTTGAGCAGTTTATGGTTTACGCCAAACGCGTTTGGTTCAGCAACGGCGTACACCACCACTACAGTTGCGACAAGTTTTTCCCCGAAATTGACGCCGAAACATTTAAGCGACTGATTCTCAATTCCGATTTCGGTCAAATGCCGAAAAACGAAGGCGAAACGACAATGGATTTTAGCAATCGGGTAACCGAGATAATATACAGCAAATCAGACCTTAAGCGCGTCAGTCTTGACAGCAGCGGCGACGTGGTGAAGGCGTCGGCGTGCAACTTCTACAGCGGTGTGAGTCAGGCCGAAGTGGAAGCGTACAACGCCACTCTGCCCCAACCCGACGCGGCTCGGCCACTGTCGAACGGACTCAACAGCCGCCTTGTGAAAACCGACGGGCGCATCACCGAAGAAACTTATCGCGTAGGCGGAAAATATGGCAAGACTATCGAGCAGATTGTCAGTTGGTTAACAAAAGCCACACCTTACGCCGAAACCGAACAGCAGCGCCAATCGATTGAAAAACTCATCAGTTACTACCAAACGGGCGACCTGCGCACTTGGGACGAGTATAACATATTGTGGGTCAGCGACAACGAGCCGCAAGTGGATTTTGTGAACGGCTTTATCGAAGTGTACGGCGACCCGCTCGGCATCAAGGCCACGTGGGAATCGCTCGTCAACTTCAAAGACCTGACGGCAACGCGCCGAACCGAGACCATCAGCGGCAACGCGCAATGGTTTGAAGACCACGCACCCATCGACAGCCGTTTCAAGAAAAAGAGCGTTAAAGGTGTGACTGCCAAAGTGATAACCGCTGTTCAACTTGGTGGCGACTGCTACCCGTCGACGCCCATCGGCATCAATCTGCCAAACGCCGACTGGATTCGCAAGGAACACGGCTCGAAGTCAGTCACCATCGAGAACATCACCTACGCCTACCATCAGGCGAGCCTTGGCAGCGGAATGCGCGACGAGTTCTGCAACAACGACGCCGAACGGGCCCGCTCGCGCAAGTACGGCTACCAATCGAGCAACCTGCACGCCGACCTGCACGAGTGTCTGGGACACGGCTCGGGGCAACTGCTGCCTGGCACCAACCCCGACGCGCTGAAAAACTACAGTTCGACTCTGGAAGAAGCCCGCGCCGACCTTTTCGCGCTCTACTACATTGCCGACCCGAAGATTGTCGAGTTAGGATTATTGCCTGACAATGAAGCGTTTAAGGCAGAATACGACTCGTATATCCGCAATGGCCTTATGACGCAACTCACGCGCATTGAGCTGGGCAAAGACCTTGAAGAATCGCATATGCGCAACCGCCAACTCATTGCCCGCTGGGCGCTCGAAAAAGGCAAGGCCGAAAATGTGGCTGAGCTGTTGAAAATCGAAGGGAAAAGTTACACCCGAATCAACGATTACGCAAAATTGAGAGAACTTTTCGGCAACTTGCTGGCTGAAATTCAAAGGATTAAATCGGAAGGCGACTACGAAGCAGGCAAAGCCCTTGTCGAGACCTACGCCGTGAAAATCGACCGCACTCTGCACGCCGAAGTGCTGCAACGCTTTGAGAAACTGAACATTGCGCCATACGGCGGCTTTGTAAATCCAGTTTTGAAGCCCGTTGTTGAGAATGGCAAGATTATCGACGTAACAATCGATTACACAGAGAGTTATACTGAACAAATGTTGCGGTATGGACGGGAATTTGGGTTTCTATAGTTTATTATTGAACGCAGATAACGCTGATTGAACTGATTTACATAGTTTTTTCAAAGAAATACAACTACATTTGGCGCTATAAAGAGATACTCTTTATAATATTTCGTGAACTTTGCTGATAAATCACTAACTATGAGAACCATATGTTTTTTAACAACATTTGCTTTTACTTTCTTGTTTAATGCAGCCAACGCAACAAGTCAAACGCTTACAGAACAAATAATTAACTATTACAACAAACTAAATAAAACAGAATATTGCCAAAGTCTTATTGATGCTTATAAAAAAGACCATTTGAAATTGGCGAAAAGGGAACCGCCATTCGGAAATCCTTCTGATTCATTGTGTTTAGCTGGAGATATAAATTATTTCACAAATATGGTTAATCAACCAGACCCATATTTCGTGTTAAAGTTGAATATCATCAACAATCAATTCGTAATTGACACTCTATCACCTAACTTCGACTTGTATTGGTTTGGAAAGCAATATGGCTCGAAAGGGAAAAGTGTAGATATTGTAGTTACAGAAAGTCCGAATTTTATACCGCTAACTTGTAATGAATTCTTCTATCAAGCGACTTCAAAAAAAATTGTAAACAGAGCAGCAAAAGCTATGCGTGAAATCTTAAAGAAAAAGCCATTTTGTCTTTTGTCTTGCGATGAAATTTTAGCATTAATATATATGCTTGACGGAAAGATATATGTTTATGATTTGATTAGTATGAAAGAATA
>CAMHPA010000043.1 GCA_946186925.1 uncultured Bacteroidota bacterium | reverse complement strand
AATCTGTAGTAAGCCCATCTGTCATCAAAATCTTTTTTGAAAAACTTACCATAGCAATCATATTCTTCCTTCCCGGTGTAAGACAAATAATACGGAAACATACCTAGTATTTTTGCAATTATCAATAGCAATAATAATCAATTAGTTTCATAATAAATATGGGTGTTTATAAGTAAATCAAAACTGTCAAATTGAATGATTTCATAATGCTTCAAAAACGAGTGCTTGAGATGCGTTTTGTTACCATTTTTCTACTGCATGCTATTAAAATATTGATATACAATATAGGCGTGAGTCCCGGCAGCTCCACAACAAAAGCGCGGCAATGCGAACCGCGCTTTTCATTTATGTGTAACAGTATTAAACAATAAAAGGAAGCCATTTCAGCTTCCTTTTTCCTTTTGTGACCCGCCAGGGGATCGAACCCTGGACCCACAGATTAAGAGTCTGTTGCTCTACCAGCTGAGCTAGCGAGTCAGCGGTGCAAAGGTAGAAAAAACTTAAAATGGCAATAATCCGCGAGGCTTTTTTTTGAATAAAATCAACCTAAAGATAACGCATTGATTTTAGGTGGTTTATAAAACAACAACGTGAATGTCGGGCGCACTAAGGGCCGTTAAAAACAATTGGTGTCGGAAAGTTGCCGTCAGATTTCGCGAAATATTGCGCATTTTGCACGCAGTTTTACGAAATCGATACGAATCATTACGTAAACGATAAAACCTTGAGAACTTCCAAAAGTTCGATTATCTTGCACAAAATTTTTGAAACAGAAAATCAATTTATTATTAAATTACTGATTATGAGACTTATCATTAAAACTATCGCGGCGGCTTCGCTGGTATGCGGGGCAACATTCGTTTCGGCCCAGAACAAAATCGTTCTGCACCCCGAAAACGCCAAACAAACCATTAGCAAAGACATTTACGGACATTTTGCCGAGCACCTGGGGCACTGCATTTATGGCGGCATTTATGTGGGTGCCGACTCGAAGATTCCAAACACCAACGGTTACCGCAACGACGTGGTTGAGGCGCTCAAGGCGCTGAAAATACCAGTGCTGCGCTGGCCTGGCGGTTGCTTTGCCGACACCTATCACTGGAAAGACGGCATTGGTCCGAAGGATAAACGCCCGTCGATTATCAACACCAACTGGGGCGGCGTGACTGAGGACAACAGTTTCGGCACGCACGAGTTTCTCGATTTCTGCGAACTGCTGGGCTGCGACGCCTATGTGAATCTGAACGTGGGCTCGGGCGATGTGCGCGAGGCCGCTGAATGGGTTGAGTACATAACTTCGGCCAATGAGAGCCCGATGACGCAACTGCGCAAGCAGAACGGCCGCGAGGACCCGTGGAACGTGAAATATTTCGGCATTGGCAACGAGAACTGGGGCTGCGGCGGCAATATGGAACCTGAGTACTATGCCGACCTTTACCGCCGTTTCGCAACCTTCTGCGGCGGCGCGCCTTACCGCATTGCCTGCGGTGCCACTGCCGGCGACCCCAACTGGACCGAAGTGCTGATGAAAAAGACTGAAAAACAGCACAGTATCACGCAAGGCTTGTCGCTGCACAAATACACTCTGCCAATCAACACCTGGACAGGCTCAAAGGGCTCGGCCACCGATTTCAAAGAAGATTTGTGGTACTCGACCGTGAGCGAGGCGTGGGCAATGGATAGCCTGCTCGACCTTCACATTGGCATTATGCAGAAGTACGACCCGAACAACGAGGTGGGCGTGATTTTCGACGAGTGGGGCTGCTGGTACGATGTTGAGCCTGGTACCAATCCTGGCTTCCTTTATCAGCAGAACACAATGCGCGACGCCATTGTGGCAGGTATGGGCCTGAACATTTTCAACAACCACGCCGAGCGCGTGCAGATGGCCAATATCGCACAGATGGTCAATGTGTTGCAGGCGGTTATCCTGACAAAGGACGAGCAGATGGTGCTTACACCGACATACTACGTTTTCAAAATGTATGCCGACCACCAGGGCGCGAAGTTGGTACCAACTGACGTTCAGAGCAATAAGTACACTTTCGAAGGCAAATCGACCAAAACAATTTGCGCTTCGGCTTCCGAAAAAGACGGCGTGGTGACGCTCACGCTCGTCAATCTGAACCCGAACAAGGGCGAGACTGTTGATGTTGAGATTGGTCAGTTGGCTGCAAAAACGCTTAAAGGTGAGATTGTAACGGCAAGCAAAATGAACGATTACAACGATTTTGGTCAAGCCGAAAAAATTACGCTCAAGCCGTTCGATGTTAAGAAACCAGCCAAAGGCGTGCTAAAAGTTGATATGCCTGCAATGTCTGTGATTAAAATTCAACTTTCGAAATAATTGAATATGAGAATAATAAGCATTGCAGCCGCTGCCGTGATAATTCTGATGGGTTGCAACAAAGCCAACACCGATGTTACGTCACCCGACGGCCGCATAAAAGTCAGTTTCAGCCTTTCGGCGAATGGCGAGCCGCACTACTCGGCGCAACTTGACGGCCAGACGGTTATTGGCTGCTCGGCGTTGGGACTCGATGTTGAGGGCTGCAATCTGAAAGATGGTTTGCGCCTGATTTCGACCGTTAGCGCGGGCATTGAGGATAAATATTCGCTCAAAACTGGCAAGCAAACCGATTATCACTATTGCGCCAACGAAAAGATTTTCAACTTGTTGGCGCAGTCGGGCGATACACTTGGCATTGCGTTCCGCGTGTCGGACGATGGTTTCGCTTTCCGCTATCAGATTAACTCGCTGAAAGGCGGCCAAAACATTGTGGCTGATGAGTTTAGCAGTTTTTGCTTTGCCGATAGCGCTCGTGCCTGGCTGCAGATAATGGCCATTGCAAAAACGGGCTGGTGCGGCACCAATCCGTCGTACGAGGAGAATTACATGCAGAATGTGCCTGTCGGGACGCCGTGCCCGTGGCCGTCGGGGTGGGTGTATCCCGCACTGTTTCAAAGCAATGGCGCTTGGGTGCTGGTCTCGGAAACTGGCCTGACAACGCAATATTGCGGTACGCGCCTGACCGAAATCGCGGGAACGCCCGAATACAAGGTCCGCTTCCCGATGCCGCAGGAGGTTATCGACACGGCAACGCAGGACATTCGGCCACGGCTGACATTCCCGTGGCAGTCGCCGTGGCGCACGGTGTCGGTTTCCGACAATCTTAAAGGCATTGTGGAATCGACCATTGGCACCGATTTGGCGACGCCAGCCGTCGATGGCGATTATTCTTGGGTTAAGCCTGGCCACGCGTCGTGGAGTTGGGCCAAACTGAAAGACGAGTCGGTGGTGTACGACGTGCAGAAGCGGTTTGTCGATTACGCCGCCCGAATGCGCTGGGAGTACTGCCTGGTTGACGTGAACTGGGACCGCACAATCGGCTACGACCGCATTGCCGAACTGGCGCAATACGCCGCCGCGAAAGGCGTGGGGCTGATTCTGTGGTATAACTCGTCGGGCGCTTGGAACACAACCGAATACACGCCCAAAAGCCGCCTGCTCACTCACGAGATGCGCGAGCAGGAGTTCAGCCGCTTGGAGCAGATGGGCGTAAAGGGTATCAAAGTCGATTTCTTTGCTGGTGACGGACAGCCAGTTATGCAATATTATGCCGATATTTTCGCCGATGCGGCGGCCCACCACCTGATGGTCAATTGCCACGGCGCAACCCTTCCGCGCGGCTGGCAGCGAACCTATCCGAATCTGGTCACGATGGAGGCGGTGAAAGGCTTTGAGTACTCGACATTTACGCAGGAATATCAGGATATGATTCCGACGCAGTCGTGCTGCTGGCTCTTCACGCGCAACGTCTTCGACCCAATGGATTTCACCCCGATGAGCCTTGCGGCGATACCTGGCATTGAGCGCGCCACCACAAACGCTTTCGAGTTGGCCTTGCCAGTGCTGTTTTTGTCTGGCGTTCAGCATTTTGCCGAAACCGACGACGGAATGGCCGCACAACCCGATTATGTGGTCAGTCTTTTGCAGGATTTCCCCACCACTTGGGACCAGAGCCTGTTTGTCGACGGCTATCCAGGCCAGTATTTTGTTGCCGCACGCCGCTCAGGCGATAAATGGTATGTGGCAGGAATCAACGGCGAGAAGGCCGCACGCCGTCTGACGCTCGATTTGAGCGCCATTGGCTCAGCCGATAAGGCCGAAATCTTCACCGACACCGACAACAAATGGCAGATGGCTCATTCTATTGCCGAAAACGTTGATTTGAAAGCATTTGAAGTAACAATGCAGCCGAATGGCGGCTTTGTGGTGGTGATTGAATGATAGAATTTGAATGATTGAATAAAAGCCCGATTCTGCGCGAATTGGGCTTTTTTATATCCACCCCTTAACCCAATAATACGCTGTTGCGAAATACTCGCGGAAGCAGACGATTTCAAGTTGCAGATAGTTCCAGAACGTGTATCGCAGATTGGTACTTTCAACGTCGGGAACGAGCTGATTTCCTTTTAGTTTCCGCTTGTCGAGCGTAAGGTCAAAATCGACGGTGCTCTCGAACGCGCCAATGCCACGAATGCTTTTAAAGCCGCACCGTTTTAGGCATTTCAAGGTTCGGGCAAGGTGCTCGGGTGCGGTGATTATCAGTAAATTGACGCTGCGCAACTGCGGAAAACTGTCGGCAAGGCAGACCGACTGCGAGCGCGTGTTGCTTCCGCCAGTCATATAAAAAATGCTGTCGGGCGCAAGGCCGCTGCCGACAAGATATTTCGTCATCTCAGCTTGACAAACAGAGTCTTGCGGGTGGACAA
This sequence comes from uncultured Bacteroidota bacterium, assembly GCA_946186925.1. Classification (GTDB taxonomy): domain Bacteria; phylum Bacteroidota; class Bacteroidia; order Bacteroidales; family SZUA-534; genus RUG13583. Next base: position 20,320 of record CAMHPA010000043.1, on the reverse strand, counting down.
GAACAACGGGCGTATGCAAATTTTGCGCAAACTCGGCCGTGTAGTAAAGCCTTATCAGATTGCTGCCCGACGGCATTCCCGCGCCGCCGAACATAACAACATAGTCAGGACGGAAATTTGCTGCCGAATCGCTTTCCCACACCGAATCCTCGCCCAAACTGCGGTGCATATAAAATGGTGCGGGCGTTAGCGCTAAAATATTTAGGATTAGAAATATAGCGCCAAACGAAACGAACAGCCACTTTACGGCGGCAATAGTGCGTTTTAGTTTTATGTCCGCTGCAAATCGCATAACGTCAAGCAATTATTCAATTTCAAAACTCTCCGTTTTCAGGTCGCAATAGTATCGGCCTCTTTCGGCGGTGAACTTCAGCACGCAATAGTCGGGGTCGGTGACGCCGCCCTTGTAAAACATTGTGTCGCCGCGTTTCCAAATAGAGTTTTTGCTCTCTTGGTCGGTCAGAACCTCCATTTTGCCAATCAGCATAACGCCCTCGTAGCGAATCAAACCCTTGTGGTAGAAATAGATACTCGCCTTTGGATTGCTCTGATACTGCCTTACGCGCATCGACGAAGTGTTGGTGGAAAAATAGAACTCCCTCAGCCCCACGTGCTTGCGCGGCTTGAGCATCGCCTTCAAGTTCGGAAAGCCTTCATCATCAATTGAAGCCACAATGCTAACTTTTTGACGGTCAATAAATTTCTCGAGTTTTTGCAGGTTCATTTTTCTACTGTTTTTTTCGCAACTCCTTTCTTCAAAGATAAACACTATTTTGCACAGTCTTTCTTCGATTCTTTGTAGTCATCGTCACTAGCCTTGTCCACGCGCTTGCTCCACAACTCTTCGTATTCATCCTTCGTTATCTGTTTCCACTTTCCATCAACCTCCGTGAAGTACAAGTTCAAATCGACTCTCTCGCCACTCGGTGTTATCACGTACATAACATTCCTTGTGTCAAACTCACCGTTTTTTTCATCGGTCAAGAATGTACGTTCGTATATCTTGTAAGGCTCTACCGCAGGCATATACGGAATCGTTATCGGAAACATCTCATCAAAAAACTGGCAGTCGGTGAAGTAGGTGCGTGACGGATTGTCCACATCAACAAAGTAACTTCTCTCCGCATCTCTGTACCGCACTTCTCCACCCAACGTCTCCTCTCTGTACAGACTGCGCAACCTTGTGCATTGTATGAACGATTTCAAACCGCAACGCTTTAAAAAATCATCCGATACGATATGACCTTTACCCTCAACAAAGTCATTTTCAGTTATCGGTGTCAACGGCTTGCCTTCCAGCAGCCTGTTCAGTATGGACTTCGTCAAATCGAAATCCATTTCTTTTTGCTCATCTTCCATCAAAGACTTGAATGCCTTCAACGCTGACTTGTAACTCTCACATCTGCTGTCGAACTCGTTACCATCGAAATTAAACTTTGGGTTCTCACCCTTGCAGGCGATTCTGCACTCGCTCTCAGCCCACTCACTTGTCATTTCCATAATTCTTTTGTTTTTAAAGTTTATGTGTGCAAAGGAAATTGCAACCTACGCGAGATTGCTGCGCAGGTTTAAAATTTTTTTGAGTTTTTTTCAAGACTGCGGTGCATATAAAATGGCGCGGGCGTTAGCGCTAAAATATTAAGGATTAAAAATATAGCGCCTAATGAAATGAATAACCACTTTAATATGGTGAATGGGGTTTTCATTTAAATGCAGTTTATCATTATGCTAAAACATTAAGTTTTAGGGTGAAAACGGCTAATCTCGGAATAATAACTTTGCGAGCCCATAATAAATGGCAGGCATTGTAAAATATAATACCCAACTCCAAAATGATGCTGTTCTAATAAAATATTCGGGTATATAATTATTAGTGCAAAGTGACACCAGCCAAATCAGCAAAAAAGTGATTGTTGAACCGATTAGTATTGCTTTGCTAAAAGAACACTCAAAAATATTTTTTAACTCGAGAATGGCAACAATTAGAGCGGCAATAAGAAAAAATAGAAATGGTATAATAGTACCATAGGAAAGGAGCAACACCCAATTAAGCCAAAAAGTGATTGTTGAACCGATTAGTATTACTTTGCTAAAAGAATACCTCCAAATATTTCTTAACGCGAGAATGGCAACAATTAAAGTAGCAATAAGAAAAAATAGAAATGGTATAACAGTAAAAATCCAAAGCAAGAGACCACAACCATCGCGTTCTCCAGACCAATATGGTACCATAGATAAAATAAAACCAGATAACAAATAAAGTAATGCAAAAACTATGATTTTAACTGTCTTTATTTTTCCAATGGGTTTGTTACTCATAATATGATACAAATTTGGATATATAATCAATGTTTTCTTAAACCGTAATCACTATCGCCCCCTCAACCTTCTCCTCCAGCAAAGCATTTTGCAACACTTCCTCGATGGTGCTGACGTAGATAAACTCCAGACCTTCAACGTATTCGGGTTTGATTTCCTCAATGTCTTTGCGGTTCTGCTCGCACAGAATCACCGTTTTTATGCCAGCACGTTTGGCGGCCAGAATCTTCTCGCGGATGCCGCCCACGGGCAGAACCTTGCCGCGCAGCGTAATCTCGCCCGTCATTGCCAGAGCCTTGCGCACTTTGCGCTGCGTGAATGCCGACGCCAGCGACGTCACCATTGTCACGCCTGCCGACGGACCGTCTTTCGGAATGGCGCCTTCGGGCACGTGGATGTGCACGTTCCACTTCTCAAAAATTTCAGGTTTCAGGCCGAATTTGTTGGCGTGCGCCTTGATGTACTCCAGCGCCAGAGTGGCCGACTCCTTCATAACGTCGCCCAAATTGCCTGTGAGAGTGAGCGTTCCCTTGCCGCGGCTCAGGCTTGTCTCAATGAAAAGGATGTCGCCGCCCACGGCCGTCCACGCAAGTCCTGTGACAACGCCCGCAAAACGGTTATCGTCGTACATATCAGGCGAATAGATGGGTTTGCCAAGATATTCGACAATGTTTTCGGGCGTCAGGTTTTCGGGCACGGGCTCGCCAAAGACGATTTTTTTGGCAATCTTCCGCGAAATCTCGGCCACGCGCTTGTCGAGTTCGCGCACGCCCGACTCGCGGGTGTAGTTCGCAATCAGGTAGGTGAGCGAAGCGTCGTCCATTGCAAACGGATGCTGCTCCAAACCATTCTCTTTCAACTGTTTCGGAATCAGATGCTGCCGCGCGATGGCGATTTTCTCCTCAATCACGTAGCCGCTCACCTCAATCATTTCCATACGGTCGCGCAGGGGCGCGCTGATGGGTGCAACGCTGTTGGCCGTGGCAATGAACATTACGTTCGACAGGTCGAAATCAACGTCGAGATAATTGTCGTGAAATGCGCCATTTTGCTCAGGGTCAAGCACTTCGAGCAGAGCCGACGCGGGGTCGCCGTGATAGTCGTTCGACACCTTGTCAATCTCGTCGAGCACAAAAACGGGGTTGGCCGACTTGGCTTTTTTGATGTTCTCGATGATGCGGCCAGGCATTGCTCCGATGTAGGTGCGGCGGTGTCCGCGGATTTCGGCCTCGTCGTGCAGGCCGCCCAGCGACATTCGCACGTATTTGCGCCCAAGCGCTTCGGCAATCGACCGCCCGAGCGATGTTTTGCCCACTCCAGGCGGGCCGTAAAGGCACAGAATGGGCGATTTCAGATTGCCTTTGAGTTTCAGAACGGCCAGGTGCTCCAGAATGCGCTCCTTCACCTTCTCAAGTCCACAATGCTGACTGTCAAGTATTTCGCGTGCGCGATTCATATCAAAATTGTCGTCGGTGTACTCGCCCCACGGCAAATCGAGCAGCGTTTGCAGATAGTTAAGTTGGATTGAATATTCGCCCGAAGCGGCGTTCAGATGTTGCAGTTTTTCAATCTCCTTGTCGAAATAATCGGCCATTTCCTTGCTCCACTTTTTCTGTTTCGCTTTGTCTTTCAAGTTTTTGGCTTCTTTTTCGGTGGGATTTCCGCCCAACTCGTCCTGAATGGTTTTTATTTGTTGGTTCAGGAAGAACTCGCGCTGCTGCTTGTTGAGTTCCGCCCGCACTTTCGATTGTATATCTTCCTTAAGTTGAACCTTTTGCATTTCCTGCGACAGCAGTTCGAGCAACCTGACGCTGCGGTTGAAAACGTTCGATTCCTCAAGCAGTTCCTGTTTCGCCTCGGTGTTGATGGCGGTGTTGACGCACACAAAATTTATCAGGAAGAAGGCGTTCTCGATGTTGCGCAAAGCGAAAACAGCCTCGTTCGGCATTCCAGGCGTCATTTGGATTATCTTCGACGATAGGTCGCGAATCGAACTTGTAATTGCTTCAAATTCGGCAAGTTGGCTGTTGTCGGGCAGCACTTCGTCAATGACGGAAATGTTGGCTGTGCAGTATGGCTCCGTCGCAATGTAGTTGTTGATGACAAATCGACGCTTGCCCTGAACAATGATTGTTGTGGTGTTGTCGGGCATTTCCAATATCTTGACAATCTGTACAATAGTACCGTGATTGTACAAATCTTCAGGCTTGGGGTCCTCCACGTTGAAATCGCGTTGGGCAATGGCGCCCACAATTTTGTCTCTTCGGTACGACTGCCGCACCAGTTCGAGCGATTTTTCGCGCCCGACGCTGATAGGAATCAGCACGCCAGGAAAGATAACCATATTGCGCAGCGGCAGGATTGGCAGTTCGTCAGGAATCTCAATCCTCTCATTCGGGTGGCCGCCTTCCGACATAATCGGGATAAAACTCGCCTCCATTCCGTCACCGTCCGACGCCATTATCCCTTCAATCTTTATTTCTTTTTTCGAACTCATAATCAATGAAATATAACCTATATTGTTGAGAAAGTTGAGAAGGTTTAGAAACTAAACTCTCTCAACAGCGAAGCCCTAAACCTTCTAAACTTTTCACCCTAACCTTCTAAACCCTAAACTTTAAACTCTAACCTTTTAACTCTTATACCCTCCACGGTATTTCGCGGTCAAGCCGAAGACGTCGGCAATCAGTTGGCGGTCGATGTCGCTCAACTGCAGGCCGCGGCGTGCCAGAACACGTTCGGCAACTTGGCACAGCGATTCGGGCGTGCAGGGCTTAAACCCAGCCGAGCCGCCACACATAAACGACGGCACAAAATTTCGCGGAAAGCCTGAACCATAGATATTTGCGCCCACGCCGACCACCGTTCCCGTGTTCAGCATTGTGTTGATGGCCGTGCGGCTGTAGTCGCCCATTACAAGGCCACAGAACTGCAGTCCCGTCTTCACAAATTTGCCTTCGGGGTAGTTCCACTGACGCACTTCGGCGTAGTCGTTCTTCAGGTTCGAGCAGTTGGTGTCGGCGCCAAAGTTGCACCATTCGCCAACCACGGTGTTGCCCAAAAATCCGTCGTGAGCCTTGTTGCTGTTGCCGAAAATCACAACGTTGTTCAGTTCGCCGCCCACCTTCGAGTGCGGTCCCACGGTTGTCGGCCCGTAAATCTTCGCGCCCATTTTCACCACCGAGCCCGTGCAGAGCGCAAACGGCCCGCGGATGCACGAGCCTTCCATAATCTCGCTGTTGCGACCGATGTAGATGGGGCCGTTGGTGGTGTTCAGAATGCAGCACTCAACCACCGCGCCGTGCTCAACAAAAATGTCGCCCGTGCCGATGATGCGGTTTGTAGCGCTCAACTGCGCCGATTTGCGGCCCTTGGTGATGATGCGAAAATCGTGCTCAATGGCGTCGCCGTTGTTGCGGAAGATGTCTGACAGATGCTCAACGCGATGACATTCAGATATTTGCTGCGTATAATCCTTGAAGGCGATGCTTGTTGGGTCGAAGCGTTCGGCCTGCGCCTTATCCAAGCGGATGGCCGTAACCGAATCGTCGCACACCAGCGCCTGCCCAGGTTGCAGTTCCTCGAGTTCGGCCAGCAGTTCGGCCGTCGGAATCACCGTGCCGTTGATGAAAATATTGTCGGCACCGACCGTCATTGGGAACTTTGCCCGCAGATGCGGCCTTGTGCAGTACGACAATGGCTCGCCAGCCAGATATTTTTCCCACTTCTCGCGAATGGTGAGAATGCCCACACGTATTTCGGCCGCGGGCCGAGTGAAGGTCAAGGGAAGCAGTTCGTCCCAAGTGCTGTCGTCGAAGAGTATATAATTCATAATCGTCGGTTTTTAATGAACGGCAAATTAAACATTATTCTGAAACTTGTTGCGAGTGGCGGTGTTTTTCGCTGAGAACGAAAAACAATCGCGGTGGAATCGACGATTTTTTGCTCGATTCCGCCGCGATAGTTAAGAATGAGGGCGGAATTGATGAATTTTTAGCCGATTCCGCCGCGATATTCGTTAATGTCAAGGGCGATTATGTCGCACACAATCAGCAAGGTCTGCCAATTATATGGTTACGCCACTATTTATCCGCAAAAAGCCCGAACACCTGTCCCTTCACAAGCCAACTTATGCCGAAGAAGGTGAGTGCGATTGTCTCTACAATAAATGTCTTTGCGTAAAACTTTATGGGCAAGGGCATTAGGATTAAAGCCACCAGCATTCCGATTCCGCAGACTCGATAGATAATGTTTCTCGTCTTCTTTTGTTTGGTTGGATTTTCTGTGCCTTCAGTAAACAGAAACAGACTGTTGTAGGCAAGCAGCAAGAAGAAACAAACTGCAGACACACAATGGATTATGTGCGACACGTTTGCGGGCAACTGAAACAATCCAACCCTTTCGGGCGAAACGGCGCAGTTGCACGGAAACAGCACAATCATCAGTCCGCACACACCCGACAAGGTGGTAACAACGTCGTCTTTCAACTCGTAGCCGTCGTAGCACATTAGCACAACTGCGGCCGTTGTCAGAATGCCTGTGAGAGCGGGTGTAATGTAGTATGTGGCTGAAATGGAAAGATTATCCCAAAAAGCGCTTGGTATGCAGACTGATTTCGACACCATATACGCGCCAAACAGCGCTATCCAGGGAAGTATCATACCCATAAACCCGATAATGTTCCTGATTCTTTTCAGCCATACTTGCGAACTTGCCATTGCCATAAATCTTGTTTTAATGTGAAATAAATGCAGTTCAAATTTAGGCAACTAAACCAAATCTGCAAGCAGAATCTGTTATGGTTGTTTTCACGATTGTGATAGAAGTTTATGTGTCAGAATATCCGCGAAAGCGATTAAAGAAAGCAAATGATTCCATCGTTTACGAAAACGTTATATCTTGCAATTGAATTATAAAACATCATCACAATGAAAAAGGCGATACTTACACTGACGGCTGTGGCTGCGTTTGCTGCCTGCGCCACTGCCGACGTCAAAATGCCGCCGTTATTTACCGACGGAATGGTTTTGCAGCAAAAAACTTCGGCCCCTGTGTGGGGATTTGCCGAGCCTGGCGAGAAAATCACAGTGTCGAACACGTGGGACAACAAGACCGTCACTGCCGAAGCCGCAGCCGACGGGCGTTGGAAGGTGAATGTGGCGACGCCATCGTTTGGCGGACCTTACGCGCTGATTATCAACGGCAAGAACACCATCTACATCAACAATGTGCTGATTGGCGAGGTTTGGTTCGCATCGGGGCAGAGCAATATGGAAATGCCTATGAGCGGGTTCCCGTACGGCACCATTCTGAACGGCCCTGAGGATATTGCCAACAGCACCAACAACGACATCCGCATCTTTATGGTTGAGCGCAACACAAGTTTTAAAGAGGAAAACGTGGCGGGTGGCGAGTGGAAGGCCGCTTCGCCCAAAAACACACCGCAGTTTGGCGCAACGTGCTACTATTTTGCCAAAAAACTCAATGCCGAACTTGGTGTGCCTGTGGGCATCATCAACTCGTCGTGGGGCGGAACGCCTGTCGAGAGTTGGATTCCGCAAGAATATATCAAAAACGTGCCCGAATACAGTCAGATTGCAAAAAACATTGAGGCAAGTTCGCCAATCATCGAGAAACGCAACAGCTGGCTTGCGCAGAAACAGTCGGTGCCGACATTCCCCCGTCCCGACCTTGGCGACGGCAACCTGGCAAAACCCGATTTCGACGACAGCAAATGGCACTCAATGAACGTCCCCACACTTTGGGAAAACAACAACGAGGTGCGCGCCTTCGACGGCATTGTGTGGTTCCGTAAAACCATAAAAATCAGCGCCGCAATGGCTGGCAAGGAACTCGTGGTGTCGCTTGGCGCGATTGACGACGGCGACGAGACTTTCTTCAACGGCGAACCCATCGGCCGCACCAACAACTATCAGGCCGACCGCGTTTACACCGTTCCCGCCGAGAAGGTTAAGGCTGGCAAGGCTGTTATTGCCGTCCGTGTTACCGACAATATGGGCGGCGGCGGACTTTACGGCAACCCCGCGAAAATGAAGTGCTACGTGAAGGATAACGAAAAAGCCGCCGTGTCGCTTGCTGGAAGTTGGAAATATCTGCCCGTGGCCGAACTGTCGAAAGGTAAACTCTATAAATTCGACATACAGTCAATGGAATTTTTCCAACGCCCGATTAGCCCCATCGATTTGAGCGAAATGACACCGACCTGCCTTTACAACGCAATGGTGGCACCGTTTGCAGGCTACGCAATGGCAGGCGCCATCTGGTATCAGGGCGAGGCCAACGTGGGGCACGCCGAGGAATACACCCGCACATTCCCGCTAATGATTAAGGCTTGGCGCGAAAAGTGGGCTCAGGGCGATTTCCCGTTCTACTACGTGCAGATTGCGCCCTACGACTACGGCACCAACGGCCACTCTGAAGAAATTCGCGAGGCTCAGCGCGTATCGCTGTCGGTGGCCAATTCGGGAATGGCTTCGACCATCGACATCGGCAACAACAAGAATATTCACCCCGCCAACAAGGTTGAGGTGGGCAACCGCCTTGCGCTGTGGGCGTTTAAGAACATCTACGGCAAAGACGTTGTTTGCAGCGGCCCGCTGTTCAAGAGTCAGGAAATCAATGGGAAAGCCATCTACCTGAGTTTCGATTACGGTGAAGGTCTGAACGCCAAAGGCGGCGAACTCAAAGATTTTGAGATTGCTGGCAAAGACGGCAAATACTATCCCGCCACAGCGGTAATTGAAGACGGAAAGGTGAAGGTGACATCCGACAAGGTTGCCGCCCCCGCATCGGTGCGCTACCTTTGGAACGACTGCGTTGACCAAGCCACGCTCTACAACGGCGCGGGCCTTCCCGCATCGTCGTTCCAAAGCACCAAGTGCTGGTAATTGGCGCGGCTGATTAGACAAAAAAAGGAAAGTGGTGAACGCTTTCCTTTTTTTTGATTTATAGGTTTTTAAGCTCCTATAATCTGCATTATGTAAAACATAAATATTTTTGCATTGGGGTACCCTCCCCACCGAGCGTATGGCGGTTTCATTCCGAAGCTCAAGAGAGTGCTGTTTTTGCAGCGCTCTTTTTTTTGGCCACCCCCTTCCATTTTGGTACTTTTTTGCGGTTTCCCAAAATGCACCCAAACAAAAAAGCCCGACTCATAGTCGGGCTTTCTCATATTGCAAATCGTTAAGATTATTTGCTGTTGCGGATTGTTGCCTGAGCGGCGGCCAAACGTGCGATTGGAACACGGAACGGCGAGCAGCTCACGTAGTTCAAGCCCGATTTGAAGCAGAACTCAACTGAAGCTGGGTCACCGCCTTGCTCACCGCAGATACCCACTTTCAGGTCTTTGCGTGTTGAGCGGCCGTGTTTGGTGGCCGAAGCAATCAGTTGGCCAACGCCGTCCTGGTCGATAGTCTGGAACGGGTCGGCGGCAAGCATCTTCTTGTCGATATAGGTAGGAACAAAGGCGCCAATGTCGTCGCGGCTGAAGCCGAAGGTCATCTGTGTCAGGTCGTTGGTACCGAACGAGAAGAACTCGGCGTATTTTGCCATACGGTCGGCCAACAGAGCGGCGCGCGGAATCTCAATCATTGTACCGAACTTGAAGCCGATTTCCTTCAGGCCGAATTTCTTGCAAACTTCGGCGTAAACCTTGTCGACAATCTTGCGGGTGTATTCCAACTCGCTCATATCGCAGGTTACAGGAACCATAATCTCGGCGTGCGGGTCTTTGCCGTCTTTGATAAGCTCGGCAGCCGACTCAAAGATTGCACGTATCTGAGTTTCAGAAATTTCGGGATAGGTAACGCCCAAACGGACACCACGGTGGCCCATCATCGGGTTCGACTCGTGCAGAGCCTCGCCGCGTTTGGCAACGGCAGCAGCCGAAATGCCCAGAGCGGCAGCCAACTCAGCCTGTTTCTCGGCACCTTGCGGAACAAACTCGTGCAACGGTGGGTCGAGCAGACGGAAGGTTACTGACAGACCGTCCATAGCCAGCAGGGTGGCCTTCATATCCTTCTTCATAAATGGGAACAGCTCGTCGAGAGCTTTGCGGCGCTCGTCGGCGTCGGCGCTCAAAATCATCTTGCGAAGCAGGAACAACGGCTCTTCAGAGTTTTTGCCGTAGAACATATGCTCGGTGCGGAACAGGCCAATGCCCTCGGCGCCGAACTCGCGTGCAATGCGAGCGTCGTCTGGGTTGTCGGCGTTGGTGCGGACACCCATCTTGCGGTTTTTGTCGACAAGACGCATAAACTCTTGGAAGCGTGGATTCTCCGAAGCGTCCATCAGTTTCAGTTCGCCCATATAAGCGTTGCCCTTGGTGCCGTTCAGAGTGAGAGTTGCGCCCTCTTTGAATTCAATGTCGGTGCCAATGATTTTGGCAGTCTTGTTAGCCACATCAACGTGCAGAGCACCTGCACCAACAATGCAGCATTTACCCCAGCCGCGGGCAACCAGAGCGGCGTGCGACGTCATACCACCACGTGCGGTGAGAACACCGTCGGCAGCGCGCATACCCTCAACATCCTCGGGGTTGGTCTCCTCACGGACAAGAATAACCTTCTCGCCCTTCTTCTGCCAAGCAACAGCGTCTTCAGCAGTGAAGACAACCTTGCCCACAGCGGCGCCAGGACCAGCAGGCAGACCTTTAACGATAGGTTTAACACGTTTCTCTTCCGAAGGATTCAGAATCGGGTGAAGCAGCTCGTCAAGTTGAGTCGGGTCAACACGCAGAACGGCGGTCTTCTCGTCAATCAAACCTTCGTGAAGCATATCCATTGCCATATTCAGAGCGGCTGTGCCAGTGCGTTTTCCGACGCGGCACTGCAGCATAAACAGCTTGCCTTCCTGAATGGTGAACTCAATGTCGAGCATATCGTGGAACGATTTCTCAAGAATCTCGCGGATTTCAACCAACTCTTTGTATGTTCCAGGCATTGCCTCCTGCATACTCTTCAGGTGTTGATTCTGCTCGTTCTTGGTCTCGTCGTTGAGCGGGTTCGGTGTGCGGATACCTGCCACAACGTCCTCGCCCTGAGCGTTAATAAGCCACTCACCGTAGAACAGGTTCTCGCCAGTGGCGGGGTTGCGGGTGAAAGCAACGCCAGTGGCCGAAGTGTCGCCCATATTGCCGAACACCATCGACTGAACGTTAACGGCTGTACCCCAGTCGTCAGGAATGCCCTCAATGCGGCGGTACGAAACGGCTTTCTTGCCATTCCAGCTCTTGAACACGGCTTTGATACCGCCCATCAGCTGCTCTTTTGCGTCATCGGGGAACTCTTTGCCCAAAACAACTTTGATTTTCTTCTTGAACTCGTCGGCCAGGAATTTCAAATCGTTGGCGCTCAGGTCGGTATCCGAAGCGTAGCCTTTCTGTTTCTTGTAGTCGTCGAGCATATCGTCGAGTTGCTTGCGGATGTTGAAGTCCAAGCCTTCAGCTTTCTCCATCACAACGTCGGCGTACATCATAATCAGACGGCGGTACGAGTCCCAAACAAAGCGCTCGTTGCCAGTCTTTTTGATAAGTCCGGGGATTGTTGCAGAGCAGACACCAATGTTGAGCACGGTGTCCATCATGCCGGGCATTGAAGCGCGGGCACCTGAGCGGCACGAAACCAGAAGTGCGTTTTCGGGGTCGCCATATTTCTTGCCCATAATGGCCTCAGTCTCGGCCATTGCTTTCCAAACATCAGCTTCAAGTTCTGCAGGAAGTTCGCAGTTGTTCTCGTAATACTCCGTACAAACTTCGGTTGTAATGGTGAAACCTGCGGGAACCGGCAGTCCCAAAAGACACATCTCCGCCAGGTTGGCACCTTTGCCACCCAACAGATTACGCATGTCTGCTTTTCCTTCGGCTTTCTTGTTGCCGAATGTGTAAACACGTTTTTTCTGTGACATAGTCATTAATTATTGATAAGTGAATAGTACTTCAAATCTGTTTTAACACACAATGCCGACACTGATGTCGGCCTTGCTGTTTTTCTATTATAAAAAAGAATGCCGGCAAAAAATTGTCGGCATTCTTATCCTATTGTTATCCTAGTTCAACTGGAAGTTGATTGGCACTGTGAATGACACTCGCACAGGTTTTCCAAGTTGTGATCCAGGTTTCCACTTTGGCAAGCTTTGCACCACGCGCATGGCCTCTTTATCCAAAGCCGGATCCACTCCACGAGCAATTTTCACATTCTCAATCTCACCTTTTTGGTTAACCACAAACTGAACGAACACTTTACCAGAAAGTCCGTTTTCCTTAGCAATTTCAGGATACTGAACGTGGTCGGCCAAATATTTGCGCATTGCCAGTTCTCCACCCGGGAATTCAGGCATATTCTCAACAATGTAGAACACTTCTTCTTCCTCTACTTCTTCTTCTTCCTGCATTTGGACAATCTCAACCTCAGTATCCTGGTCGGCCTCAACGTCCTCAATATCGAGCTCATCGTCAATCTCAACATCATCATCAACAATGTTGATTACCTCGGCAACCTTCGGAACCTCCGGCGGGGGTGGGGGAGTTATTTCCTGTTGACGTGTGATAGGAATAATTTCCTCTTCGGGGGCGATTTCTTCAAGCTCGCCGAAGCCTGCGGTGTTCTTCTCGTGAACAGTGTAGCTAAATGCGCCCAAAACAACGCCCAATGCTACTATAAATCCTACTTCCAGAAACAATCCGCTGTATCGCCGTAAGTCGGCTTTTGGATTCTTTTTAAGTTCCATAGCGTTTATTATTAGTATTAGTTTTTTTCAGCCGCTAAAAGTAGACTTTTATTATTATATGGCAAAACAAAAAAAACTTTTTTGACATCAAAATTGCAGAAGCGCCAAATTGGGCGGAATCATTGTCGCAAATAGTGAGCGATCGCAAAAAAAGGCCGGCGTTTGGCCGACCTTCTTTGTATCAGTTAAGCTGGAAATTTATTGGAACCGTGAACCACACTTTTACCGGCTTACCGCGCTGTGTGCCGGGAGTCCATTTCGGGAGGCTCTCAACTACGCGGACGGCTTCGCGATCGAGCAACTGGTCAATGCCGCGGAGAACATAGGCGTTTTCAATTTCGCCTTTCTGGTTGACGACGAACCGTACTATAACTTTTCCGGTTACGCCGTTAGATCTTGCGGCTTCGGGGTATTTAACGTTGTTGCCAATGAATTTGTACAATTCTGCCATACCGCCTGGAAACGAAGGCGGGATTTCGGCTGTCAAGAAAATCTCTTCTTCGACATCTTCAGCCTCATCGGGCCGGTCGATAATGGTAATCGCAGTCTCCTGGGTTGCCTCAACGTCATCAATATCGAGCGTCTCCTCCAATTCAGATTCGCTTTCGATGATTGTGATAACCTCGGCAACTTTTGGCGGAGCCGGAGGTGGAGCAATCTCCTTCGGGTGTGTGACGGGAATCAGCGCATCCTCAAAGTCGATGTTGTCAATGCCGCTAAAAACCATACGGTTTAGCTCGTGGTTAGTGTAGTTGAACGATGCCAGAACGGCGCTTAACGCAACTACCAAACCTGCTTCGAAGAACAGTCCGGCGTACCGCCTTAAATCTGCTCGTGGATTTTTTTTGAGTTCCATAGTATTACGTTTTTAGTTCGTATTAAAAATAACTGATTTTGTCACAAATTATTACTTATGGAACGGAAAAATCGACGATTTTTTTCAGAAGTGCGCTATGAGTTCGATACGGGTGTTTTTTTGCTAATGTTTATTGCTGTTTTGTGCGTAGCCGTTTGTGCAAATGGCCGCAAAAGCAACGGCCAGAATGGCTTTGATAGTGCGTTTTGCGTTCATAATATCTTGATTTAATTGTTAATACGCCAAAGATGATGAAAAGATTTTCAACTTGGCACTTCTATTTTGAACTTAGGTGGCGGTTGTTTACGTTACCGATTCACCCACATAGTATCAACATTAACAGATAATCTGCCATATTTATCAGCCGTAATTGAAACGGTAACAGGCCATTGGTTGGGGTCCTTTCGGAAATATGCGCAATTCCATTGGGACATATTTTGCAACGCGCTTACCACCATATCGTCCATTGCAGAATTTATACCCCGCACCACACTGATGTTTTCGGCATATCCCTGTTTGTTGATTATGAAGCGGTATTTACCTGTTTTCTTTTTTGTAATTTTTGGTCTCCCTGCAAGTTGTTTTGATATATATTTCTCTAAAGCATAGGCTCCTCCCGGATATTCGGGCTTTGTTTCAAGAGCTGGAAGGTTATTGGCAGGAGGAAAAGAAACTGGCACGGTGAATGGTATTACAACTGGTTTTCCACGCTGAGTTGCAGGCTTCCATTTAGGCATACTCTGCACAACGCGAATAGCTTCGTTATCCAGTAAAGGGTCAATGCCTTTTGCAACTTTCACATTCTGAACTTCTCCGGTTTTACTAACAATAAAATTTATGAAAACCTTTCCTTCTAATCCTTTGTTTTTCGCTTCTTCGGGGTAAATGGTGTTTTCGGCAATGTACTTGCGTAACCCAACTTCGCCGCAAGGAAATTCGGGCATATTCTCGATAATCCAGCCCAATTCTTGTTCTTCTTCTTGCAAAGTGGTATTAGTTTTGGTTGTGTCGCCCGCCGTCGAATCGTTGTTACTCTGTGCGTAGCCGGTTGTGCAAATCGCGGCAAGCGCAACAGTGAGAATTGTGGCGTGGGTGCTCATTATGATGAAATTAATTGTTAATACGCCAAAGATAATGAAAAGATTTTCAACTTGTCGTATGGCCTGTCGGTTTTTGGGTAAGTTGCAGAAGCGTCTCTATCTGAGAGCGAAATCGAACCAAAGGGGCTGCAATGATTTTACAGGTTTGCCACGAATTTTGCCGGGAATCCAGTTTGGCATATTCTTCACCACGCGAATGGCCTCACGGTCCAGGGTGGGGTCAACGCTATTCGAGATTTGCACATCGCCGATTTCGCCCCTCTCGTTTATCACAAACAGAACATTAACCGTTCCCGAAATTTTGTTTTTCGAAGCCTTTTTGGGGTATTTTGTGTGCTCAATCAGATATTTGCGCAGAGCATCTTCGCCGCCGGGGAATTCGGGTATCTCATCAACAATTATGAAAATCTCATCCTCATCTTCTTCCTCCTCTTGCCTTTCGACAACTATAACATCGGTCTCTTGGTCGGGCTCAATGTCCTCAATATCAGCATCGTCTTCAATGTCAACATCATCGTCAACAATATGGATAACCTCGGCCACTTTTGGCGTTTCGGGTGGAGGAGTTTCGGTTTGCTGACGGGTGATTGGTATTATCCCTTCTTCGGCTACCACGGTTTCGAGTTTGCCGAAAACAACTGTGTTTTTCTTTTGAACAGAGTAGTTTAGGGCGAAAAGCACGGCGCTTATCGCGACCACCAAACCCACTTCAAGGAACAATCCGCTGTAGCGTGTCAAATCGTATTTGGGATTCTTTTTGAGTTCCATTGCCGCAGATTTTAGTGGGGAAAGTAGAAAGCACTACATATTTTGTTTGAACTCAACAACAATAGTATGCGTGAATTTTATAGGTTTCCCGAACTGTTTGGCGGGTTCCCACTTTGGCATACTTTTTACAACGCGAATGGCTTCTTTATCAAAAGCCATGTCAACACCACGGGCAACCTTCACATTCTCAACATCGCCGTCCTGATTGATTACGAACAGAACAAAAACCTTTCTTGAAAGGCTGTCCTTCTTTGCGTTTTCGGGGAATTTCACGTTTTCTGCAAGATACTTGCTTAAACCAGCTTCGCCGCCAGGAAATTCGGGCATAGTTATTCCTGCTCCAACGTTTTCTTTTGGCAAAGTGGTGCTATTTTGTGAATCGCCCGCCGACAAATCGTTGCTCTGCGCGTAGCCGTTTGTGCAAATCGCGGCAAGCGTAATGATTGCCAGTGCGCTTGATTTGGCAAGTTTGTTTAGTTGTTTTTTCATAATTAGCGGTTTTTAAGAAGTTTGTGATAATCGTTCAAATATACAAATAATTGATATTCGGTGTAATAAAAATTGTATTTGCAAATCAGTGTTCACACAAAAAAAGGACGCAAGCATCGCGTCCTAATAATTATGTGATAATCTGTGTCCCCGATAGTGTCGGGGCGGTGTCGTCAGTGCGAGAATCAGATTTCCGTTAGCATCACCCCAGAATCTCTTCCGCCAGCGCTTTCAAATCGGTGCCTGCAAAGTTGCCCGAACTCAGGAACAGCAGAACACAATTTTTGCCGTCAATGGTTTTTAAATCGTTCAGCATCAGTGCAATGTCGCTATAGGCTTTGAGCCCGTTTTTGGCAAAGGCTTTCTCAACCTGCTCAATGGTAATGCCAGGCAAGCCCTTCAACTCAATGGCGTGCGGGTTGAAATAGACGAGCGAGCGGTCGGCCAGGTCCATTGTGCCAGCGTACTGCTCAAGGAAGTTGCTGCTCAAGCTGCTGTAGGTGTGCAGTTCCATACAGGCCACAATCCGCTTGTCGGGGAACTGCTTGCGCACGGCGGCAATGGTGGCTTTGAGTTTCGACGGCGAGTGGGCGAAATCGGTGAACGACAGGCTCTCTTTGTTGCTGTAAATCAGTTGTAAACGCTTGTCGGCACCTTCGAAGGTGGTCATTGCGCGGTAGAAATCGGCTTTTGTGACGCCCAGTTGCAGGCAGACTTGCATTGCGCCTGCAATGTTCTGCAAGTTGTGCTCTCCAAACACCGACAAGCGGTAACGGTCATCGCCGTCGGTCAGGTAGGTGACGCCGTCGGCAATGGCGTAGGGGTGGGTGTTGTAGGGCAGCAGTCGAATGTCGGGGCGGACCTTGGCAGCAATGGCACGCAGGTTCTCATCGCCTTCGAAATAGACGAGCGAGCCCTGTGGCTCAATGAGTTGCGCAAACCGCTCGAACTGCCAGACGTAATCGGGGAATGTCTTGAAAACGTTGATATGGTCCCACGCAATGCCCGTTATCAAGGCGATATTTGGCTTGTAAAGGTGGAATTTCGGCCGCGGGTCGATTGGCGACGTCAGATACTCATCGCCTTCAAAAACAGCCACTTGCGCATCGTTGCTCAAACCAACCATCGTGTCGAAACCCTTCACGCGGGCGCCCACCATATAGTCGAACTTTATGCCGACAGTTTTCAGCACGTGCATTACCATTGCCGTGGTGGTGGTTTTGCCGTGGCTTCCGCCGATAACCACCCGAGTCTTGCTTTCTGTCTGATTATAAAGGAATTCGGGGTACGAATAGATTTTCAAACCCAGTTCCTGCGCGCGCAGCAACTCGGGATTGTCGGCCTTGGCGTGCATTCCCAGAACAACCGCGTCAATGTCGGCTGACAGTTTTTCAGGGAACCAGCCAGGCTGCTCGGGAAGCAGTCCGCAAGCCGCAAGCCGCGACCGCGACGGCTCAAAAATCTCGTCGTCGGAACCTGTGACGGTTTCGCCTTTTGTGTGCAGCGCTATGGCCAGGTTGTGCATCGCGCTTCCGCCTATGGCAATGAAATGGTAGTGCATAGTTTTATTTTTTATATCACCTAATTAAACAAAATTACACGAACTTTCTTAACGAAGAAATTAAGACACAATAAATTGCGTCTTAATCTAAATTAACGAATCGATATTTTGCATAACTGATTCGTATTTTTTGCCAGCCGCTTGCGGCTTTGTTAATGCAAGTGAATATGTTTAATTCGTTCAATTCGGTGATAAAAATATTAGTTATCAGTTACTGAAGAAGTTACGCATACGCTCAAAGAAGTTTCGGTCGTTTTTGTCAGGTTTCGGTGTGAAACTGCTTGATTCTTTGAGTTTTTCAATGATTTTGGCTTCGTCGCGGGTGACGCTCTGCGGTGTCCAGACCTGAATGTTCACAAGCAGGTCGCCGCGGCCGTAGCCGTTGATTTCAGGGATTCCCTTTCCGCGCAGCCGCAGAATCTTGCCCGACTGCGTGCCAGGGTCGATTTTGATTTTCACCCGACCGTCAACCGTCGGAATTTCGGCTGTGGTGCCCAAAATGGCATCGGGCATCGAAAGGAACAGACTGTATATCAAATCATTGCCATCGCGAATAAGTTCGGGGTGCTCTTCTTCCTGAATCACAACCAGAAGGTCGCCGTTGATTCCGCCGTGGCGCGCTGCATTGCCTTTTCCGCTGACCGACAGTTGCATACCATCGGCCACGCCCGCAGGAATGTTGAGCGTCACAATGTCCTCTTTCTGCACAATTCCCTCGCCGCCGCAGTTGGTGCATCGGCGGGTGATTATGCGCCCGTCGCCGCCGCAATTCGGGCAAACCGACGACTGCTGCATTTGTCCCAGAATGGTGTTGGTGATACGCGTCACAACGCCCGAGCCGTGGCAGGTTGAGCAGTTGCTGTACGAGTTTGAGTCGAAGGCGCCCGTGCCGCCGCACTTGTCGCAGGCCACGTATTTGTTCACTTTTATCTTTTTGGTGACGCCGTTGGCAACCTCCGCCAGTGTCAGTTTCACCTTCACGCGCAGGTTCGAGCCCTTGTTCACTCGCGTCTGCGGACCGCCTCTGCGGCTTCCGCCGAAACCGCCGCCAAAGAAACTGCCAAAACTTCCGCCGCCGAAAATGTCGCCAAAGTGTGCAAAAATGTCATCCATCGACATTCCACCGCCGCTGAAGCCGCTCGCACCGCCCATTCCAGCGTGTCCGTATTGGTCGTAGCGTTGACGTTTCTGCGGGTCGCTCAAGACCTCGTAGGCCTCGGCCGCCTCTTTGAACTTCTCCTCGGCCGCCTTGTCGCCAGGATTCTTGTCGGGGTGGTATTTTATAGCCTGCTTGCGGTAAGCCTTCTTGATTTCCTCCGCCGTGGCGGTCTTTGGCACCTCAAGCACTTCGTAATAATCTCGTTTCTCGCTCATAGTCAATCCTTTTAGGTATCAGGTTTTAGTTATAAGTTGTAAGTTTTGAGTTTTAAGTTAATGTTTAGAAGGTGAGACGCTTCGCTGTTTAAAGGTGAGACGCTTCGCTGTTTAGAAGTTTATCCCGATAGCTATCGGGGCTTTGCTGTTTGGATAACTAAACTCTAAACTTCTCACCCTCTCAACTTTTATTCTCCCACCACAACTTTTGCGTAGCGAATCACCTTTGTATCAATCTTATAGCCTTTCTGAATCACGTCCACAACCTTGCCTTTCAGGTCTTCGGTGGGGGCGGGGATTTTGGTGACTGCCTCGTGCAGGTCGGTGTCGAAAACCTGATTCATTGCATCGATTTCGACAATGCCCTTGTTCTTTAAAAACTCTTGTATTTTGTTGTAAATCAGCACGACGCCTTCGCGGACGGCATCCACATCGGTTGCCTTCTGCATACTCTGCATTGCGCGCTCAAGGTCGTCGAGCACTGGCAGCATACCCGACAAAGTGTCACCATTGACGGTTTTCAGCATATCGGAACGCTCCTTCAGAGTGCGTTTGCGGTAGTTGTCGAACTCCGCCGACAGCCGCAGATAGCGGTCTTTCTGCTCCTCAAGTTGCGCTTTCAACTCCTCAATCTCCTTCTCGCGGGCCTCGTCCTCCTTGCGCTGTTTGCGGTTCTTCCGCGACTTCTTTCCGTCGCTTTCAACTTCTTCGTTTTCAGTTGGTTGAGACTGCTCAACATCAACTTTGACTTCGTTCTCCACCTGCTCGGTGTTTTGTTCTTTATTCTCCATTTTTATATTGTTTTTATTGATTTTTCAGAAAAAAATAACGCTGCCCATCCCTACAAATTGGCGACCAAACAGTGTTTTGCGACAAAGTGGCAGAGTGGTTTGGCATTTAGGATTTATGAATTAGGATTTAGGATTTGGACAACGTGTTTGGCGGTTTTTGCGGAATTCTCAAAATGTTTTTGGACGTTTTTATTGACTTGACATATGTATGTTCTATACATCATTCTCAGTAACATCCAAATGATACAAGTTGTATTTTTTTAACAAACCACAAATTGAATTATTGCCCCTACGAGCGTCTTCATATATTTCTTGA
>CAMHPA010000042.1 GCA_946186925.1 uncultured Bacteroidota bacterium | reverse complement strand
AATTGGTTGAAACCTGTTTTGAAAAGATTGCATAAAGAGTCTGTGCGAGATACAGACGAACTATTATTGTGGATTAAAGAGATAGACAACTCTCTACACACACTTCCTGAAGATGTGAATGAAATGACTTACGATAATGGCATTGACAGATACTGGTTCTGGAGGTTGGATTACTATTTGTGGGAAAGAAAGAAAGATTACTTCGACACAGAGGAAGATAGGCAAATAGTGGACGAATATGTATTTAGAGCCAACAGGTCTATTGAACATCTTCATCCCCAAAATCAAGATAATAATGATGTATGGGATGACGAAGATATACATTCATTTGGTAATCTTGCTATGATTTCCCAATCTTTTAATTCTCAACAAAGCGACGACCCAGTTACTGTCAAGTTTGCTCGCATTTCAGACCAAGCCCATAACCACGCTCTTCAAAGTCTCAAATTATATCGAATGTATCTCGATGCAAAAGGGAATCCCAATGGTTGGACAATAGAAAAGATGACAACCCATAAACAAGGCATGTATGAGCTTCTAAAAAAGACATATCCTTCTGATAGTCAAATAGACAATTTGGAATATGAAACAATAGTAATTCAATAAAGTAAACAATTATGGCATTATTTAAAGTATCTATTAAGCGGTCAGGTTGTTACAATGGCTGCAAAGTTGAAAAAGGAATGGAAGTTGAAGTCCCTTACAACGGATATGTCCACAATTTGACAGGCACAGTGCAAGGGCAAGAGCTTATTGTTGCAGCTTTTCAACGCAAGTATGGATTGAATATAAAACCCATCATGAATACATGGGTTTCCTATCTTGATCTAAAGCAAATGTAACCCTTTATGCTCACATACATCTCCAACACAACCACTATCTCCGCGACCTTTCTCGTTGCATCGATGTGGCGCGCCCTATTATTGCGTGCAGAAATCCCTTAAGGATGGCTTAATCTTCCCTTAAGGATTCCTTAATGTTAAACACGCAATATTTTTAAGATGAACACGCAAAAACAACACACCCCCCAAGCAAACCAAACCGCCACTATCGTCAAAGACTGAATGCGCGAGTTTGGGCTTGATTACCAACTCGAAGAACGGCTGCTGGAGGTGAGACTGCGGCACGGTCAGAAGTTGGTTGTCACCTTGCCTGCCGACAACGCCGCCCTGGCGCAGAAGTGGCTCGGCCGCATACCGCAGAGCGTTGCAGCCATAAACAGCGTGCCGAGCAGGTATCGGGTTGAGAGCCGCCACCGCGCCAACACAACCGTCACCCGAAAGGAGGATGCGGAGCGCTTCTCTTTCGTGATAAGCGTTGAGGAGATAATCGTCAGCCTGTCCAAGGGCCGCGAGTTGGCTCTGAAGCAGTCGCTCACAATGGCGCAATTCGAGCAGGCGATTGACGAAATTTCCCGCTACGAAGCCGCCATAAACAGCGTTCCGCACTATTTCCGAATCCGCAAGGTGCTTCAGTGCGACAAGTGGGTGAAGGAATCGTAATTTAAGGTACATTTGAACTTTGAAATTTCAGAAAATGAAAATCCTTCACCTTTCCGACACCCACGGGCTTCACAGTCAGATTGGGCGTTTGCCCGAGGCCGATGTGATTGTCCACAGCGGCGATTTCACCCATTTCGGAACGGATGACGAGTGCCTGAAATTTCTCAATTGGTTCATTGAGTTGCCCTACAGGTACAAGATTTTCGTTGTCGGCAACCACGATTTATGCCTTTACGATGCCGATAATATCGAAAACCTGCCAGCCAACGTCCACTTTTTGCAAGACCGTGGCGTAACCATTGACGGAGTGAGGTTCTACGGCACGGGCTATATGCACTACGCCGCCATTCCCGCTGATACTCAGGTACTTGTTACGCACGAGCCGCCGCTCGGCATTCTCGACCGGGAGGAGAGCCTCGGCATTGGCGAGTATGGCAGCAGCGAGATTCTGAAGCAAGTGTTTGAGCTGCCCGCACTGCGGCTGCACCTTTTCGGCCATTCGCACAACAATTACGGTCTTTGCCAGAAAAGCGGAATTGTCTTTAGCAACGCCGCGCTTATGGCTTACGACATTAAAATTGAGCGCGAACCGCGGGTGATTGACTTGTAAGACAGATTCCTGTATTTTCTCAAAAATAAATTATAAGTGCTGCATTTTTGGGCCTATTTTGTAAGGCTACTATCGTTGAAAATAAAACAAATCGCCGAAAAACAAATCATAAATAGTTTCGCCAAAATTTCTACTTTCGGCCCGAAAAAATAGAAAAGATGAAATACCGTTACCAAACAGTTGGCACTTGCAGTCAACAAATTGATTTTGAGATTGATGATAATGATGTATTGCACAATGTGCTGTTTTATGGCGGCTGCAATGGCAACCTGAAAGGCATCGGTCGCTTGGTTGAGGGAATGCCTGTTGCCGATGTTATCAGCCGTATTGAAGGTGTGCAATGTGGAATGAAGTCGACATCGTGCCCCGACCAGTTGGCTACAGCGCTAAAAAAAGTAATGGCTAAACGTAATGCAAATGCTTGATTGTTAGTGGTATGGAAACGCCGATGAGCAAAAACCGCATTCTGCTCTTCAATTTGCTCGCATTTGCCATTGTATGCGTCTGGGGAACGACGTTTGTTTCAAGCAAGGTATTGATTACTAATGGCCTGCGGCCAATTGATGTGTTTTTTTCCCGTTTTTTGATTGCCTATGTATGTATTTGGGCGATCACTCCGCGTAAATTATTATGCGACAGCCTTAAAGATGAGCTTTTGGCTGTTGCATTGGGCGTTACAGGAGGCTCGGCTTATTTTCTTGCCGAAAACACCGCATTGCAAATATCAACAGTCACCAATGTATCGTTAATTGTTTGTACCACACCAATTTTAACGGCATTGCTGTTAAGTATTGGCAACCGCGACGAGCGGATGAATCGCAGACAGATAATTGGCTCTTTGGTGGCTTTTGCCGGAATGGTGCTAGTGGTGCTGAACGGCAAATTCGCGTTGAAACTGTCGCCTGTGGGTGATTTGCTTGCATTTGTCGCCGCATGGGCATGGGCTTTTTATTCGCTCATTACCAAATTGTTGGCACCAAAATACAACAATCTGTTCATAATTCGCAAAGTGTTTTTTTACGGTTTGCTCACGTTGTTGCCGGTATTGCTTTTTTCTGGTCTGACAACCGATATGCTCATTTTCCGCCAGCCTGTTGTCTGGTTCAATCTGCTGTTTCTAGGGCTTGTGGCTTCGCTAGTATGCTATGTCTTGTGGAATTTCGTGATGAAGCGTATTGGCGTGGTCAAAGCATCTAACTACATATATTTCAATCCAGTAGTGGCTATAATCACGGCATCAATAGTCATTGATGAACGCATTACACCGTTTGCGATGCTAGGCACAGCGATGATTTTGTTAGGAATGTATCAAGTCGAAAGACGGTAACGCAAAAATCTTATTTTCAAATATTTGTATCTGATCACTTGAGAAAAGTTCATTAAGTGTATCACTAAACGAACAGCTATTGTTGAAAAAAAACGGTAGGGTTAATCGTTTTTTAATTGTCGTTAAATATATTTGAAAAAAAACCGATTTATGGATACAGAGAACATCGTGTGTATGCTGACGGGCGACGAGATGCAATCGCATTTCGTTGAAAAAGAGTTCCTTCCCGAAGGTCAGGATGAATATTATCTGCGTAACCAACAAACAACCAAGCCTATTGGCGGCTGGCGGCATCTGCGTTCCGACGAGATTGAGCGCCTTGTGAAAAACAACAACAGCTGCGAGAATTGGGATAACTTTCTGGTTACCGATGAGTTTAATCCCAAACAGATAAAAAACAACAAATTCTACGGACTGGTGCGCATTGGTGAAGTCCGCGACGCTATGCTGCAATATCACGATTTGCGCTTGCGTGTGGGTATAACCAACAGTGTGATAACATCTTGTGACATAGGTAACAACGTGGCCATCCACGATGTGCACTACCTTTCGCATTATATTATTGGCGACAACTGCATCATCTTCAACATTCAGGAGATGTGCTGCACCAATCACGCCAAATTCGGCAACGGCATTGTTAAAGACGGTGAGTCGGAAGATGTTAGAATCTGTCTTGACCTGATGAACGAGACGGGCTGCCGCAAGGTTTATCCGTTCGACGGAATGATTGCCGCCGACGCCTATTTGGGCGCTAAATTTATCGATGACAAGCCGCTGCAAATCAAACTTGCCTATCTGACGCAGAACCGTTTCGACTCGCATCGCGGTTACTACGGAACCATTGGGGCAAACTGCGTCATCAAGAATTCGGCCATCATCAAAGATGTGAAGGTGGGCGACTGCTGCTACATCAAGGGCGCCAGCAAACTGAAAAATGTCACCATCAACTCGTCGGTCGAGGAACCGTCGCAGATAGGTGAGGGCGTGGTGCTGGTGAACGGAATTGTGGGCTACGGATGCCACATTTTCTACTCGTGTATTGCCGTGCGTTTTGTGCTGGGCAACAACTCGAATCTGAAGTACGGTGCGCGCCTGATTCACTCATTCCTGGGCGATAACAGCACAATTTCGTGCTGCGAGGTGCTGAACAACCTGATTTTCCCTGCTCACGAGCAGCACCACAACAACTCGTTCCTTGTGGCCGCCGTTCTTAAAGGACAGACGAATATTGCCGCTGGTGCCACAATGGGTTCGAACCACAACAGCCGCACCAACGACAACGAGATAGAAGCTGGCCGCGGATTCTGGCCGGGCTTGTGCTCGAGCGTCAAGCACTCGTGCAAGTTCGCGTCGTTCACGCTGCTGAGCAAAGCCGATTATCCAACCGAAATGAATATCCCGCTGCCGTTCTCGCTTGTCAATAACAATGTGAGTCACAATGAGTTGGAAGTGATGCCGGCATTCTGGTGGATGTATAATATGTATGCGCTGGCCCGCAACGCTTGGAAATATCAGAAGCGTGACCTTCGCAAGCGCAAATTCCAGCATATTGAGTTCGACGCATACGCGCCCGACAGTATGGAGGAAGTGATAACCGGCCGTAAGCTGCTCGAAATTTGGACCGCCAAAGCCTGGCTACGCACACAAAATAAGAACATCGAAGGACAAAGCGAGAAAGCTTTGCGCGAGGTGGGCAAGGAGTTGCTTCGTGGCGACCGCAAAGTGGTTGACAATCTGCAGGTTTTCGGTGAAAATATGGAGAAAGGCAAACGCCGCGTGCGGATTTTGAAAGTGTACGACGCTTACAATTCATACGCCGATATGATTGTGTATTACGCAGTTAAGAACGTAATGAAATATTTGCTCGACAATCCGCAGGCCACGTTTGAGTCGCTTGCCGCGATGATTCAGGGTCGCCGTCAGAAAGAGTGGTCGAACCTAGGCGGGCAGCTGATGCAAACATCTGACCTTGACCAACTTCGCGCCGACATCCGCAACGGAAAACTTGACTCGTGGGAGGCCATCCACAATCGCTACGATGACATTTGGGAGCGCTACGGCGCCGACAAACTGCGCCACGCTTACCAGTCGCTCTGCTATCTGCTTGAGACAGAGACTATAACTAACAAAATGTGGAGCGATGTGCTGAAACGCGCCATTGGCATTCAGCAGTACATCTGCGACCAGGTTTACCAAACGCGCAAAAAAGACTACGACAACATCTATCGCAAACAGACATACCGCAACGATGAGGAGATGATTGCCGCCATCGGGCCGCTTGAAGAGAACAGCTTCATCAAGCAGGTGCGTGGCGAGACCGATGATTTCAACAATAAAATTGAACAGTTAACTAAACTTTTATAATACTGATTATGAATCTTACTGATAAAAAATACGCAGATTATGCGTTGGTGCAGGAAATGATGGGCACCATTGACACTGTTCGGAAATTCGACCCGACAGTAACAAAAAAACTGGCCGATGAGGTTAAAAAATCGCAGCGCCTTTACTTGACAGGCGAGGGTTCGAGCCGCATTTTCCCGGCCAAAAACGCTATGCGCAAGGCCAAACGCTGGGGCTTGGACATCAACGTGCAGACCGACGGCTCGCGCCAATCGTATGAGTACGACTTGTCAAAATACACCGTTTGCTGCGCATCGAACTCAGGCCGCACAAAAGAGGTGATTCTGTTGGCAAAGAAACTTACGGAATCGGGTAAAAAGGACGTTTTCGGCCTTACAGCTTGCGCCGACACAATGATTGCCAAGGCTTGCAATAGCACCCACATTCTTAACTGCGGATGGGAGCAGGCCGTGGCCGCCACAAAGAGCGTTGTGGAACAGGCATTGTATTATGAGTCAATCCTTTGGAATCTGCAAGGCGTTGACAAATCGGCTGAACTGAAAAAATTGCCCGAACTGTTGGAGAAGGCACTCACACTGTCGATACCGGCGAGTGTGGTTAACTATGTGAAACAAGCCGAAACCATTTACTTCTCAGGCTACAACGATGGTGTTGCGGAGGAATTGACTCTGAAAACCAACGAGATAACCCGTCGCAAATCGGATTTTCTTGAGGGAACATACGCTGTTCACGGCATTGAGGAGGTGATGAGCCCGAGTGATGTTGTGTTTGTGATTGATCCCATTGAGGAGGAGATTGAAAAGTTCCATGAGGTGTTGCAGAAGGGTGTCGGACTGAAGGTTGTTGCTATTGCCGACCATGATACGCCTTTTGAGACAATCCGCGTGCCCGAGGCAGGTGATTTCAAGCCTTACGTAATGCTTTGTGCTGGTTGGAACCTACTTGTCGAGATAGGTATTGCAACCGGCATCAACCTTGACAAACCTGAGCGCGCCCGCAAGGTGGGTAATGAGTTGATTGTGTGATAAATAATTTGCTGTAATGATAAAAGCCCGCGGTTTTTAATCGCGGGCTTTTTTTGTGTCTTTATATGTCGTTTGGCACAGAGGTCGAACGTTCTGTTTCGCTAAGTTGCATATACAAAAAAACAGGAGGCCGCTTGGTGGCGGCCTCCCTTGCTACTGCTTTGGGTGCAGTAACACTAACAACTCTAATCGGGAAAACTTTTATGTTATGATGAAAACATTAGTATCCAGGATTTTGATATGCGGCTTTCTCCTCAGCGCTCATTTCAAGACCATCGAGCTGATCTTGCGGAATAGGCGACAGGTAATACTCAGGTTTGATTTCGCGTTGGAATTCCTCAAGCTCCCAATCACCTACATTTGAACCGCAGATTTTGTAGCTGCCGGCCAAATCTTCCCACATTTGAGTGCGGATGAGGTCGAGGCGGCGATAACCTTCGCCAAAGAACTCACGCGAGCGCTCAAGCATGATGAATTTCATATCAATAGTTTCAGGAGTGGCAGCAACCAGATCGGCGCTGTAGTCAGCCACAACAGCCTTGTCCTCAGCCACACTGTAGTTCCACTTGCCTGCGCGGGCGCGGAGAACGTTTACAAGGTCTTTTGCCGATTTCTCGCCAGTTGCACCCTTAACGGCAGCTTCGGCAGCAATAAGGTACAGCTCAGAGAATTTTGCAATGTAGTATGGGCGGACATTGTCTGCATTAGGTACGCCTATTGAAGATATTGGACGAGTTCCGTTCACATCATCAGATTCTTGAGAGAATCCGCTGAATTTGTAAGGTCCGGGATATATCTTACGGCTGATGTGCTCCGGGTCGACAACCCAGTCGGCACGGCCAGGAGCCTCACCTAAGCCAAGTGCGCCATTATCTTTGTTATATACAGTTCCTTCGATAGCTTTCGGAACAAATGTCAGAATAATTCCACCTTGCTCAACATCCATACCATTGGCGTTTTTGCGAGTCAGGATTTTAATGCCGGCAGTATCGGCAATATGCCAGTTGGCGTGAATGGTGGTTTGGAATGTGGCGTCACGGCGCGAGTCTTTTACATCGGCGAAAGTCTCGTTGAACACATTGTAGGTAGGAGCCATACGAGTCCACGGACGTCCGTAGCCTTGGCGGTCGATACGTTTGGTTGCGGTTCCATCGGCCATCTGTAGCTCAGTGTAGTTCCAGTTCGAGAACCAGAAAACATTGTTTGAACCATTTGCTCCCGGGTCGCTACCATAGTTATTGGCTTTGCTTTCGTTGTATGGGTTATCGGGATTAGTAGTCCACCCACTGTACATCCAGTTGTTTGCAATATGGTCGGCCCAAAGCATCATTTCATTGTTGCGCTCGTTTTTTGCAACGCACATGTCATAGAATGTCGCTTGCAATGCGTACGGACCAGGGTTGTTGATGCCCTCCATGGCCACATTGTATGCCAATTGGAAATATTGAGCAGCTGATTTGCCATCGGGGTCAACGCGGTCGCAGGCAGGGTAGGTCGGGATGTTTTTCGGATTCTCGAGCCACCATGCGTAGGTCAGATAAGCCTTTGCCAAGTATAGGCGGGCAACGTTTTTTGTAACAGTCCCGACCAAACGCGGGTTATCTGGCAAATTGTTCACTGCAGTAATCAGATCGGGGAAGATGCAACGAGTGTACACTTCAGGCACTGTGTTGCGAACAGACTTGCGTGATGGAGCAGCGTTCGATTTCAATTCACCCGAGCCCAGATCCAACGGCATACCTCCGAAGTGCTGAACAAGCAGGAAGTAGTCGAATGCGCGGAAGAAATTGGCTTCAGCCACCAGCGAGGCTTCTAGTCCGCTGGCATTGCCTTGCTCAATAATGGCGTTTGCGGTATTGATGTTAATAAAAACCGGTCTCCAAATGGCATCGGTGCGAATTGTTGAGGATGATATGGTGCCAACACCAGAGAAATCGTTGTCTTTATTGTTGTTGTCGCCTGATTGTCCCCAAGTGTATTCGTCGGTACCACACTCGCAGGCAGCCAAATAATAGGTGCCATAAATGCTGCGCAGGTGCGAATACATTTGAGTCAGACCACCCTGAATACCTTCGGTAGTTGTGAAATAGTCGAGGGTGAATGTTGAACGAGGAGTCTCGTCCAGCACGTCGGAGCAGCTGCAGATAGCAAGCGTGGCCAATGCCGCTGCGCCAATTAATGATATTTTATGATTCTGTTTCATAATTATTTACGATTAGAAAGTTATGTTTAATCCAACTAAGAAGGTGCGTGTTGACGGAGTGTTGGTACCAACGGTGAGCACTTTGTCTGCTTTGTATGCAGTAGTACTTGTGGCAACATTCTCTGAGCCAAATGAGTTTGTCTCCGGGTCAAGACCAGTCTCTTTCTTGAATTTTGAAGCAATAACCCATGGGTTTTGAATGGTTCCATAAACGCGAATCTTCTTTATTCCGATTTCGTCCAAAATGCCAATGCCATTGTTCTTGAAGTTGTAGCCCAACGTAATTGTGCGGATTTTGCAGTACGAAGCGTTGAAGTATCCGAGTGTTGACGCGTAACCGGCATTGTCACCCTCGCGGCGTGCGTTCGGGTCAGGATATTTGGCGTTTCTGTTGTGAACCAAATAGTTGCCGTTCTCATCCGTTTTTATCGTCTTTTTATCTCTTTCAGCCCAGAAATAATCAACATCAACATTGCCACGACGACCGCTCAGCAGGTTCAAATAGCCGTTGCTTGAGTGCAATGTGCTGATGAGCTTGCCACCAACCTGGAATGCGCCAATAATAGTCAGGTCAACACCTTTCCACTCCAAGCGGGTATTGAAGCCGCCTTGCAGTTTCGGGTCGATGTGCATAATCTGACGATCTTCGGGGGCTATTTGCCGTGTAGGCATGCCGTTCTCGTCAAAGTCGCCTGTATATTTTACGCGAATCATACCAGCGTCACCGCCGGGTTCCAGAATTTTTCCGTACGATTTATCGTATCCTTCGGGTTGGTAGTAGAAATCTTCAGGCATCCACAGACCAATGTTCTCATAGTCGTAGATAGAGTTGATCGGGTGTCCGACAAACCAGCAGTTTTCCTCATCACGTTCAGCGCCCGATGCAAGTTCAACAAGTTCGTTCTTGTTGCTGTACATATTGATGCCGGCATCCCAAGTGAATCCGTTGTAGTTGTCAAGAATGGTTGCGTTCAAATTGAACTCCCAGCCTTTGTTCTGTGTTTTACCAATGTTGTCCATATAACTGCTAACACCCGAAGTTGCAGGCAGGCTAACGCTCAACAGCACATCGTTGGTCTTTTGCACGTAGTACTCAAAGCTACCGCTGATGCGGTCGAATAGAGCGAAGTCGACACCATAGTTCATCGTCTTTGAGTATTCCCAGCCAAGTTCGTCATTGGCTAATTGCGATACATAATAGCCTGTGCTCACAACATCGTTGCCGAAGTTGTATGGGTGGGTATCAAGCAAACCAAGTGTTTTGAACGGAGCGACAGACTGGTTTGATGTCTCTCCGTAGCCAACACGGAATTTCAATGAGTTCAGCCAGGCAAAATCATCCATAAATGATTCGCGGGCAAGGTTCCAACCAACTGATATGGCAGGGTAGGTATGTGAGTTTTTGCTCGGTGCCAGACGCGAAGATTTATCATTACGCACAGCAACACTTATCATATAGCGGTCATCGTAAGAGTACATCAAACGTGCCATGGCCGATTTCAGACCTGATTCGCTGTAGCCTTGTCGTCCTGGATCCACAGATGTTGAACCTTTGTCGTTTGTACGGCCCAAGTTGTAGTACAGGAATTTCTTAGACGCTATGCCTGATGCGGAAACATATGTTGTATGGTCCTGATCGCGCTCGAACGACAGCAAACCGACAGCGTTGATGCTGTGTTCGCCAAAAGTTCTGTCATATGTGAGCAAGTTCTCGACAGACCAGTTCAAATCAAGCTGTTTCGAAAGCGAAGCAGAGGAAGCCGCGTCTTCTGCTGAGGCCATAACGCCCACACCGGTATATCTGCCATTTTGAGTATATTTCAGGTTCAAGCCAGCATTCATGCGGTATTTCAACCCTTCGATACGCGGAATAGACAATTCGGCATAAAAACTATTGTATGTTCCGAATGATCTTACCTTATCCTCCCAATCGCCGTCATCTTTAATTTTCTCCAATGTTTCGCGAGTACGCATCCAAACCTGGGTGTCAACAGTGTTGTTGTCGATGGTGCGGCGGGTGTTGCCGTCAGCGTCAGTCGGGCTTACCATTGGCGAGGCTGCCAGCACATCGTAAATACCTATGCTGTTGCCATTGGTGATAGAATAGTTATTGTTGCTTGTAAAGCCAACTTTGATGTATTTTCCGACTTTCTGGTCAAGAGCCGCACGATGCGAGAATCGCGAGTAGTTCTGCAGCGGCAGAACAGCCTCCTCACGATAGTAACCAAAGCCGAAGCTGTAGGCAGCCGTTTTGGTACCACCGGTGACAGAGAGGTCGTGGCTTGTAACCATGCCTTTATCATATATTTCGTCCTGCCAGTCGGTGTCAACACCCTTCGCAATACCTTCTTCTTCCATTGGGCTGTTTTTAAACGATCCTTTGTATTCGCGCAGGGTTTTCAGTTTCTCGGCATTCATCATCGGGTATTTCGAGAATACGGTTTTGAGTCCGTAATATCCGCTATACAAAACAGTAGCGTCTTGATCGATATTTCCTTTTGTTGAAGTGACCAGGATGACACCGTTTGCACCACGTGAACCGTAGATTGCGGTTGCCGAAGCATCCTTCAAGATGTCGATGCTCTTGATTGAGTTCGGGTCAATGTCGCCAAGCTTGCCGGCAAAAGGCACACCATCCAACACAACCAACGGGTCGTTGTTTGCATTCAGCGAACGTGTACCACGTATGCGAATCTGCATCTCAGCACCTGGTTTT
Source organism: uncultured Bacteroidota bacterium (assembly GCA_946186925.1). Lineage (GTDB taxonomy): Bacteria > Bacteroidota > Bacteroidia > Bacteroidales > SZUA-534 > RUG13583. Next base: position 13,450 of record CAMHPA010000042.1, on the reverse strand, counting down.
GTTGATGTCTGCTGCATGTTGACACCGGCAATACGGCCTTGCAGCGATTGCGTGATGTTTGAGCCTGGCATCTCACGGACAACATCGCCCTTCATTGATGCCACAGAACCGGTTACGGCCTCTTTGCGTTGGGTACCATAACCCACAACCACAACCTCGCCCAAACCAATAAGGTCAGGTACAAGGCTAACGTTGTACGGACCATTACCGTTAACGGTAATCTCTTCCGATGTGTAGCCAATATACGACACCACAAGAACATCGCCGTCCGACGCTTGCATTGAGAATTGTCCGTTGCCGTCGGTGATTGTTCCTGTCGTAGTCCCTTTGACTACAATGTTCGCTCCCGGAATGGGGAGCTGCGATTCATCTGTGATGGAGCCGCTCACGCTGTGCTGCTGCGCCATCGTGCAGAATGAAATCAACAATGTTGGCAGCATCGTGGCCGCCTTTCTCCATAATTGAAGTTTCATCATAAAATTGGTGTTTAGTTATTAAATAGTATAGTTCCACATTTTTGCCAGCCACATACAAGCGTGGTGTGGCAGATGTCGAATTTTCCCACCTGTGCCGATGCGTCGTCCGCGTCGGAATCAATGTCGCACATTATTATTGGTGAAAACGGCTGTGAATGCGGGTGTTGAAACTGCCAGCGTTCTGCCTTTAAATTCATTGTTGAATCTGATTTCCCCCATAACCAAATTTTTGCGATTTTGATTACGCTAAAAGTATCGGGTGGGGCAGAAAGGGGCTTTCAAATCCGGATATTTCGTTTTTAAAATTAGATATTTGTATAAAAATTTGTAAAGCAACATATTTTGCAATCGGTTGCAGTAAGTGGGTAAAATATTTACAATCAGTAATATGGCTTTTTTCTTGCTATTGCAATCGGTTGTATAACAGAAAGAAAAATGGTGATTGTTAATAAGCTGATGTCAATATCTTTTATTCAACCTTCATGATGGTAAAATCAGCTTTCTTTTCATGTACTTTGAAATTGACAAAACCAAAAACGGCCCTCACCCGAAGGCGAGAGCCGTTGTTTTCTGTCAAAATAGGTGTTTACTACTCACTAATCCTGAACCAATCGAAATCGGCATAGCCGTCTGGCTCTTTGGTAGAGTAGAAGAAGAGTGCGTAGCGCTGGCCCATAAAGTGGTCGAGGCTGTACGACATTGGCAGAGTGTCGCCGATTTGGTTCCATTGCTTGCCGTCGAGCGAGTAGTGGAAGACGGCCTTGTCAACGCCGTGGCTGCCAATGGCGCTCTCGTCGGCAATGCGGCTGAAGTCGCAGTCGGCTTTGAAATAGACGGTGCTGACATCGACAGGAACGCTTGCAACAACGTGCTGAACACCGCGGCGCGGGGGCCAGGGTGCACCGTCGGCGTTGGCTTCGGGCTGGTTGTTAACCATCACAATCGATTTTTTGTCGCCATCGTTCTGAATGGCTACAAAGCCGAATTTCCCAGCCAGCAGGGCAAGTCCCGCAACATCGCCGTCCTTCAGGTTCGAGGCATCGAGACAAGCGCTGCCCGAGCATTTCGGGCCTATGGTGCGCTGTGTGAGCATATTGCGGCTCTGAGTAAAGAGTGTGTCGGTGCGGTCGGTGCGGAAGCGGATAAAGCCTTTGCGCTCGGTCATTGACCAGAGGCTGTTCACAGGATTGTGGTTCCACTGCCAAACAATTTTCGGTTTGTCGCCGTCGAACTCGTCGCTGTCAACAATGCCAGGAATCAGGCTGCCGTTTGCTGGCAGGTCGAGTGTTTCGGGCACTTTGCCATCGACACCCAGAACTGGCCAACCATCTTCCCAAACAACAGGGACAAGGTAGGGGATTCGGCCCACAGCGCCACGGTCGCCGAACAGGTAGGCGAACCAGCGGCCGTCGGGCGTGTCAATGAGTCCGCCCTGAGCCACGCCCTTGTCCTGCAGCACAACGCGGCCTTCGTACGGGCCGAACAAACTGTCGGCGCGGTGGCAGATAACGGTGCGCACACCGCCGCGCGGCCAGCAAATGTTGAACAGATAGTATTTGCCGTTGATTTTGAACATCTGCGAGCCTTCGGCGCCAAGCATCAGGTTTTCGCCAGCAGGCAGACCAGCGTTCTCAATCAGAACCTTCTCTGATTCTGGCTTGATTCCGCTGAAATCGGGCTCAACTTCGCGAATGAAGATTTTGCCACCGCCGTTTATCATATAAATGTGTCCATCTTCTTCAAACACAATGGTATGGTCGTGGTGCGAAGGACGGAACTCGTGGCGTTCCCACTTGCCATTCTCAATGTTGTCGGTGGTGAAAAAGTAGGTTTTGCCTGTCACCTGGTCGAAGGTGCTGACAAAGAATTTGCCGCCAACGTAGCGAATGCAACTTGCCCACGAGCCTTTGCCGTAGGTGTTCTTGCCGTTCAATAGCATCGTCTCGTCCTGGTCGCCCAGAGTCTCGTATGCGTAGCCCGCTATCTGCCAGTTGCTCAGGTCTTTCGACTTCATAATTGGTACGCCTGGGTTCATATGCATCGTGGTGCTGCTCATATAATAGGTGTCGCCCACGCGCATCATCGACATATCGGGCACATCGGCCCAAATCATTGGGTTGGTGAAGCCCGTTTCGGTGCTTGCACTTTTCTGGCCGTTGCATCCGCACATTATCGCGGCAGCGGCTAACAGGGTGATTGATAGGTGTTTCATTGAGTTGAAAGTTTAAAAGTTATAAGTTTAAAGAGTTGAAACGCATCGCTGTTTAGAACGTTGAGTTTAATGTTTAACAGGTTTAACAAGTTGAATCAAAATTCGTAATTCGTAATTCAATTCAAAATAATCTGTAAAATCCGTTAAATCTGTGTCATCTGCGTTCTTTAATACTCTCTATTCAAACAGCCCCAAATCAACATACTCACCCAGAGCCTTGTGACCGTTGGCGTTGGGGTGCAGGTTGTCGTTGTCGTGCAGATTGGGGTTCATCACTGTGGTGTCCGAATCGCTGCAAATGGCTTTCTCAAAGTCGATTACGGCGTCGAACTTGCCGCAAGTGCGAATCCAGTTGTTCACGGCCAGGCGGCACGTTTCCTTCTCGGGCGAGCCGTAGAAGCACTCTTTGAACGGCGTTACGGTTGCGCCGTAAATCTTCAGTCCGTGAGCGTGCGCCGAATCAATCATTTTCGAGTAGGCGTCAATCAGTTCTTTTTCGGTCACGGCCGGATTCGGCGAGTAGCCCATATCGTTAACGCCTTCAAACAGAATGACATACTTAACGCCAGGCTGCTCAATCACATCGCGGTTGAAGCGCACCGAAGCGTTGGGGCCCAGTCCGCCGCGAATGACGCAGTTGCCGCCAATGCCCATATTGAGCACGGCCAGATTGCTTGTGGCGGGATTGGCCAGCAGGCGCTCAGAGAAGACGTCGGTCCAGCGGTTGACCTGATTGGTCGTTGAGCCGCGACCGTCGGTGATTGAGTTGCCCACAATGGCAATGGCTGCCGTGGGTTCGTCGGCCACCACGTCGAGACGCTCAATAGTGTACCAATGGTCGGTTGTGACGGCAGCGGCAAAGTCGGTGTTATTCAGTTCGTTACCTGTCAGAATGTACGATGTTGTGCGAGAGCCAGGATGGCCAGTGATGTCGCTTGGCACAAAGGTGTAGGCAATGGTCACGGCCACGTCCATACGCGGTGTCAGCGCAAACTGCAGCGCGTCGGAAATAACCGATTTGCCTTTCTCAATATCAATGGCCTGTTTTCCGCCGAACAGCACGTTCACAGCCTTTGCGGCGTCAATTTTGCTGCCTTCGAGGGCGGGGGCGAGGCTCACGGCGGCAATCTTCAGCACGTCGTTGCCGAACTCGTTCGAGAGTTTCAGGCGCACGGTCTCGCCGCCGATTGACACGCGGATTTTCTGGCGAATTGTGTTTCCGCTGATTCCTGGCTCTGGCGGGCAGTTGTGCGGCTCGGTGAGTTGCACGGCAGTGCCCCAGGTTCCAACCCAGCGCTGTGTGTCAGTTTGTTGCGCAGTCTGTTGCGAGCATCCCGCAACCATCATCGCGCAAGCCATCAAACAATAAATTCTGATACTGTTTAAACGTCTCATAGTTTTGATTTTTAGTGTGTTACTATATGTGTTTAGTTAAAATGCTTTCGGTTGTAAAATATGCAAAAAATCGACACTCGGAACAAAATGCAACAAAAATAACAATCGGTTGCACTTTGGTATTTAGGAGTTAGGAATTAGGAGTTAGGAATTAGGTGTTAGGAGTTGGGAATGAGGAATTAGGCGTGAGGAGAGAGAAGTTAGAATGAGTCAAACCTCTGTGCCCTCCGTCTACTTTGTGTTCTCTGTGTCAGCATTATAATCCGACGGCGCCACGCCATACTGCTTTTTGAACACCGTGCTGAAGTAGGCGGCGCTTGCAAAACCGCACATCTCGCTGATTTCCGTTATATTATACTGCTGCGATTTGAGCAGTTGCTGGGCGTACTCCAGTCGCGCCGTTTTTATGAAATCGGTGGGCGATAGGTCTGTCAGTGCCTTTATCTTCTTGTATAACAGCGACGAACTGACGTTCATAGCTGCGGCAAACTGCTCTTTGTCGAAATCGCTGTTGCCCATATTTTCCTTAACTGTAAGGTGCAGTTTCTGAACAAACTCGTCGTTCTGCTTGTTGCCGAGCTCAACTGGCGTGCCGTGCGACAAGCTGTTGATAATCTTCGATTTGGTCAGCTGGCGGTTGCGCACAATTGTTTTAAGCCGAAGCCGCAGAATATCCATATCGAACGGCTTGGTCAGATAGTCGTCGGCGCCAAGACCAAGGCCCTGCAGCTGCTCGGCGCGGCCCGACAGGGCGGTGAGCAGAATGATTGGAATGTGCGCTGTCTCAAAGGTCGATTTCATCAGGCGGCACAGCTCAAAACCGTCCATTTCGGGCATCATAATGTCGGAAACAACAATGTCGGGTTGCTGCTTGGCGATGCTTTGCCAGGCTTCGCGGCCGTTGGCGGCGGTGGCAATGCCGAATTCGTCGGCCAGCGTGTCGCGCATAAACCGCAACAGGTTCTCGTTGTCTTCCACTATCAGCAGACTGATGTCAGAATCTTTGTTGTCAACAGTCTTGTTATCAGAGGTTTGCAATGCAGGTTTGGCCGCTATCTCATTGCTGACGGATTGGTGGCGGTCAGTCACGGCTGCCGGAATCTCAATGGTGAATACCGAGCCTTTGCCTTCCTGGCTCTCGCAGGTAACCTTTCCGTTGTGCATCTCCACATAATTCTTCACCAGCATCAGACCAATGCCAGAGCCGATAATGCTTGAATTGATGGCATTTTCGCTTCGATAAAACTCTGTAAACAAATGCTTTTGCGCCTGCCGGCTGATGCCAATTCCGTGGTCGGTAACCGATAGTCGCCACATATTTTCATCGCACTCAAGGCCAATGCTGACAATGCCGCCTTTGGATGAGTATTTTATGGCGTTAGATATCAGATTATCAACAACTTTTGCCATCATATTGGTGTCTATGGCGGAGCTGTAGCTGTTGGTGTTGTGTGTGAATTTCAGTCCGATTTCGCTCTTTGCGGCCATCGATTCGAACATTTGAATCCTATTGCCCACAAAATCAACAATATCGACCATCGCCAACTGTAGTATTTCCTTGCCGATGTCCGATTTCTGGAAGTCCATCAGTTGCGTCACCACCGCCGACAGCTGCTGTGCCTGAGCCGATGCCAGTTCAAGATTGTGCTGGCCCGTGGCTGTCAGTTTTTTCTCTTTGTGGAGTTCCTCAATAGGCGCCTTTATCAGCGTCAGCGACGTGCGAATCTCGTGCGCAGTGTTGGTGAAGAATCGGATTTTATCCTCGGCGTGTTGCCGTTTTATGTTTTGGATATATTGTGATATAACTATATAAACTAACAGACACACAGCGAGATAGCAGATAATAACAAACCACCAGCGATGCCAAAGCGGCGGTGTGATTTCGATGTGCAGCTCGCGCTCATCGATGATGTGCGATAAAGTGTTGTCGTACAGTCTGATAATCAAGTTAAAATTGCTCGACGGTAGGTTAGGGTACGAGATTATGTTTTGTGCGGCGGGCTGGTTCCAATCAGCGTCGATACCGTCCATTTTCCACGCAAACCGTGGCCCTACAACTCTTCCAAGCGCTTCCAACTCAACTTTTATAGTGTTCTGAGTGTAGTTGAGTTTCAGGTTGTTAAGCTGGTTTACAGGCATATTGCCTGTTATGTCGGCCTGATTGCGGATTGAGCTGCCCGCCACGCTGATGTCTTGAATGAAGATTTTGCCGCTCGACTGGGCCTCGGGTTCAAAATCAGGGTTCAGGCACACCGCGCCATTACTGGTGCCCCAAATCAGATTGCCGTTGCTCAGAACCAAAGCTGCGTGGCGGTTGAACGACGCCGACAGCTGCGATGTTGATGGAAATATGAACGCTTTTTCGCTCTGCGGCTCAAATTTGCAAAGCCCTGTTTCGGTGCCAATCCAAAGATGTCCGGCAGCGAATAGCAGGCTTGTTACAAAATCCGACGGGAGTCCGTTCCGGGAGTCATAACGCGCTGTTATTTCGCCGTTTAAGTTCATTCTAATCAGTCCGTTGCCGTGGGTCGCCACCCATACGGTGTCGCTGCGCACCAGAATGTCGTTCACAATACAACTGTCAATAAGAGTGCTTCTCTGGCCAGTTGTTTTGTCGAGCTTTTTTAGCCCGCTGGTGCAGCCTAAAAGCAGGTTTGCGCTGTCGAGTTCGGCAATTTTGTTCACTGGCGAGTACTCGAAGCGGCTGAAACTGTGGTTGTTGCGGTTGTAGCGGAAAATTTCGTTGTTGGTGCCGCCAATCCAGATGTCGTGGTATCTGTCTTCTATCAGGCTGAAAACGAAATCGTTGTTGTAGTCGCTGCGGTTGCCGCTTGTGTAGTGGGCCAGGGTGCGGCCGTTTCTGTCGAAAACATAGAGCCCTGACGAGTAGGTGCCGGCCCATATTTGCCCTTCAGCATCGGCGCATATTGAAAGGAATACGTGTGAGCGGTCACGCGCATCGGCCTGCATATGTAACCATTTGTCGGCCAGCGGATTGTATCGGCTGACGCCGTTATTGGTGGCAAACCAGAGATTGCCGTCGGGGTCTTCGCACACGTCGTTCACGTGGTTGTCTTTTATTGAGTTGTCGTTGTTTGGCTGATGCAGAAACTGTGTGACATTCTTGGTTTCGACGTTGGCAAAGAGCACGCCGTCATCGTAGGTGCACACCCACACGCGCTTTCCTGGGTCGCACAGAATGTCGTAGACGCCATTGCTGGCAAGGGTTTGCGGGTTGTTGCGGTCGCTTTGGTAGGTTTTCCTGATGCTGCCGCTGCCAATGTCAATCGCACTGATTCCGTGTCCGTCAACACCTGCAAGCAAAGTGCTGTCGTTGAACTGCTCGAGTGCCAGAACCGGCAGTGTTGGTATGCCTTTCACCTTGTTCACAGAGTGGCTTGCAAAGTCGAAAATCATCAGCCCGTCGGTTTTGGTTCCAATCCAGAGCCTGTTGTGTGCGGTATCGCAGAAAAGGCTGGTCTTGATGCTTGGGGGCAGGCTTGCTCCGATGTCGCGCGGCCGAGCGTCAGCTGACTCAGTGTCAATAATTTGCACTTTCGTTCGCCCGGCCACAATCAGTTCTTTCTCCGACAGCCATTCCAAGTTGAAGAAAACGCCTTCCTCATCAATGGCTGTAATCTGCCCATCGGCATACTTGAAAAAACCTTTCGATGAGGCTACCCAAAGGTCTTGCTTTGTATCAATAGCTATTTTGTAGATAATCAGGCTCCGGCGATTAATATATTGTATCAGGTTGATGAGCGGCTCAAACTTGTCGGCAACTGGGTTATAAATGAAAACCTGACCTAAATTGCTATAGGCAACCAGCATTTTGTCGCGACATTCAAGTCTGACTGTCAGTGCGTTATGTTCGGCGTAGGGTAGGTTGTAGATGCGGTAGTTGTGGCTGGCAAACCGCAGAATGCCCATCTTCGACGACGCCCATACAAAGCCATCGGCGTCTTTGCAAACCGAGTTTGTCTCGCGTATCGATATGTTATACAGATTGTTGACGCTGAAAAACTCAGGTTCCGCACCCTGGCAAGTCAAACTTGCAGCGGTCAGCAGCAATGCGGCGGTGTATGTCAGAAATCGTTTCATCAGTTTCCCCGTTTCCAAACGCATAAAAATAGTAAGAAAGTTGGAAGCTCGCATCTCAACTTTTAAACTTTTCCGCCAGCACCTTCTGCAACTCAAACATTTCGTCGCGCAGGCGGGCGGCTTCCATAAAGTCAAGTTTGTCGGCGGCGCGTTCCATTTGCTTCTTGGTCTTGTCGATGGCCTTCTGCAGGGCTTCGCGGCTCATATAGGCCACAACGGGCTCGGCGGCAAGGTTCACCTTCTCGGGCTCGACGTAATATTGAGCGGTGGCGGTCTCGTCGGTGCCCACGGTGCGGCGCTTGGCCTTGACAATCTGCGTCGGGGTGATGCCGTGCTCTTCGTTGTAGCGCAACTGCTTCTCGCGGCGGCGGTTAGTCTCGTCGATGGTGCGCTGCATTGAGTCCGTTATTTGGTCGGCATACATAATCACAAGGCCGTTCACGTTGCGGGCGGCGCGGCCTGCGGTCTGCGTCAGCGAGCGCTCGTTGCGCAGGAATCCTTCCTTGTCGGCGTCCAAAATGGCCACAAGCGACACTTCGGGCAGGTCAAGGCCTTCGCGCAGCAGATTGACGCCCACAAGCACGTCGAAAAGTCCGTTGCGCAGGTCGTCAAGAATCTTCACGCGCTCAAGCGTGTCCACGTCGCTGTGGATGTAGTTCGACCGTATCCCCATACGGGTCAGATATTTCTGCAACTCTTCGGCCATACGCTTGGTGAGCGTCGTCACAAGCACGCGCTCGTCTTTGGTGGCCCGCTTGTTGATTTCGGCCACAAGGTCGTCAATCTGGTTCAGGCTCGGACGCACGTCAATCGGCGGGTCGAGCAGGCCTGTCGGGCGAATCACTTGGTCAACAATCACGCCGCCGCATTTGGCCAGTTCGTAGTCGGCGGGTGTGGCGCTCACATACACGGTCTGGCCCGTCAGCGCTTCAAACTCGTCGAACTTGAGCGGACGGTTGTCGAGCGCGGCAGGCAGGCGGAATCCGTATTCCACAAGGTTTTCCTTGCGCGAGCGGTCGCCGCCGAACATTGCGTGAATCTGCGGCACGGTGACGTGACTTTCGTCGATGACCGTGATGAAATCTTTCGGGAAATAATCGAGCAGACAGAACGGCCGAGTGCCCGCCGCGCGCCCGTCGAAATAGCGCGAATAGTTCTCAATTCCTGGGCAGTGCCCCAATTCGCGTATCATTTCAAGGTCGTAGTTCACACGCTCGTCGAGCCGCTTGGCTTCAAGGTTTTTGCCGATGCTCTTGAAATACTCAACCTGCGCCACAAGGTCGTCCTGAATCATACGGATGGCCTGCTGGATGCGGCTTTGCGTTGTCACGAAGATGTTTGCGGGGTAGATGGAAACCTGCTCGGGGCGGTCGATGACGCTGCCGTTCAGCGGGTCGAAAACTTCGATTTGGTCAATCTCGTCGCCCCAAAACATAAGGCGGTAGGCCGAATCGCCGTAGGCAAGATAGACGTCGACCGTGTCGCCCTTCACGCGGAACGTGCCGCGGCTGAAATCCACTTCGTTACGCGAGTAGAGCGCGTCGACAAGGCGGCGCAGCAGTTGGTTTCGGCCAACGTTTTCGCCCACCTTCACGCTGATGCTATTGCTGTAGAAATCGTCGGGGTTGCCGATGCCGTACAGGCACGATACGGACGAGACCACAATCACGTCGCGGCGGCCCGACAGCAGCGACGACGTGGTGTGCAGACGCAGTTTCTCAATCTCGTCGTTGATGCTCAAATCCTTCTCAATGTAGGTGTCCGTCACGGGGATGTAGGCTTCGGGCTGATAGTAGTCGTAGTACGAAACGAAATACTCGACCGCGTTGTTCGGGAAAAACTCTTTGAACTCGCTGTAGAGTTGCGCCGCGAGCGTCTTGTTGTGGCTCAAGATGAGCGCTGGACGCTGCGCCTGCTCAAGCATATTGGCAATGGTGAACGTCTTGCCCGAACCCGTCACGCCAAGCAGCGTCTGAAACTGCTGGCCGCTGTTCAGTCCGTCCACAAGTTGCCTGATGGCTTGCGGCTGGTCGCCCGTAGGCTTGAATGGCGAGTTAATCTCGAAGGGCATAAACGATTGTGGATTTAGGATTTAGGAATTTTGATTTTTGATTCATTTTAAACCTGTTAAACCTGTTAAACCCGTTAAACTTAAAACTTCGAAAACTTAAAACTTATAATTCGATTCACCAATTCACCGATTCACCAACAATATCACTTCTTATAAAAAATCATATAAACAGGATAGTGGTCGCTATATCCGCCGTAGTATTTGCCTGAATATGAGCGCGAAGGGGCGATGTCGCCGTTGCTTTCCTTAAAACTGATGAAGTCGGGCGCAAAGATGTAGCCCGTGTTCTCATACAGGCGGAAACCCTTGGTGCGGGTGAGCAGCGGATTGCTCACAATCAAGTTGTCGAGCATTGAGTATTCGCCTTTGTAATAATAGGTTCCGCTGCCAAACTTGCCTTTGTTCTTCTGCTGCAGCAGATACATTATATTATTGAGCTTGCTGTATTGCGTGGTGCTTTTCGCTTGCAGAATGTTGAGAACGCTCTCATCGTCGGGCTCGTCGTTCATATCGCCCATAATCAGGATGTTGCATTGCGGTTCGGCCTTGATAATCGAGTCTGTGATTTCCTTCAGACGGTCGGCGCATTGCGCGCGCTTGTTTTCGGTTTTCTCTTTTCCGCTGACGCGCGACGGCCAGTGGTTCACAAAAATGTGCAGAGTCTCTTTGTCAACCATTCCCTTCACATACAGAATGTCGCGCGTTGTCTGTCCCGAAGGGCGCAGTTTGACTTGAATGGCGCGGTGCGATATGTATTTGAATGTCTTTGAGTTGTATAGCAGTCCGCAGTCAATTCCGCGCGGGTCGGGACCTTCTTCAAGAATGCATTGGTAGCCAACCTCGCTGATGGCTTTCTGTGCGGCCAAATCGCGCAAAACCGAAATGTTTTCGGCTTCCTCAATCGCCACAATGTCAGGATATTGGCCTTTTTCGGGATTCAACGCCGCAATAACCTCGGCCAGGTGTGAAAGCTTTGTCTTGTAGCGTTCCGATGTCCATTCTTTTTTTCCGGAAGGAGTGAACTCCTCGTCGTTCTTGCCGTTGGTGTTGAGCGTATCAAACAGATTCTCAACGTTGTAGCTCATCACTGTAAAGTATTTCTTCGACGACCATTTGTCGGGTTGCGCGTTTGCGGCCATACAGGCCACAACAAGCATAGATGCGAAAATTGCTCTCATAATTTTGAAAATTTGATTGCAAATATAGGTTTTCCGTTCGCCTTTTCCACTTACAATCGCAAAATCTGTCACCACAACAACATTCACTTTTTGTTAATAACATCGGTATAAAAAAATTGCGAATTTGACTTCAATTTTTTTTTTTTGTCAAAAGAAAATTTTCGAAAAAATGAATTTAAAACTTCTTTGCACATCATTGTGCATAATGCTTTGTGCGGGCACGTTTGCTCAGGTGAAGGGCGGCCACAACACAAAGCTGTCAAAACTTTACACATCAGGCAAATACGAGATTTGTCTGTTCAAGGCAGAAGACATGTGCGCTGATCAGGCTGCCGGCCGTGAAGCCGAGCCACATTTGTATGCGGCCATGTGCTATGTGAAACTCTATGAGTCGTCGGACCCCGAAGTGGCAGCCGATTATAAGGACGGCATGCGTCAGGCAGTGAAGTACACGCAGAAATTCATCCGTAAGGACATTGAAGGTGAGCTTGTGGCACAAAACACTGATTTTATCGATCTTATAAAAAAACACGTCAAGGCTGAAATCAAGACCAATTTTGACAAAGGAAACTATTCAAAAGCCGCCGCTGCAGCCAAAAATTACGAAAAGCTGTATCATAAAACTGATTACTTGTTTATGTACTATTCGGGTATTCTGAAGTGCATGTCGAACAACGAGACGCAAGGTGTGCACGAGATGTCAGATGCGCGCGCCAAACTGTCAGAGAAAATTGTCAACAACGAGCCCATCAAGGCTGACCCTATTGTCAAGAGTCTGATTGTTGACGGCATTATGAAATACACACAGGACCTTCTGAACGAGAAGCGCAAGAAGGATGCGGAGGCGGTCATCACGCTGGCTAACAAGATTTTTCCGAACGACGGCTACATCACGGTTCAGTACAATATGATTGTCGGAAAGAATTAGCAGACAATTGATTATAAAATAAAAGCGCGGCTGGTTGGTCGCGCTTTTTTTATGCTGATGCGGTTGTTCAGAATCCGATTTTTGCTGAAAAAGATGTCTTTCCGTTGGCAAGTTCGCCCGAAACAACAAAACTGTCGCCCGTTTGCTGGCACAAGAGCGTAACAACTTCGCCTTCAGGCATTTCGTGCTGAAAATTTATATCGACAGATTTTGCCGTGTGCGTGTTAAGATAGTCGATGTTGATGCAGTCCATTGTCCAATCGAGATAGCGCATACTGGTCAGGTGCTTATTCATATCAAGGTCGCTGAACATTACGCGGCGAGTGGTTTTTGCGGCTGTTTCGCTGTTGGCGGCCGGTACTTTGGCGGTGTTCACGTTCAGGTGTTCCTGCTCAAGGTTGAACTGCGCGATGCTCTCAACAATCGACTGCACATTGCACAGGCTGCGGTTCTCGAAACTCATTATCACCCAATCAGATGCGCCTTCGGCAAGCAATGTTCCGGTTTCGTCGGCAATCTGAAAATAGCGGCGAGCGAACAATCGGTTATAGCCTGACGGCCAAGTGGTTACGGTTACTTTCTGATGCCATACCGGTGTTTGGTAAATATCGAAATGCACTTTCGACAGTGCCCAAAATGCGTTGTGATTGTCCTGCAGGCTTTTGTGCCCGATGCCGAGCCGTTCGGCGTGCATACTTGCCGCTTCGATGAAATAGGCGAACAGCGCGCCCGGTTTGGCCAATTTGCGCGAGTCGGCGTTGTTGGTGTAAACCTGAAAGGTGGTTTTGAATTTGTCAGCCATTTTGATAATTTTATGTGGTCAGAGGCAAACAAAATTTATGCCACCGCGAATGATCGGGTGGCATAGTTTTTTATAAGGGGCAACATGTTGGTGCCATTATTTGATTTATTGCCATGGAAAATGTGTTTTATGGCGATTAATGGCACTAATTATTCTTTACCAAATTCAACAATTTTGGTATGTCCGTCTTTCGTTTTGAGCAGGAAGGCCTTCCTGCAATCCAAATCGGCAAAAGACTTCTTTATGATGGCTTTCTTTCGCAACTGAGTATGGCCAAATACTTGGTA